>NZ_JBSGJX010000058.1:0-50336 GCF_053605785.1 Nonomuraea sp. NPDC003754
ACTGGTACATCGGCGGGATGCTCGTGCGCCGCCGCTGACCCGCTCAGAGCCGATCGAGGATCTGCTGCAGCTGGGCGACCTCGGCCTGCTGCGTCGTCTCGATCGTCTTGGCGAGCTCCTTGGCCGCGGGACTGGACCCCTGGGCCTGCTCGGTCCTGGCCATCTCGATGGCCCCGTTGTGGTGGGCGATCATCTGCTGGGCGAACAGCCGGTCGAACGCCGCGCCCTTGGCCGCCTCGAGCTTCTTCAGGTCGTCCTCGCTCATCATCCCCGACATGCCGTGGCCCGCCATGTGTCCGGCCGACTCCGGCTTGCCCCAGTCCTTCAGCCAGCCCCGCAGGGTCCGGATCTCGGGATCCTGCGCGGCCTTGATCTTCACGGCCAGGTCCTTGACCTCCGCGCCGGACGCGCGGGTCCCGGCCAGCTCGGCCATCTCGACCGCCTGCTGGTGGTGCGGGATCATCATCTGCGCGAACATCACGTCCGCGTCGTTGAAGCCGGCGCCAGGCTGGGCGCCGGTCGGCGTCACGGCAGGGCTGCCGGTGGCGCTCATGCCGTGCCCGGCACCGGTCGTCGTCACGGCGGGGGCGCCGGTGGCGCTCATGCCGTGCCCGGCCGTCGCGCCGCCGCCGCACGCCGTCAGCGCCGCCAGGAATGCCGCTCCCGCGACCGCGGTCAGCGCGAGCCTGCGGATTCCGGATCGGTTGTCGTCCATACTGCTTGCCTTCTCTCGATCTCCGATGCGTTGGACCGTGCCGCGGACAGGGCCGGTCCGGCTGTCCGCGGAAGTGGCCGGCCTATACGCGGAGAACCGAGAGTTCGGCCAGGCGCACCGCCGTCTTCCTGGGCGGCGGCCTGGCCAACCGGTCCGGGCCCGGGAGGGAGACCGGCACGACGAGGAGGCGCCGTCCGGCGCTCCCCTTCACGGCGATGAGCCACAGCACCAGGAAGGGCGTCATGACGGCCAGACAGACCGCCGTCGGGTCGAGCCCGGGTGTGTCACCGCCCTGCGGCACCGCCTGGGGCGCCTGCCCGTGGTGCGGCATCGCGTGCTCGGAGATCGCGTGATCGGCGCTCACGTGGCCCAGCGAGTGCATGCAGGCGACGCCGAAGGCGAGCGCGACCACGACGAGCCAGCGCGGCAGCCTCGCGCCCGCTCCCTTGATCACAGCACTCCCCCGATCACACGTCCTATCCACTGTAGTAGATCGCGAACTCCAGAAAGGACAGCGTCGCGACTCGCACATCTCGTTAACTCAGTGTAGAAGTAATGCATACGTTCGGTGAGCTAGCGTCGTCAGCGTGACCTGGAGCCGCGCGCCACGGACGCCAGCTCGCCGAGCTTCCATCGTGCTCGGGCTGCTGGCGGTCACCGTCGTGCTGCACCTCCTGATGTGCGCCTTCGGCCCGCACGGTCACCACGCCGCCGCCGACGTTCACGCGACGGGCGCCACCACCTCTCACTCGCACCACCATGCTCCAGGCGGCCACGAACACACCGAGAGCTGCGACATGCCGGCCACCCAGCCGAGCCCAGGGCCCGGCCTCGCCGTACCGGCCGGCGCGCGGGTGGCCGCCGAGGAACTGACGGAGCTGCCCCCGTCGCGGCCGGACCAGCCGGCCGACGCCGCCAAGCCGAGCGGGGTCGCCATCCTCACCATGGTGTGCGTGACACGGGTGTAGCAGGCAGGCGTGTGCCCGGCACACGCCTGCCCGAGACATCCGTACGCACGCGTCATGGCAAGGACATTCATCATGGGAACCACCGAGAGGCGCCGGCTCTGCCGTGCGCCGAAACTGTCGAGCCTCGTCGGCGACACCCCCGTGCTGTGGGTGCCGGAACTCTGGGGCGACGGGAAGCGCGGCTTCTGGGCGAAGCTGGAGGGATGCAACCCCGGCGGCATCAAGGACCGCCCCGGGCTGTACATGATCGCGCAAGCGCGGTGCAGGGGAGCGCTCCGGCCGGGAGCCTCGATCATCGAGTCGACCAGCGGAACGCTCGGACTGGGACTGGCCCTGGCCGGGATCGTCTACCGCCACCCGGTCGTCCTGGTGACCGATCCCGGCATGGAGCCCGCCATGCATCGGCTGCTGCGCGCCTACGGCGCCCGCGTCGACACGGTGCCGGCGCCGCACCCCACCGGCGGCTGGCAGCAGGCACGGCGCGAGCGCGTGCGCGCGCTCCTCGAGGAGAACCCGGGCAGCCACTGCCCCGACCAGTATCACAACCCCGACAACGTCAGCGCCTACGACGACCTGGCCAGGGAACTCGCCCACCAGCTCGGCCGGATCGACGTGCTCGTCTGCAGCGTCGGCACCGGCGGTCACAGCGCGGGCGTCTATCGGACGCTTCGGCGGCTCTGCCCCGGCGTCCGCCTGGTCGGAGTCGACACTATCGGCTCGACGATCTTCGGTCAGCCCGCCCGGCAGCGGCTGATGCGCGGCCTGGGCAGCAGCATCCATCCGCGCAACGTCGCCTACGACAGCTTCAGCGAGATCCACTGGGTGGCACCCGACGAGGCGGTCTGGGCCTGCCGGCGCCTGGCGTCGGGGCACTACGCCAGCGGCGGCTGGAGCGTGGGCGCGGTGGCCCTGGTCTCCTCGTGGCTGGCCAGGACGCACCCCGACGGCACGCGGATCGCCGCGATCTTCCCCGACGGTCCGCACCGTTACGCCGACACGATCTACAACGACGCCTACTGTGACGACCACGGCCTGCTCTCCCGCAAGCCGGATCCCGAGCCGGACGAGGTCGGCCACCCGCTCGACACCGAAGTGCGGCGCTGGACCCGGTGCACGACCGTCATCGACCCGGTGGCGCCATGAGGTCGTTCACCAAGCCGATCAGGCTGCTGCTGGTCAACCAGCTCACCATCAACATCGGCTTCTACATGCTGATGCCGTACCTGGCCAACCATCTGGCCGGGGACCTCGGCCTGGCCGTCTGGCTCGTCGGGCTGATCCTCGGCGTGCGCAACCTCAGCCAGCAGGGCATGTTCCTGCTCGGCGGCAGCCTGGCCGACCGGCTGGGCTACAAGCCGATGATCCTGGCCGGGCTGGTCCTGCGCACCGCCGGATTCGCGCTGCTGGGCCTGGCCGAGGCGGTACCCGTGCTGATCATCGCCTCGGCGCTCACCGGACTGGCCGGCGCCCTGTTCAACCCCGCCGCGCGCGCCTACCTCGCCCACGAAGCGGGCGACAGCAAGGTGGCGGCGTTCGCCGCCTTCAACGTCTTCTACCAGGCCGGCATCCTGATCGGGCCGCTCATCGGGCTGCTTCTCCAGGGCGCGGGCTTCCGGCTGACGTGTCTGGTGGCTGCCGCGCTCTTCGCCCTCCTGGCCGTCGCGCAGGTCAGGGCCATGCCCGCGCGGGCCGGCCACCGTGACGGATCGATCCTGCACGGCTGGCGGCAGGTGCTCCGCAACCGCCCCCTGCTGCTGTTCTCCCTGGCCATGGCCGGCTCGTACGTCCTGAACTTCCAGGTCTATCTCGGCCTGCCGCTGGAGGTGCGGCGGCTCACGGGGGGCGAGGTCGGCGTCATGCTGCTGTTCGCCGTGTCCGGCGGGCTGGCCGTGGCGGGCCAGGTACGGCTGACCGCATGGATCAGAGCCCGATGGACGGCACGGCAGGCCATCGTGCGGGGTCTGACGCTCATGGGGGCGTCGTTCCTGCCGCTGGCCGTTCCGATGACACCGCCACCGGCTCTCGTGCTGGCTCCCGCGCTGCTCACCGCCGCCTTGCTGACCGTGGCCACGATGGTCGTCTATCCGTTCGAGATGGCGACGATCACGGAGCTGGGCGGCGACCGGCTGGTGGGGACCTCCTACGGGTTCTACAGCACGCTGTCCGGCATCGGCGTCGCGGTGGGCAACCTGCTCACCGGCGCGGCCCTCGACGCGAGCCGGTCGCTGGGTCTTCCCGCGCTGCCGTGGTGCGGCTTGGCCGTCGTGGGATGGGCGTGCGCGGCGGCCGTGCACCTGCAGGGCCGAGCCCCCGCCGGCCCCGCTGACCGCGATGACCGCGCCCCGGCAACCGGCCGCATCGCCCAAGCGTAGGACGGCCTCCGCCGGGACGGCCGCGGGCGTCATCGGCCGCGGCCGTCCCGGAGCCGGCCGGGGTGACGGCCCGTCCCCTACACGCTCTCTTCGGCCGGCTCCAGGCCGGCGAGAAGGTTGAAGGCGCCCGTCAGCAGGTTGAGGGTGACCAGGCCGACGATCTCCGCGATGATCCGGTCGCTCCAGCCGTGCGCCCGCAGCTCCGCCACGTCCTCGTCGGTCAGCGAGGACGGCTCGGCCAGCACGCGAACGGCCACGGCGATGAGTGCCGCCTCACGGGCGTCGACGGAGGTGCCCTGGCGGGCGAGCGCGATGTCCGCCTCGCTCAGGCCGGCCGCGCGACCGGCCTCGGCGTGCGCGTCGAGGCAGTAGGCGCAACCGATCCATTCCTGTACGGCCAGCGAGATCTTCTCGCTGAGCGGCCGCGGGAGCTTCGTCCGCTTCATGGCCTTGGAGAAGTCGAGGTATCCCTGCAGCAGCGCAGGTGAGTGGGCCATCGTGGACACCATCTGGCCCACTCCGCCCCTCCTGCCGATGATGTCGTTCAACAGCTCCCGGGACTTCTCGGGTGCGTCTGCCGGGTCCAGTGCCGTCAGGCGTCGCATGCGTCCTCCTCAACGTACGGTACCCCCCTACCGTATACCACGAAGGCCGGTCCGGACCTGGCCTCGACCCTGATGGGTGCGCCCCCCACGCCGGAACCCGCCAGGGCACGCGTGATCAACTTCTCCGGCCCAGGACCAGCCGCATCCAGCAGGGCTGAGGCGCGCGCTTGACGCAGTTCCTCCCCTTCGCCCACCGGCTGCTCACGCACGGCACGAGCCTGATCCAACTCGCTCTGGAGACGTTGCGGCTGCCCAGCCCGCTTCCTCCAACCGCCGGCGCAGCTCGGCGGCCCGCTCACGACTGGCGCGCACGCTGTTGTTCCTGGCGGCCGGGGACTGTCGGAGGAGCTCGCCGACCGCCGCACGATGGACCTCAGGTCGGATGCGCAGCGCAGCGCCCTGAAGAGAGCCGGTTCGTGGGCCCATGACGGCGCCCTCGCCACGGCCTGCGCCGGCAGGTCGTCTGCGGGAGCGGCCACACATCCGCCGTCAACTGCACGGCATCGGGGCTAGGCACCGCCGTAGAACGGGCCGTAGTAGCCGCCGATCCGCTCGCGGTAGTCCACGTCGTCGTGGCCCCTGTCGGGGTCGTACTCGGGAGCGTTCTTGATCTCCTCCTTGGTACGGTCGACGTAGATCTTCTGCTGTTCGGTGTCGATCCGGTCGATGGTGCCGGCGGGCAGCATGACCTTCTTACCGAAGATCCACAGCCCGGTGTCGACGATGAGGTAGGCCGAGCCGACCTGCTCGCTGGCCTCGTCGACCTTGCCGATCGAGCCGTCGGTCGCCTCGACCTTGTAGCCGACCAGGCCGGCGTCCGCGCTGTAGTTGGACGAGGGCCGATACTCCCAGATCCCGTACGTCATACGCGTCTCCATGCGTTTCAGTGGCAGATTGCGCCCCCGGACCGGCGCCACGGTGGGCCGGTCGCGGCACCTCTACCCGCACGGGATTGCGCAAATCTGCCGGTCACGGTGCTGGGATGACCAAGAGCGACAAACCGGTGCCCACCGTCAGGAGAGCTGAGAAACAGCTCCTAGACCTCCCGCGCGAGCAACTCCTTGAGCACGTTGTCGATGAACTTCGTGTCCACCGGGTTGAGCCCCCCTCCGGCGAAGTGCCCCCACGAGCCGGGAATGATCCGCAGCTCCGCAAGGGGCATGTGGGCGACCTCCCACTCGTTGTCCTCGGGCGGGAAGTAGAGATCCTGCTGGGCCGGCATGACGATCGCCGGTGTGCGGATGGCGGCGAGTGCCGCCTCGACGCCGCTGAAACCCGGGGTCTTGCCGATGTCGGCGTTCTGCCACGTCCACAGCATGGTAAGGAGATTGTTCGCGTCGCGCTTGAGGAACAACCCCTCCCAGAAGCCGACGAGGAAGTCCTCCAGAGAGCCGTAGCGGAGCGGCTCGCGCTCGTAGAGCTTCTCCCGGTAGAACTGCTGGGAGAAACCCCAGCCGGCGTAGACGCGGGCCATCGCCCGAAGTCCGACCCGCGGCTGCTCGCGGTACCAGCCGTTGTTCCACTCCGAGTCGGCGGTGAGCGCGGCCTTGACGCCCTCAAGGAAGACGATGTTGTGGATGCTGGTCTTCGCCGAGCCGCAGAAGGGGAGTATCCGACGGACCATTTCGGGGTAGCTGAGCGCCCACTGGTAGGTCTGCCCGGCCCCCATCGACCAGCCCGTGACGAGTTCCAGGCGCTCGATGCCGAACCGCTCGGTGATGAGACGGTGCTGGGCTCGGACGTTGTCGTACATCGTCACGTCCGGGAACCGTGCCCCGTCATGTGGCGGCGGGGTGTTGCTCGGCGACGACGAGAGCCCGTTGCCGAACATGTTGGGGATGACGATGAAATATCGCGATGGATCGAGTGCCATGCCCTCGCCGATGAGCCACTCGTTGTCGTAGTGCTGGCCCGAGTACCACGTCGGATAGACGATCGCGTTGCTCTTGTCAGCGTTGAGCTCGCCGTAGGTCTTGTAAGCCAGCTTGGCGTCGCGCAGTGTGGCGCCGCTCTGCAGTTGGATGTCGCCCTGTTCGAATAGGTCGTAGTCCATCGAGGTCTCCTTGCCGATCGTCGATCTCGGCACCTCATTCCTCCGCCGAGTTTCACCCTAATCCCGACGTCAGGGCGACCAGATGAGGGGGATCGTGGACAGCCGCCGACCGACCACCGACATCGCCGGTCCTGCGACCAGAAACGATCAATGGCCAGGCCACACCGCGAGCAGCCCGCAGTGGCCGGGAACGCCGGTAACGGCCGGGCAGCAGGCGCGACGTTCTCGTCGGACAACCGCGCGTGCTCTCCTGGCCGGGCGAATTCGACCTGGGCAATGCTGCGCGCCAGTCCCTTCCCGCCGTCGTTCGATGGGTTCCCGACGTCGGCTAACCAGCGGTGTGCTGGGCGTGCACTCCCGCGCTGCCGTCCATGGCTTGGAGCCGGTGGATTTCGGCGGCGGTGCTGCGTTCGGCCGTTCTCATGAATCGGACGACAGTGGCGAGCTCCGCGTCGTCGAAGTCGCCGAGGTCGTCTCGTGTGCGGGTGATCAGTCCCGAGTAGGCGGCACTGACCCGGTCGAGTCCTTCCTGGGTGGGCTCGATGAGCACTTTCCTGCGGTCGTGAGGGTCAGCCACCCGGCGGACGCAGCCTGCGGCGACGAGCCGGTCGATCATGCGTGAGGCCGATCCGGTGGTGAGGTTCACGTGCTTGGCCAGGATGCCCGGTGTCGTCGGGCCGTGACGGCCCAGTACGTGAAGGCATTGCACGTCGGTGTCGGTGACCCCCAGCCGCTCGGCGACCAGGCTGTTGAGCTGAACGACCAGGATCGCCCAGCTTGGCACCACGTCCTTCGTGACCTCGGCAAGTAGCGCTTCTCTGCCCGGTCCCGGCTCCGCCATCGTGGCACCCCTCCCCTTTATTTCGCTGCGTCGCGCAGTGAAGTTCGTGATACTTTTGCTGCGTGACGCAGCTACTGTGTTGCGCAGACATGCTATCCCATTGCCTCCTGACAAGGGAGTTCAGCCCAGCATGACCACCCCCACCCGCCGCCACGGCGACGGAGCTGCACCTGCGCTCTTCCTGACCGGCCGCACGGCGACCGTCGTCCTGGCCGCGGTCCTCACCGCGTCCTTCATGGAGCTCCTCGATGCCACGATCGTCAGCGTGGCGGCCCCGGCGATCGCCCAGGACCTCGGCGCCGGCCAGGCCGCACTGCAGTGGATGCTGGCCGGCTACACGCTCTCGGTCGGAGCGGGCCTGATCACCGGGGGCCGCATCGGTGACCTGTACGGGCGCCGCCGCGTCTTCCTGCTGGGGCTGGCCGCGTTCATGCTGGCCTCGGCCGGTTGCGGGCTGGCGCCGAGCCCCGGAGCGCTGGTCGGCATGCGCGTCGCGCAAGGCCTGGCCGGCGGCCTGATGATCCCGCAGGTGTTCGGCGTCATCCGCGCGTCATTCGAGCCCGGCGCACGCGCGAGGGCTCTGGGTGCCTACGGTGCCGTGCTCGGTCTGGCCTCGGTGGCCGGACCGCTGCTCGGCGGGCTTCTGGTCGAAGCCGACCTGTTCGGTCTGGGGTGGCGGGCGATCTTCTGGGTCAACGTGCCGATCGCGATCATCGCGCTGATCGTAGGGGCCCGAGCCATGCCCGAATCCCGCTCGCCGGGCCGTACCCGGCTGGACCTGACGGGGGCGGTGTTCTTCGGAGCGCTCGGTTCCTTCTTCCTGCTGCTGTCCCTCTACCTCCAGCTCGGCGCCGGACGTACCGCCCTCGAAACCGGGCTGGTCATCCTGCCGTACGCCGTCGGTTCGATCATCACCTCCGGGATCGGCGTCCGGTTCGCCCACCGTGCCGGTCGAGCCCTTCTCGTCTACGGCGCGCTGCTCCTGGCCGCGTCCCAGGTCGTACTGCTCCTCATCGTCGGCGATGGCGGCGAACCCTCTTCCTGGGAGTTGGCCATGCCCCTGTTCATGGGAGGTCTGGGGCTGGGTCTCACCGCCCCGTCCCTGATCAACGTCGTTCTCGCCGGCGTGCCCGCCCAGGACGCCGGAGCCGCGGGCGGTGTCCTCACCACCATCACGCAGATCGGCAACGCGCTCGGCGTCGCCGTCCTCGGCGTCGTGTTCTTCGCCCGGTTGGACGGCTCCCTGCGCGACGGAGCCTCCGGTCTCGTCGCGTACGGCGACGCCCTCGCCACGATCCTGCCCTGGCAGATCGCCTGCTACGCCGCCGCGGCCGCGCTCATGTTCCTCCTCCCCAAGAACACCCACACGTGACGCCTGCCGCACCCTCCGATCCAGACCACCCCCAAGGAGACTCCATGACCGACGCGCCCCGTGCCACCGTCGACCCGTTCGCCGTCACCGTCCGCGGGATCGGCGAACCCCATCCCGCCCGCGCCGCCCTGCGCGCCGCCGGTCCCATCGTCCGGGCCGACGCCCCGGCCGGCGGCCCGGCATGGATCATCACCGACGATGTCCTCGCCCGGGAGGCCCTCGTCCACCCGCACATCGTGAAAGACACCGCCTACGCGCCGGCGCACTGGGACCCGCGAACCGCGGGACTGGAGCCGACCGCAGCCGCGCAGCCGTCGCTGACCACCTTCGACGGCCCGGCGCACGCGCGGCTGCGCCGGGCGCACGCTCCCCTCTTCACCGCCCGGCGGATGCAGGACTACGCCGGACGGATCACGAGCTTCGCCCGCGAACAGCTCACCGCACTCGCCGCAACCGGTGAGACGGTCGACCTGATGGCCGACTTCACCACCCGGTTCCCCCTCACCGTGGTCTGCGACGTGCTCGGCGTACCCCTCGACCGGATCGACCAGGCCATCGCGGCCTGCCGGGGCATGCACAGCGCCGACCCCCGCGAGGTGAGCGCGGCCATGGCCGCCTTCGGGCAACTGGCCGCCGCGGCACTCGACGAGGGCCGGCACGGCCTGGCCGCCGAGCTGCGCGAACGGGTCCCCGAAGAGCTCACCGAGGCCCAGATGCACTACCTGATCTTCACGCTGATCTACGCCGGTCAGCTCACCACCGACCCGTCGCTGGGATTCCTTCTCGCTCACGTCTTCGACGGCGACGGCGTCCCAGGGGAGGAGGTCACGATCGAGGATTTCGTCCGGGAGACGCTGCGCCGCCACGCGCCGGCGCCCTTCAGCCTCTGGCGGTTCACCGCCGCCGACATCGAGCTCGCCGGGGTACGGCTGCCCGCCCGATCCCCGGTGCTCATCGACATCCAGGGCATCAACACCCATCCCGGCCGGTCGATCGGACCGGACCTGACCTTCGGCGCCGGCCCCCACTACTGCACCGGCGCCCAACTGGCCCAACTCGAGCTGAGCGCGATCGTCGCGGTCGTACGGGCCGACTTCCCCAGCGCACGCCTCGCGGTGCCGCTCGCCGAACTCCAGCAGACCGACCTCGGCGGCATCCAGGGAAGCCGGTTGACCGCTCTCCCGGTGAACCTACGGGGGTGATAACCCTTCGACAGTTGTAGCCGGCCGGCGGCCGTGGCCTGGTGGCGTCGGCGTCTCCCTCGCCCCCCGGCGATCTTGACCAGGGCCATCGAGGCTGCCGGGTGGGCGCGTAAGCCGCGGTCACGGGGTCAAGGTGCGGAGCGCGTCGTGGAGGTCGGCCGCGCTCTGGTAACCGATCGCGGGCTTCTCCTGCAGCGCTCTGTCGATGACGGCGGCCAGTGCTTTGGGTACGCCTGGGTCCCTGCGGCGGATCGCCACCGGCGGTGACTGCAGGACGATCTGCCACGGATCCCTTCCTGCGGGGAAATCCCTCGGGTACTGGCCGGTCAGGGCGTGGTAGAGACAGGCGGCGAGCGCCCAGACGTCGACGGCGGGCGAGGCGTTGCGGAAGTTGACGACCTGCTGGCGGGGCATGTACCAGGGCTTGCCCGCGGCCGTTCCCGTCCTGGTCAGCCCGCTCAGTCCGGCTTGGTCGAAGGCTTTGGCGAGGCCGAAGTCGCCCACTTTCGCCGCAAGGGTGCCGTCGGCCTCCTTACTCAGCAGGATGTTCTGTGGACTGAGATCGCGGTGGACGATGCCCTGTTCGTGCGCGTGTCTTACGCCTTCCAGTGCCTGCAGTGCCAGGCTGACGGCCTCCGTGGCGGGGAGTCGCCCGCCCCTGCGGTTCAGGAGCTGGTCGAGGCTGCCTCCCGCGCAGAACTCCGTGGTGAAGTAGAACGTGCCGTCTGCTGATCCGGCGTCGTACAGGGCGGCGACGTTCGGGTGTCGCAGCGCCCTGGTGAGTTGCACTTCGCGCAGGAATCGGGCGTGCGCCTCGGCGCCGGCCGCCACCCTCGGCAGCATCACCTTCAGTGCCACTTCCTCGCCTGTGCTCTCGTGGCGGGCGAGGAACACCGCGCCCATCCCGCCTCGGCCGAGTTCGCGAAGGATCGTGTACCCGGCGATGGAGGCGAGGTCGCGGCGCCCGCCGCGCGCGAGGTTCAGCAGCATCGCGGCCACTTCCGCCGGTTTGGCCTGGCAGGCGGCGCAGACGTACGCACCGGAGCGGGCGCCGACCTCGCTGCCCACCTCCCTGTCGCAGACCTTGCACCTGGCCAGCTCCAGCGTGCGCTTCACCACGCCCTCGGCGGGCAGGATGCCGACCCTGAAGACCGTCTCGCCGATCCTGATCTCATCGCCGTCGGCCAGGTCGTACTCGGGGAACGACAGCGCTGCTCCTTCCTCGGGCGTCTGGTGCGCCTCGCGCTGGCCGATCTTCTTTCCGTTGACGTAGGTTCCGTTGAGGCTGCCGAAGTCGCGGATGCGCGCGTCGGGCGGGTTGAGGTCGAGCAGGCAGTGATGCCGGGAGACGGTGCTGTGGTCCTTGTCGTTCGGCAACTGCGGCTCACAGTCGTCGGCGCGGCCGAGCACGCAGGTGGTCCGCTCGTCGAACACGTAGTCGGTCGTGGCGAGCGCGCCCTTGACCAGCTTCAACGTGACGGTGGCCGGCCGCGTCATCGCCGTTTCCATATCCTGCTCCACATCGCGCCTCGGTGTTCGGCCGTGTCCGCTGGTTCGCGTGCGGCCAGTTCCCAGTCGAGCTCCCAGCGCTGGACGGTCCCGCCGCCCGCGGACAGGACGAAGCTGCCGTCGGGGGCGAACGCGAGCCCGCTTATCCGCCTGTGGTGTCCGTCCAGGGCACGCAGCATCTGCCCGCTCTGGACATCCCAGACCCTGAGGACGGAGTCGCCGTCAGCCGAGAGCACGAAGCGCCCGTCGCTGCTGAGCCTGGCTTCCATGGCATAGCCCGGGTGCTCGAGAACTCGCACGCACGCCCCCGACGCGACGTCCCACAACCGGATGCACCTGTCGCCGCTCGACACCACGTAACGCCCGTCGGTGCTCATGGACACCGACCTCACCCGGTCCTCGTGCCCCTCCAGGACGCGTAACCGCCGTTGCCTTCGGAGATTCCACAGCGTGATCTTCGTGCTTCGACCGGTTGTCACGGCGACGCGTTCGTCAGGGCTGACCCAGATCGAGTCCGCCATGTCACATTTCTCGACGGCCCGCAGGAGGCGGCCTTCGGCCAGGTCCCAGAACTGCAGCCTGTCATTGACGGCGGCCACCGCTTTCCGGCCGCCGTCGTAGAACCGCGCCGAGTGCGCGCTGTGAGTGGCCGCGAACAGAACATGCAGGCACTTACCGGTCCCCGCGTCCCACAGCCGGAGCTTGCCATCGTGCCCTGCCGCCAGCACTCGTCGGCCGTCGGCGCTCAGGGCGAGGTCGTTCAACGCGCTCGCAGGGCCTTCAAGGACGCGCACGCAGGCTCCGCTGGCGGCGTCCCAGAGCCGGGCGGCCCCGTCGCCGCCGTCAGTGACCGCGATCTTGCCGTCGGCGGAGAGTGCGACGGAGTACCCGGCGAAGGTCGTCGTCGGCCAGACCCCCCGCAGGCCGATACGGACCGTGTGCCGGCCCAGCGCCCGCCAGGCGGTGAGCACCTGAGCCGCTCGCTCGTGACCAGGGATCGCCCTTGCCCGGGTGAGCAGGTCGAGCGCGCGCGAGTACCGGGAGGCAGCGATCTCCTGCTCCGCCTCGGAGACCAGGGCCTCGACCTCGGTGGCGAGCCGGCTCAGTTCCTCGTGCCGCCGCGGCTTGCTCAGCTGCGGTGTGGCGCTCCAATCGAGGGGGAGGCCCCACGTGCGGGCCGCGTTGTCCTGGCCCGCGGAGACCGCGGAGCGGCCGTCCACGCTCAGCCGTACGGCACGCACAGCGGAGCGGTGCCCACGGAAGGTCCGCAGACAACGCCCGTCGGCGACATCCCAGAGGCGGACGGTCTTGTCCATCGAGCCGGAGAGCACGAAACGCGCGTCTGCGCTCAGTGACAGGGTCTCCACCTCGGAGGGTGCCTTCATGGTCCGCAGGCAGCGGCCGGTGCGGAGGTCCCACAAGCTGATCGTGGCGTCCTTGGCGCCGATGACCGCGAAACGGCCCTCCAGGTCAAGGCAACTGGCGCTGACCGTCGGAGTGTCGGCGGCGCGGATCGTCCGGTGGCGGCCTGAGCTCAGATCCCAGAGCCGGACTTCGCCTGTGGTCTTGCCGGTGGAGAGCAGGAAGCCCTCGTCGGCGGTCAGTTCGATCGAGCGCACGCCGCCTGCGAGCCCTGCGAGGGTCCGCCTGATCTTTCCGCCATGGACGTCCAAGACCTGGATCGGCCCGTCCGCGTTCGACACCAGCACCGTGCTCGCGTCGGCGTTCAGCGCGACAGGATTGGTCGCGTATCCGAACCGGGGCGGCGGTTCGAGTGGGAACGCGCGCACGCAGCGGCCTGTCCCGAGATCCCACAGCCGCAGGGTTTCGTCCTTGCCCGTGGAGGCGGCGAAGCGTCCGTCAGAGGTGAGAGCGACCGAGCACAGCTCTCCGCGGTGCGCCCTGATCTCCCGTAGGCACTCCCCGCTGCGCAGGTCCCATAACTTCGCCATGCCGTCGCGGCCACCGGTCAGCAGCAGCCGACCGTCGGGGGTGAGGCTGGTGAGAATGTAAGGGCCCATCCTGTACGGCCCGTCAGGTTCGGTCAGCTCGTCATCCCGGTACAGCGCCCACGGGATCGCTCTGGCCTCGACGCAGCGCGCGTCGGTGAGTCGTCCTGACTGGACGGTCCGCATGGCCGCCTGGACCTCGGGCTCGTCACCGATCTCTTCGAGAAGCGCGCGGGCGGCGGTGAGGTCGCCGCGCTCGAGCTGTACCTGGGCGAGCAGGTGGCGGGCCTGCCAGGGGTCCCCGGCATCGGCGCGGATCGCTTCGAGCCCGGTGACGAGCTCTTCGTCGGTGATCTCGCCGTGGCGCCACTGGTGCAGGCCGGCGTTGTAGGTGGCCTCCAGGTGCTGCGGGTCCGCCGCCAGCGCCGCTGTGAACGTCTCCCGAGCCTCGGTCGTGCGGTCGAGGTCGAGCAGCGACACTCCCTTGTTGTTGAGCTCGCCGGCCCGCAGATCGGCCGCCACAGGCGTGGCACGTGGATAGAGGCCACCCGCGATCCGCTGGTAGATCCCGGCCAGGCTGGCGGCGACCTCGGCCATCGTGCCCGGCCGATCCGCGGGGTCGAAGCTCAGACACCGCTCAAGCAGGTCGGCGAGTTCACCCGGCATGGCAGGAAGCCCGGCTGCGCCCGGTCCTTCGGTGCGGTAGGCCGCGAGCGCCTCCCCCGCGATCGGCCCCGCCATCCAGCTGATCCCGCCGGTGAACATCTCCAGCACCGACACCGCGAAGCTGTAGATGTCGGTACGCCTGCCCAGCGCCTCGCCAGAGGCCTGTTCAGGCGAGGCGTAGGCACGGGTCAGGCCACCGGAAGGGACCAGCACGCTGACGCCGGGCGCGCTGTCGCGTGTGGGCGTCGTCGTGGCGACGGCGCGAGCCCTGGCCAGCCCGAAGTCGGTGACCTTCGCGGTGCCCTCTTCATCGAGCAGGACGTTCGCGGGCTTCATGTCCTGGTGCACCAGGCCACGGCTGTGCGCATGCTCAAGGCCCCACGCGGTCTGGATCGCGAAATCCGTGATGCGGGTGAGCACCTCACGTTCCGTACCCTCGTACAGCCTGCGGTCGTCGATCCAGTCACGCAGGCTGCCGCCCGCGACGTACTCCGCGAACACGCGAGGAATGCCGCCGAGCGTGCGAACGTAGTGGCAGGCGCACACGTTCGGGTGCAGCCCCAGCGACACCCACACCTCGGCCTCGGTGACGAACCGCTCCTTGTCGGCTGCGTCGCGGAACAGCTCGGAGCGGGGGCATTTCACCGCGAGATCGGCGCCCCACAGCAGGTGCCGGACCCGGTACACCAGCCCCATCCCGCCGTGCTCATGTACGCGGGTCACCTCGTACCGGCCGTCGATGACATCACCGACCCGCCAAGGCTCGCTCATGGACCCCGCCGCGTCATCCACCCGCATCACCCTAGCCAATGTCCGTACGGGGATATCGGCACTGATGGCGCAAAATTTCACGGCACTGGAAGCTCCAGTGACACTTCGCGATCACGGGTCGGATCGGCGCTGGTAGTGGCCGCCGCCGCCCGGCCGTCCAGCGCCACACCCCCGTGCCTCGCACGGGAACCCGGTCCGATGCCGAGACCCGCCGCCGGCCCGCCACCCGGGCGGGCGGCGTTGATCGCCGGCGGTCACAGCTCGCCCCGGCGCCAGGCCTCGGCCTCGGCTCGCAGCGCCTTCTCGTCCGGCGCCGGCGGTCGCGCCCGGTCGACCCAGCGCAGCAGGAGCCGGGCGAGCTGCCCCACGTTCTCCGGCCGCGCCGATCCGTGGACGGCGAAGTAGGTGATGATCGGGCCGGTGAGGGGATCGTCCGCGTCGCAGCGGGCGCACAGGAGCACGTCGCTGTGGCCCCGGACCGGGTTTCCCGATGTGTTCGTCCAGGCGTGGGGGCGGCGCAGGACGGCGAGGACGCTGTCGGCGCGGCATCGGGGGCACGGCCAGTCGCCCATCACGCGTGGCCGATCGCGTTGGCCCCGAGCAGCGCCTTGACGTCGCCGTAGAACGCCGGTTCCGGTGCGACCCGGAAGGGCTGCAGGTCCATCAGCACGCTGGTGGTCCCGTGGCGGTGCACGCGCACGTGGACGGGAGCCCGGCCGGGATGGGCGGTCAGGATGTGCCTGAACTCCCGGACCAGCCGCGGGTTCAGCTGAGCCTCGTGGACCGAGATCACCACGGGAGGCTCGGTGTCGGCCTGGGAGACGTCGAGGAGCTTGACCTCCTCGCCGTAGACGCTCACCGTCTCGTCGCGTACGTTGATCCGTCCCCGCACGGAGATCACGCGGTCCTGGGCCAGTGCTTCGCCGTACAGGGTGTAGGTCTTGGGGAAGATGAGGCATTCCACGGCGGCGTCGTGGTCCTCGAGGGTGACGATCGCCCACGGGCTGCCCTGCTTGGTGACCTTGCGCTGCAGGCCGGAGACGATGCCGCTGACGCGGCACACGCCGTCCTGCCGTCCGGAGGCCAGGAGGTCGGCGATGGTGGTGTCGCGGTTGGCGTCCAGGACGCGTTCGGCGCCGTCGAGCGGGTGGCTGGAGACGTAGAGGCCGAGCATCTCGCGTTCGAAGGCGAGCAGGGTGGCCTTGTCCCACTCTCCCTCGGGGATCGCGATCGAGAAGGCGCCGCTCTCGCCCGGTTGCCCGAACAGCGATTCCTGGCCGCGGGCCGCGTTCCGCTTGACGTCGATGACCGCGTCGACGGCCTGCTCGTGGACCGCGACCAGGGCCTTGCGATGATGCCGCAGGCTGTCGAAGGCGCCGGCCTTGGCCAGCGACTCGATGACGCGCTTGTTGCAGACGGCGGACGGGACCTTGGCGAGGAAGTCGTTGAAGTCGGTGAAGTGGCCGGCGGCTTCCCGGGTGGCGACGATGGCGTCCACGACACCGGCTCCGACGTTGCGCACGGCGCCCAGCCCGAAGCGGATGTCGGAGCCGACGGCGGCGAAGTCGAGCCGGCTGGCGTTGACGTCGGGGGGCAGCACCCTGATACCCAGGCGCCGGCTGTCGGCCAGGTAGACGGCCATCTTGTCCTTGTCGTCGCCGACCGAGGTGAGCAGCGCGGCGAGGTACTCGCTGGGGTGGTTGGCCTTGAGGTAGGCGGTCCAGTAGGAGACCAGCCCGTAGCCGGCGGTGTGCGACTTGTTGAAGCCGTAGCCGCTGAAGGGGACCAGGACGTCCCAGACCGCCGTGATCGCCTCCTCGGCGAAGCCGCGCTCGCGCATACCGGTGGAGAAGCGGTCCCATTCGGCGTCCAGGACCTCCTTCTTCTTCTTGCCCATGGCGCGGCGCAGCATGTCGGCGGCGCCGAGGGAGTACCCGGCCAGTTGCTGGGCGATGGCCATGACCTGCTCCTGGAAGACGACCAGATGGTAGGTGTCGCCCAGGATGGGCTCGAGGACCTCCCCGAGCTCGGGGTGGATCGGCTCGACCGGCTGCCTGCCGGTCTTGCGCAGCGCGTAGTTGGTGTGGGCGTTCATCTCCATCGGGCCGGGCCGGTACAGCGCGTTCACCGCGGCGATGTCGGTGAACGTGGTGGGCTGCATCAGTCTCAGCAGCACCCGCATGCCGCCGCTGTCCAGTTGGAAGACGCCGAGCGTGTCACCGCGGGCCAGCAGTTCGTACGTCCTGGCGTCGTCGAGCGGGACGTCGAAGATGTCGATGTCGATGCCCTTGTTGGCGCGGACGCCCGCGATGGCGTCGCCGATCACGGTGAGGTTGCGCAGGCCGAGGAAGTCCATCTTCAGCAGGCCCATGTCCTCGGCCTGGGTGAACGGGAAACCGGTGATGACCGGGCCGTCGGCCTTGGGCCTGGCCAGCGGGATCACGTCGATCAGCGGCTCGCTGGACAGGATCACGCCCGCGGCGTGGATGCCGGTGCCGCGGGTGAGGCCCTCGATGCCGACCGCGGTGTCGATCACCTGCTTGACGTCGGGGTCCTGCTCGTACATCTGGCGCAGCTCGGCCGCCTCGCCGTGGCGCGCGTGGTGCTCGTCGTGGATGGCGGCCAGCGGGATCTCCTTGCCGCCGACCGCCGCAGGGAACGCCTTGGTGATGCGATCGCCCAGGGCGTACGGCAGGCCCAGCACGCGGCAGGAGTCCTTGATGGCGGCTTTGGCCTTGATGGTGCCGAAGGTGACGATCTGGCAGACCCGGTCGTCGCCGTACTTGCGGGTGACGTAGTCGATCATCTCGTCGCGCCGCCGGTCGTCGAAGTCGAGATCGACGTCCGGCATGGAGACGCGCTCGGGGTTGAGGAAACGCTCGAAGATCAGCTTGTGCTCGATCGGGTCGAGCTGGGTGATC
Source organism: Nonomuraea sp. NPDC003754 (assembly GCF_053605785.1). Classification (NCBI taxonomy): domain Bacteria; kingdom Bacillati; phylum Actinomycetota; class Actinomycetes; order Streptosporangiales; family Streptosporangiaceae; genus Nonomuraea; species Nonomuraea sp. NPDC003754. The sequence continues at coordinate 17,945 of NZ_JBSGJX010000058.1, forward strand.
CCCGTGCAGTAGGCGACGAGTGACCCGGTCGCCGAGCCGCGGCCCGGGCCCAGGCCGATGCCGTTCTCCCGGGCGTACCGGCAGATGTCGGCCACCACCAGGAAGTAGCCGGGGAAGCCCATGGTGTCGATGACCGACAGCTCGTAGTCGATGCGGTCGAGCACCTCCTGCGGCGGGTGCCCGCCGTAGCGGCGCCGCGCTCCCCGCAGGGTCTCCTTGCGCAGCCAGCTGGACTCGCTCTCGCCCTCGGGGACGGGGAAGCGCGGCGTCAGGTCCCGATGGGCGAACACCTCGTCGTAGTCGCCGATCCGCTCGGCGACCAGCAGGGTGTTGTCGCAGGCGCCCGGCACCTCAGCGTCCCACAGCGCGCGCATCTGCTCGGGGGACTTGACGAAGTAGCCGCTGCCGCCGAAGCGGAAGCGGCCGGCGTCGGTGAGCCGCTTGCCGGTGCCGACGCACAGCAGCACGTCGTGCGCCTGGGCCTGGTCCTCGGTGACGTAGTGCGAGTCGTTGGTGGCCAGGGGCGGCAGGTCGAGCTCCTTGCCGAGCCTGAGCAGGTCGTCGCGGACCCGGCGCTCGATGGGGAGGCCGTGGTCCATCAACTCCAGGAAGTAGTTGTCCGGGCCGAAGATGTCGCGACAGCGGGCGGCGGCCTCGACGGCCTGGCTGTACTGGCCGAGCCGCAGCCGGGTCTGCACCTGGCCGGACGGGCAGCCGGTCGTGGCGATGAGGCCCTGGCTGTGCTCGGCGAGCAGCTCATCGTCCATGCGCGGATATTTCTGGACGTGTCCTTCCAGCCAGGCGCGGGACTGCAGGCGGAACAGGTTGCGCAGGCCCCGGGCATCGGCCGCCCACATCGTCATGTGGGTGTACAGGCCGCGCCCGGAGACGTCACCGCCCTCGCCGGTCTCGTCGTCGGAGCGGCGCAGCGCCAGGTTGTCGCTGTAGAACACCGGCTGCCGCTGGTGCCGAGAGGCGGGCGCGACGTAGCTCTCGATGCCGATGATCGGCTTGATCCCCACCCGGCGAGCCGTTCGGTAGAACTCGTACGCGCCGTGCACGTTGCCGTGGTCGCTCATCGCCACGGCCGGCATCCCCTGCCGGGAGACGTCGTCCATCAGCAGGCCGACCTTGGCGGCGCCGTCGAGCATGCTGTACTCGGTGTGCACGTGGAGATGGACGAATGACCTCACCGAAGACCACGCCTCCCAGTTGTAGGCTCGGCTGCGAACCCGAGCATTCGACCCGAGAGCAGGCCCGGTTGTCCAACAATCGACACGCCGATATGCCACAACCATCGGTTGTCGAGCGAGGCGGGGCGGACCTCGATCTCGGCACGGTCCGCGCCTTCGTCGCCGTCACCGAGGACCGGTCCTTCAGCGAGGCCGCGGCCCGGCTGGGCATCAGCCAGCAGGCCGTCTCCAAGCGGATCGCGAAGCTGGAGTCCGACCTCGGTGTGCGGCTGTTCTTCCGGTCACGCAACGGGGCCGACCTCACCGAGGACGGCAGGACGTTCCTGCATCACGCGCGCGCCCTCGTCGGCATCGCCGACCAGGCACTCGAGGTGCTACGCGGCCGGCGCCGGTCGCTCCGGGTCGACGTGCTGGACACCCGGCTCGGGTCCATCGACCTGATCCGGGCCTTCCACCAGACCGCCGAGGACGTCGACATCGACGTCGTCACCTCCAACGGGCTGCGATCGGCGCGCGGCGCGCTCGCCCGCGGGTCCGTCGACGCCGCCTTCGCCCGCGTCAGCGGGACGCTGGAGGAGGACCTCCGGTACGTCCCGGCCTACCTGGAACCGTTGCACCTGCTGGTGGGCCGCGACCATCCCCTCGCCGAGCGGCGGGACGTGACGATGGAACAGCTGTCGGGATCGACCGTGTGGATGCCCGGCAACGTCCCGGACAGCGAGTGGGCCGAGTTCTACCGCTTCCTCGGCGCCGCGTTCGACATCCGGATCGACGCCTCGGGGCCGGACTTCGGCTGGGAGTACTTCGTGGAGGAGATCGGCGCCGGCGAGCGCATCGGGTTTGTGGGGAAGCTGTGCCGGCTCCCCTGGCATCCGCGCACCGTCCAGGTCCCGATCGTCGAGCCCGTGCCCGTGTACCCGTGCTCGCTGCTGTGCCACCGGCAGAACCATCACCCGGTCCTGGCCCGGCTCATCCGCTTCGTCGAGGCCACCTTCCGGCCGTTCGACCCGCGGCACCAGTGGCTGCCGGACCCCGACCGCGCCGTCATCGCCGCCGGCCCAGGACCGCGCTAGCCGGCGCCTGGGCCTGATCGCCAAGCATCCGGAGTGGCAGACGGCCCTGTCCGGCAGCTAGAGGATGGGCCGCTCAGATCACACATTGCGGCGCTGGATACACCTTCCCCGGGCACCCTGTGTGGCGTGCCCGGGGAAGGTCGACAGGACAGAGAGCAGGCTTGCCCTGATGGGCGATGGTCGCTTGCCTTGTGGCGGGGTGTCAGCTGTTGACGGCGGCGTGCTCGCCGACGATCGCTGCCCGCAGGGCGAGCCGGGTGCCGGTCAGGCGCGCCTTGACCGTCCCGTCGGTGGTGACGAGCGGCGCGTCCGCGCCTTGCAGGGTCAGCTCGCTGCCGGTGAGTTCAAGGTCGGTGAGCTTGCCGCCGACGTGGACGGGATTGGCCGCGTACAGGGTGCCGTGCGGGGTGACGAGTTCGAACTCGGCGTCGAGGTGCAGCTCGCTGGGGAAGCGCACCCGGCTGAGGCTGTCCTCGGTGCCCTCGCCGAGCGTGCCGCCGGACGGCCGGGACCAGCTCGCCCGCAACATCACCCGGCCGCCGAGCGCGGGGCAGTGGCCCACCAGGGCGACGCGAGCCAACTGGGCCAGCACCCCGGTGCCCTCGCCGTGCTTGTCGGGCCCGAACAGCAGGATTTCGGCCCCCGCCGCCTTGGCGTGGTCGCCGGCCAGTTCGACGCGCTCGGTCTTGCCGCCGACCTCGACCTCGATGGCGCCTTCCACTGACACCTGCATGATCAATGAAGGGTCGACCAGCATGAACAGGTACGGGGCCGCGCTCGGGGCGACGAACAGTGTGGGCGTGATCCCCACTGGCTCGTTCTCGTCGTCCGCCGGGTACCAGGCCTCGGGCAGGGTGGTGCCGCGCAGCACGTTCGGCGCCTGGGCGATGTCGAACGGGCCGTCGCCGCGAGGACGGCCGAACAGGGGCCCGGTGAGCGGCTTCTTGAAGGGCGGAACGTGGTCGACGATCCCGGAGAGGTTGATGACGTTGCGGTGCGCCAGCCGCAGCGTGCTGCTCTCCAGGATGCCGAAGTGCCGCAGGCGAAGCTCCGCGGGGAAGTTCTTGCCTGGCACGATTTGCCGGATGCGGCCGGTGTTGGGCAGGAACGGGTTGGCCAGCACCTGGACGCGGTCGTCGAGTTCGTAGCTGAAGCCCTTGATGCCGACCTCGGGAGCGCTGATGAGCTCCAGGTCGAACTCGGCATGGCCGTGCTCGTCCACACGGTGCTCGAAGCCGGGCATCGGCCACTTGTTGAGCTGGACGAACCCGGAGAGGCTGATCTCCTCACGGCGGCCGGCGTAGTAGTCGTCGCCGAACACCACGCTCGCGCAGGCGAGGATGTGAGGCCGGATCGGCTTGGGCTCGAGGTTCAGAGACTCATACGTCTCACGCAAAGCACTCATGCAATCACAGTACGTTACGGATTCGGCTTGATCCGGTAAGACCACCAGCCGGACATGATGACGATGACCTGTGAGGATACGGCGTCACCCCTGCGGATCAGCCGCCGTGGACGGCCTCGAACTCGCTGCGGGTGATCGTCATGACCCGCACCGGCTGCCCGTGGGCCGGGACGACCGTCTCGCGTTCCTGGCGCATGCCCAGCTTCGTCATGACGCGGGCGGACGCGTGGTGATCGACGTGGCAGATGCTGATGATCCGATCGAGGCCGGCCTCGGCGAATCCGAAGCGCAGTGCCTCTCCGGCTGCCTCGGTGGCGATGCCCCGGCCCCAGAATTGCCGTCCCAGCCGCCAACCGATCTCCACAGCGGGCAGCACTTCGGGCAGGAAGCCGGGGACCGTCAGCCCGGCCCAGCCGGCCAGTTGCCCGGTCTCGCGCAGTTCCACCGCGAACAATCCGAAGCCACGCTCGTCCCAGTTCCGCTCCATGAACGCGAGCGCGGCCGCGGTCTGCTCCCTGGTGCGGATCGAACCGTCGCCGATGAAGCGCATGACCTCCGGATCTCCGTCGATCATGGCCAGCGGGTCCAGATCCTCCTCACGCCAGCGGCGCAGCACCAGCCGCTCAGTTGTCAACCCCGTCACCAGTCAGTCACCTTTCAGGCAGTCGGCTCCGCAGACGCAGGGAAGGCGCCCACCATCGGTTCGCGGCGGCAGACCCGGACACCCCGTGCTCGCACTCTAGATGGGAGATCAACGAGCCGCCGCTCCGTGGGTGCGATCCGATGCGGGATCGACGAGCCACCGGTCGAACCACCCGCGGGTGCGCCGCAGCACGTCGAGCTGGTGGCTGCGCTCCTGGATCGCGTGGCCTTCTCTCGGATAGACGACGAACTCGTGCTCGACCCCGAACCACCGCAGCGCACGATGGAAGTACGTGGCCTGGCCGACCGGCACGTTCGTGTCGTCCTCGCCGTGCAGGATCAGCACCGGCGTGCGGATCTTCGAGGCGACCGTGTAGGCCACCCGCCGGCCGTCCGGAGAGATCACCGGGTGCAGCGGCGCGGCACCGTCCGCGATCAGCTGCGGCGTTACCTTACTCATGAGACTCGTCCTCCAGCGTCGAAGGTGCTGATCCGCCCTTCGGTGATCATGCCTCAGATCCGTGACGACCGGGCAGCTCCGGCAGGCCCTCCACCCGGAACGAGATCAGCACCAGATCAGCTACCAGTGATGAAAGGACCTCCGAGGGCTGCGACGTAGCCTTTCCCGGATTCCCACCTTGACCGCCTCCCGCGATCTCGGCACCATGCCCGTCATGAGTGTCGGCCTCGTCATCGCGATGCCCCTCCGTCAGTGGGGGCTCGTCGACGCGTGCATGGACAACGACGCCGGCGTCGAGACGGTAGACGGCAGTCGTCAGCGGGCCGACCTCGCGCGCAGCGTCCGACGGGCCGGTTGGGATCAGATCGCCAAGTGGACACCGGGCGTTCCGGACTCAGGAAAGTGGCCGCCGCCGGACGAGATCGTGAAACCCAAACTCACGATCGCCCAATGGCTTCTCACGGTTGACGTCCTCGAGCGCTGGGCGGCAACCGGTGACCGGGTGGGACATCACGACAGGGCCGCTCAGGAACGTGAGCTTCGAGATCTGATCGTTTCTCGGCTCCAGGCACACGGCGTTCAGATTCCGCCCGGTCGGCGATGACGGGTGTCGGTGAGAACGCCCCGGTGCGCCGGGAAGGCGGACCGGGGCTCGTGATCAATCACACGGACGGCCGACCACGCGCTTCGGCGTCACGACCGCGGCTCAGCTCGAAGGTGCCAGGCCGAGACCCGCCCGCATGTCGCGGTAGGTCGGGGTCCAGCCGAGTTCTCGCGTCGCTCTGGCATGGGAGACCCGCATCGAGGTGTCGATCATCAGATGTCCCAGGTAGGGAACGGCCAGGCGCATCATCCACCGGGGCAGCGCGAGCGGCCGTGGGGTGCCGTGTGCCCGGGCGACCGCGGTGATGAAGTCGCGCCAGCTCGCCGGGTGGTCGTCGACGATGTTGTAGGCCTGCCCGTCCCTGCCGCGTTCCATGGCCGCGACCGCGGCCGCCGCCGCGTCCTCCACATGGATGAACGACGTGGTTGCCGTCCTGCCCCGCGGTAGCACGGGAGCTCGCCTGCGCATCAGGTCGGCGAACATGTCGCTGAACGCGTTCCTGCCGTAGAACATCCCGTAGCGCAGGGCGATGCCCTCGATGCCGTCCGCGGCGAAGACCTGCTGCTCGGTGGCCACGCTGACGTCCGTCACCAGATCGCCCACGTTGCCGACGCGCAGGCCGAAGACGTCGTCCTCGGTCAGGACCCGGCTGCCGTGATCGCGGTAGCCGTACCCGGTGATCAGCGACTGGGTGACGAAGCGCCGGGCGCCTGTCACGCGCGCGGCCTCGAGCAGGTGCGCGGTCCCCCTGCCGCGCAGGGCGAGGGTGGGGTCGTCGGGGCGCAGCGTGCGGCGCGCGCCGCGGAGCGCCGTGGCCTGGTGCATGACCACGTCGACGGCGCGGCCGTCCACGGCGCGCAGCAGTCCGTCCCGGTCCATCACGTCGGCCACCACCGCGATCGCGCCGCGATCCTCGACGAGCCGCCCCTTGGCGGGGTCGCGGATGATCGCGGTCACCTGGTGACCCGCCGCCTCCAGCGCGGACAGCAGCGGCAGCCCGATGGCGCCGGTCGCCCCGGCGAGCAGCACCTTCATCGCGACCCTCGCTTCGCGTGGTGCTTGTGGTTCGACACCTGTCCTCCCTGTGCACATCAACGTCGGCGTGCGCCGCTTCGGTGGATGGGACGAGACAGCCCGTCCGGATGTGACAGTTCGGGACAGGTCAGCCCGGCAGCTCGCTGTCGGCGCGGCGGGTCGGTGACGAGTCCTGCTCAGGCGGGGCCGGCCACGGCTTCACGATCTGGCCGCGCTCGAGGCTGGTCGCCATGGCGACGAGCCGGGCGCAGATCTGCTCGATGTTCTGGTACGCCTGGTCGCGCTCGGCGATGATCACCGCGAGCAGCAGCGCGGTCAGCGCCGCCGACCCGTTGAAGGCCTGCAGCGTGACCATGTCGACCAGCAGATCATGGTGCGCGAACGGGCCGGTGCCGCGGGCGGCGGCGACGATCGCGACGGTGGAGACGACCAGCGCGCAGGCCGTCGCGCCCAGCAGCCTGAAGTGCAGGGCGGCCCAGATGAGGAACGGGAAGACGAGGAACAGCAGATTGATGGAGTTGCTCGTCGCCAGCAGCGTCACCAGGAAGATGCTGACCAGCAACGCCACCGCCTCCGCCACCCGGGCCGGACTCGGGTGCCACGGCCCTTGGAAGGCCCGGTGGAGAGCGAGCAGGAACGGCGTGACCACCAGCACGCCCATGGCGTCACCCGTCCACCACACCGACCACGTCGGCCAGAACTCGCCCGGCCGTACCACGTCGGCCAGCACCAGCGTGGCGCTGCCCACCGTGGCGCTGATCAGCATCCCGGCCAGGGCGCCGAGGAACACCAGCGCGAGCGCGTCCCGCAACCGCAGCAGCGAGCTGCGGAACCCTACGCTGGTGAGCAGCAGATAAGAGCACAGCGGGGCGAGCGTGTTACCCACGGAGATCGCCACGACCGCGGGCATCGACGGGCCGAGCGTGATGTTGACGATGAAGGCGCCCAGGGTGATCCCCGGCCACATGCGCACGCCCAGCAGCAGAAGGCACGCCAGGGCGATGCCGGTGGGTGGCCACAACGGCGTGACCTGCCCCCGGACCAGCTCTTGCTGGAGCCCCAGTTTGGCCGCCGCGACGTAGAGGCCCGCGACCAGCAGGACGCGCAGGCCCGTCGCAGCATGACCCCGGAGCCCTCCGTCGTGCCCCACGAAGCCTCACCACGCAGAAAGTCGAACAGGTCGAGGCTGCCTGCCCCACCTTATCGCTCCGCGGCTCCCGGTATAAGGCTTGACATGCCCGCCGACCTGGGACGATGCGATCACTCAGCCCACCGCGACGAAGGCCGCCGCACCTCGCAGACCTCCATATCGATCCAATTCTGGGATATCATCGCCCTATGGCGATCAATGATGGTGGCCGGTGCGTCAGCGCCGACATCGCCGCGGGGATGTCCCCCGCGGCCGCGTTGTTCCACTCCCTGTCCGACGAGAACCGGCTACGCATCGTGCAGCGGCTGGCCAGAGGCGAGGCGAGGGTGGTGGATCTGACCTGCGAACTCGGCCTGGCCCAGTCCACGGTCTCCAAGCACCTGTCCTGCCTGCGCGACTGCGGCCTGGTCGACTACCGGCCGGCGGGCCGCCAGTCGTTCTACTCCCTGACCAGGCCCGAGCTGATGGACCTGCTGGCCTCGGCCGAGCATCTGCTGGCCGCCACCGGCCACGCGGTCGCCCTGTGCCCCGTCCACGGCATCGCGGCGGACGAGGACGCCGACGGGACCGGTCTCGTCGCGGGACAGGGCGTGTCGTGACCGCGCTGGAGCTGCCCGACCCGCACCCGGCGCGGCGCGCCGTCCTGCGGCGCCGCATCCGGCTGCTGGTCGCGGCGACGATCACCTACAACGTGATCGAGGCGGCCGTCGCCATCACGGCCGGCGGCATCGCCTCCTCGGCGGCGTTGATCGGCTTCGGTCTGGACTCGGTCGTCGAGGTCGCCTCGGCCGCGGCGGTGGCCTGGCAGTTCTCCGCCGCCGACCACGAGCGGCGGGAGCGAACCGCGCTGCGGGTCATCGCGATCTCGTTCTTCGCGCTGGCCGCCTACGTCGCCGTCGAGGCCGGGCGCGCCCTCCTCGGCGCCGAGCAGGCCGACCACTCCACGCCGGGGCTGATCCTGGCCGCGGTGTCCCTGCTGGTGATGCCGTTCCTGTCGGCCGCGCAGCGCCGGGCCGGCCGCGAGCTCGGCTCGGCCTCGGCGGTGGCCGACTCCCGGCAGACGCTGCTGTGCACCTACCTGTCCGCGGTCCTGCTCGCAGGGCTGGCGCTCAACAGCCTGTTCGGCTGGTCGTGGGCCGACCCGGTCGCCGCCCTGGTGATCGCCGGCGTGGCGGTCAGGGAAGGGCGGGCGGCCTGGCGCGGGGACGGCTGCTGCGCCGTACCGGCCACGTCGCCGCGCCGGTCGGCCGCTGCCACGTCCGTCGCCTGCGGCGATGGCTGCTGCTCGAACACCACGGAGGACACCCGATGACCGGCCGTCCGATGCCCGCTCACGTGCGGGCCGCGTACCGCGCCGAGATGAGCGCCGCCCGCGCCGCCACCGACGACGCGGCCCGATGGCGGCATCTGGAACGGGCGCACATCCTGTCCCAGCCCTGGCCGTGGCCGCACACCCGCAACCACGTGGCCATGTTCGCCCTGGCCGTCGCCCAGCGCGATCGCCGCGAGGCGTTCGGGCAGGTGATCAGGATCATCGTGGCCGCGCCCGGCTCCGCGCTGGGCCGCTATCCCGAGGGCAACACGGGCCGCGCCCGGGTCGGCCTGACCCAGCCCATGCCGATGCCTGCCGACCTCGCCGAGCTGCTGCACGCCGCCGCCTGATCGCGGGCGTCGCCGGCGGCCCGCGACGGGATCGGGCCTTCCCGGTGGAGGCGCCCGATCCCGGTCGCGGGCCGCCGTCGGCTCAGGTGCTCGTGCTGTGGGCGGCCCTGCCCTGGGCCAGCAGCCGTTCGGCCTCCTCGTCGGTGAGTGATTCCAGCAGCCGGTGCATCTCCTGCTCGGCCAGCACCGCCAGGTTGGCGATGGAGAAGTCGTCGAAGGCCCGCTCCGGCGAGACGGTGACGCCCAGGGCGCGGTTGACGTCGATGAGGATCTGGTTGGCCATCACCGAGTCCCCGCCGAGCTCGAAGAATCCGTCCCGGACGCCGATGGGCTGGATGCTCATCGCCTTCTGCCAGATCGCCGCGATCTGCCGCTCCAGGTCGTTGCGCGGCGCGACGTACTCCGTCGCCAGGTCGGGCCGGTGCGAGGACTGCGTGCCGATGGACCGCAGCCGGTCCACCTCGGCCGTGGCGATCTCGGACAGGAACGACCGGCCCGTGTCGGACGGATAGAACTGCGCCAGGTTCCGCAGGTCGAACGGCAGCACCACGGGCTGCGCGCGCTCCCCCGCCGCCAGGCTCGCGAACGCGGCCGCCCCGGCGTCGGGGAGGATGGCCCTGGCCGCGGTGCGCAGCTCGCGGTCGTTGTCGGTCTCCCAGGCGGCGGCCATGCCCGCCGCCCAGGGTCCCCAGTCGAAGCTGACCGCGGGCAGGCCTTCGGCCCTGCGGTGGTGGGCCAGGGCGTCGAGGACGGCGTTGGCCGCCGCGTACCCCGCCTGGCCCGGCGAGCCGAGCACTCCCGCGGCGCTGGAGAAGAGGGCGAACCAGTCCAGCTCGTCACCGGAGGTGAGCTCGTGCAGGTGCCGAGCGCCCGACACCTTGGGGCCGAAGACGTCCTGCACCCCGCGGGCTTCGAGGTCGAGCAGCGGGCCGTTGTGCAGCAGCCCGGCCGCGTGGACGACGCCGCGCAGCGGCCCGCCGGCCCGGGCCTGCCGCAGCGCGCCGTCGAGCTGGTGGCGGTCGGACACGTCCGCGACCAGGACGCGCACGTCCACGCCGCGCGCCCGCCAGGCCGACACCTCGGCGCCCTCGCGTGCCGTCCTGCCGATCAGCACGAGCCGGCGGGCGCCCAGCTCGACCAGGTGCGCGGCCACCCGCAGGCCCAGCGCGCCGGTGCCGCCGGTGATGGCGTAGCCGCCGTCGGCACGGACCGTGACCGGCGGGCCCACCGGTCCGTCGTCGGGCGCGATCCGCCTGACGTACCGCAGGCCGGAGCGGTACCCGACCTCGGCGTCCGCCCATGGCGCCGCCAGTTCCTCGCGGATCGTGGACACCGGGTCCTGATCGTCGGGGTCGAGGTCGAGGCACAGGAACTCCAGCGAGGGGTGCTCCAGCGGGATCACCTTCGCCAGCCCCCAGACGGCCGCGGCGAACGGGTCGCGCACCGGGTGCCCGCCCACGGGCTGGGCGCCGGTGGTGGCGAAGAGCACCCGCGGGGTCTGCCCGGCGATGCCGTACGACAGCGCCCGCAGTAGCAGCGCGGCCGACAGCGTCCCCGTGTCCGCGTCGGCGCCGGGCAGGTGGATCACGCCGCGCAGCGGGCCCGTGGCCGTCAGGTGGTGCACGAGCTGCCGGTAGTGGCCGGCCTGGCCCGGGTCGATCGACAGTTCCTCGGCGTCCAGCCGGAGATCTCCGGTCGTGCGGCAGATCCGGAATCCCGCCCGCTCGGCCAGCCGGTCGGCCAGCCGCTCCCCCGGCGGGGCGATCACCACCCACCCGCCGGGGAACCGGCCGGTCGGGCAGGCGGGGACGGGCCGTGGGCGCCAGGTCACCTGGTAGAGCCGGAGTCCGGGCAGGCGGGCGGCCTGCGGGTCCAGGACGGCACGCCGCAGGGTGAGCCCGGTGACGCGGGCCACCGGCGCCCCGTCCTCACCGGTCAGGTCGAGGTCCGCGGTCAGCTCCGCGCCACTCGACGCTCCGAGCGTCACGTGCACGTGGGTGGCCGCGTCCGGCTCGGCCCACCACGTCAGCTCCTCGACGGCGACGGGAAGGGCGGGGCCGCGGCCCGGGTCCACGAGCGCGGCGACCACGTGGAAGGCCGCGTCGAGCAGGCGGACGCGATCCCCGCCGCCGGAGAGCACGCCCAGCGCCTCGCCGCTCCCCTTCCACACCCGCTCGACCCCGCGGAAGGCGGGCCCGTAGTCGAGGCCGTGCCGGCGCAGCAGCTCGTACAGCTCGGCGCCCGCGACCTCGTGCGGGCAGCGTGCCCGCACGCGCGCCAGGTCCAGGGGGGCGGGGGCGGGCGCGGCGGCCACGAGACGTCCGGCCGCGTGCTCGCGCCACTGGCCGTCGTCCTCGCGGGCGTGGACGGTGACCGTCCGCCGTTCCCTGTCGAGGGTCGTCTGCAGGCGGCGTCTGCCGCCCAGCACCAGCGGGCGGTGCAGGCGCAGCCCCGCCACCGCCTCGTGCCGCCCGCCCGCGCGGCGCAGCAGGTCCGCGTAGCCCGCCGCGGGGAAGACCACCTGCTCGCCGACCTTGTGGTCGGACAGGTACGGCAGCGTCACCGGGTCCAGGTCGCCCTGCCAGATCGTGTGGCCCGGCGACGTGGCCAGGTCCAGCGCGCCGCCCAGCAGCGGGTCGGCGCCGGCGCGGCGGTCGCCCGCGGGGCGGTCCAGCCAGAAGCGGCGGCGGCGCCACGGCGTGACCGGGGCGCTCACGACGGGCGAGCCGGACGGGTAGAGGCGCCGCCACCGGACGGCCGCGCCCAGCGCGAACAACGCGCCCAGCGTGCGCAGCACGGCGAGCTGTTGCCCATCGCCGTCGTCGACACAGGTGAGCACCCGTGCGCGGGTTCCGGCCAGGGCGCGCAGGGAAGCCTGGAGCACCGGCTTCGGCCCGACCTCGAGCAGCACGTCCACGCCGTCGTCCAGCGCGGCGGTGACCGCGTCGGCGAACAGGACGGGCTCGCGGACCCCGCGGCCCCACCGCTCGCCGTCCGTCACCGTCACGCGGCGGCCGGTGATCGTGGAATAGAGCGGCACCTCCGGCTCGGCCGACCCGGCCGACCCGGCCTGCTCGGCGTCGAGCAGTTCGGCGGCCCGCGCCATCGACGCGGAGTGGAAGGCGTAGGCGACGGGCAGGCGCCGGGCGAAGACGCCCGCCTCGGTCAGGGCCCGCGCCACCTCCGCCAGCCTGTCGGCCGGGCCGGCCAGCACGGTGGCGGTGGGCGCGTTCACCGCGGCCACCTCGACGCCGTCCTCGCACCACCGGCGTGCCTCGGCGACGGGCAGGCCGACGGCGAGCATGCCGCCGCCGGGTGCGGCCTCGGCCATGAGCCGCCCGCGCGCGACGGCCAGCCGCATCCCCGCCTCGAGGTCCAGTTCGCCGGCGGCCACCGCGGCGGAGATCTCGCCCACGCTGTGCCCCGCCACGACGGCGGGCACGATGCCGTAGGAGCCGAGAAGCTCGGTCAGGGCGATCTGCACGGCCACGATCAGCGGCTGGGCCACCGCGGTGTGCTCGAGGTCCACCGGCTCACCGCCGTCGAGCGCCGCTTCGATCGACCAGCCCAGCAGCTCGCGCGCCGCCTCGTCGCAGCGGCGGATCACCGAGCGGAACAGCGGCTCGCCGGTCAGGAGCGCGCGGGCCATCCCGGGCCACTGGCTGCCCTGGCCGGAGAAGACGAAGGCGACGCGCGGCGGCGCGGCGGGGACAGGGGACGCCTCCGGCCGGGCCGCGGCGACGGCCTGGCGCAGCTCGGCCGGACCGCCCGCGACCACGGCCGTCCGGTAGGGGCGGTGGTGCGTGCGCCGGGTGGCCATGGTGGCGGCCACCGCGAGGATCTCCGGCTCGTCGGCGGAGTCGATGCGGCGGGCCGTACGGGAGAGGAGTTCGGCGAGCTCGTCGTGACCGCGCGCGGTGAGGGGCAGCAGCAGGGGGCCCGCGCTCGGGGCCGCCGGCGCGGTGGCGGGAGCCTCGCCGACGACGACGTGCGCGTTGGTCCCGCCGAAACCGAAGCTGCTCACGCCCGCGAGGCGACGCCCGTCCGGCCAGTTCGCCGGACGGGTGGCCACCCGGAGCCGGTGCTCGTCGAAGGGGATGCGCGGGTTGGGGGTGGAGTAGTGGAGGCTGGGCGGGATGAGGCCGTGGTGCACGGCCAGGACCGTCTTGATCAGCCCGGCCACTCCGGCCGCGGCCTCCAGATGCCCGATGTTGCCCTTGACCGAGCCGATCAGGCACTCGCCCGCCTCGGGACCGCGGGCCGCGGCGAGCGAGCCGGCCTCGATGGGGTCGCCGAGCGGGGTTCCGGTGCCGTGGCACTCCACGTACCGGGCGTCGGCGGGGGCCAGCCCGGCATCGGCGTAGGCCTCGTGCAGGACGGCGCGCTGGGCGGCCGGGTTGGGGGCGGTGAGGCCGTTGGACGCCCCGTCCTGGTTCACCGCGCTCCCCCTGAGGACGGCGTAGATCCGGTCCCCCGCGGCCAGCGCGTCCTCCAGGCGCTTGAGCACGACGACGCCGCAGCCCTCACCGCGCACGTAACCGTTGGCGGCGGCGTCGAACGGCTTGCAGCGGCCGTCGGGGGCGAGCATGCCCGCCTTGCTCAGCCCGATGGAGGGTTCCGGCTCGATCAGCGCGTTGACCCCGCAGGCGAGGGCCTGGTCGCAGTCGCCCGCCCGCAGGGCGCGGATCGCCAGGTGGGTGGCGACCAGCGAGGAGGAGCAGGCGGTGTCCACCGCGACGCTGGGGCCGTGCCAGTCGTAGAAGTACGACAGCCGGTTGGCGGCGACCGCGAAGGAGTTGCCCGTGGTGGTGTGGACGCTGATGCGGTCGGGGTCGGACACCTGGCGGTGGGCGTAGTCACCGGTGGCGATGCCGACGAAGACCCCGGTGCGTGAGCCCCTCAGGCGGCCCGGTGGGCTGCCCGCGTCCTCCATGGCGTCCCAGCTGGTCTCCAGCAGCAGGCGCTGCTGCGGGTCCATGCGCAGCGCCTCCGCCTCCGAGACGCGGAAGAAGGCCGCGTCGAAGTCGGCCAGGCCGTCCAGGAAACCGCCTCGGGTGCTGATCAGCTTTCCGGGTGCGGCCGGGTCGGGGTCGGCCACGCCGTCGGGCCACCGGTCCTGTGGTACCTCCCGCACCGCCTCGGTGCCGGTCAGCAGGAGGTTCCAGTACTGCTCGGCGTCCGCCGCGCCGGGCATGCGGCAGGCCAGCCCGACCACGGCGACCGGGCCGGGGGCCGGGCCGGGCGCGGCCGTGGCGGCGCCCCGGGGCCCGGAACCGGAAGCGGGCACGGCCCAGCCGCCGACGGGCCGCGGCGCCGAGGGGTCCCCGCCGCCGTCGAGGCGGCTCAGGTGGGCGGCGAGCGCGGCGATCGTCGAGTGCTCGAACAGCAGGGCGGGGTCGATGAGCCGCCCCAGCCGGCGGCCGATGCGCTCGGCCAGCTCGGCGACGCGCACCGAGTCGAGGCCGTTGGCCGCGAAGGTCTGCTCGGGGTCGGCGTCCTTCCGTCTGCCCAGCTCGGCGACCTGGGTGGTGAGCCACTCCCGCAGATCATCCCGGTTCACGAGATATCACCGTCCGTGTGCAAGATCGTGATGTCTCCGTTGTGCAGCGCGTCCCTGGTCGCCGACCGGCGTGGCTTGCCGCTGGAGGTCTTGAGCACGCTGCGAGGGGGCACCAGGTACAGCCGCGAGATCGGCACCTGCTGGTCGGCGAGGACGGCCCCGGCGATCGCCGCCGCCAGGGTGCGCAGTTCCTCCGGATCCCGCGTGGTGACCTCCTGGAGCAACGCGACGCCCTCGCCGTCCGCCCCCTGGATCGAGAACGCCACCCCGCCGCCCGGACGCAGGCGGCGGTCCACCTGCTGGGCCACCCGTTCGATGTCGTGGGGGTAGACGTTGCGGCCACGAACGATCACGACGTCCTTGCGCCTGCCGGTGACGAACAGCCGCCCGTCGCGCAGCACCCCGAGGTCGCCGGTGCGCAGATAGCCCGCGTCCGTGGCGGGCAGCCGGGCGCCGAACGCCGCCCGGGTCTCCTCGGGCTTGCGCCAGTAGCCGTCGGCCACGCCGGGCGCCGCGACCCAGATCTCGCCCACCACGCCGTCGGGCAGCTCCCGCCCCGACCCGGGGTCCACGATCCGCACGTCGTGATCAGGGGGCAGGCCACCCGCGTCGGCCAGCTCGACCGCGCGCGGGTCGGCGGAGTCGCACTCCACCGCCTTGCCCTCGCCGAGCTCCCCGCGCAGCACATGGGCGAACCTCGGCTCGCCGCGCCGCGCGCCGGTCACGATCAGGCTCGCCTCGGCCAGGCCGTAGCAGCCGACCACCGTGCCCGGCCGCAGGCCGCTGGGCGCGAAGGCGGCCTCGAAGGCCCGCGCCACGTCCGGGTTGATGGGTTCGGCCCCGTTGAAGGCGACCTCCCAGCTGGACAGGTCGAGCCGGTCCTGCGGGATCGCGTCGGCCCGCCGGGTGCACAGGTAGTAGGCGAAGCTGGGACCGCCGCTGATCGTGCCGCCGACCCTGCTGATGAGTTCCAGCCAGCGCAGCGGCCGGTGCAGGAAGTGCATCGGGGACATCAGGTAACAGGGCATCCCGCGGAACAGCGGGTAGAGCACGGTGCCGATGAGGCCCATGTCGTGGTAGAGCGGCAGCCACGAGACCACCGTCCCGGTGGCGGGACGGCCGGTGAACCAGTCCATCGAGGCCAGGTTGCCAAGCAGGTGCCGGTGGCGCAGCACGACCCCCTTGGGCGACCCGGTCGAACCGGAGGTGTACTGGAGCATGGCCACGGTGTCCGGCCGGACCCTGGGAGCGCGCCACGCGTCCGCCGGCCGTCCGTCGGGCACCAGCCACGGCAGCCCCCGGAGCGCGTCCAGGCCCGCGGCGACCTCGGCGAGGGCGACCGTCAGCGGGGAGGCGAGCACCGCCTCGGCGCCGCAGTCGGCGGCCACCCGCGCCACGCTCGCGAGCCCGGCGTCGGGCCGCGCGGGCGCCGGCGGGTAGACGGGCACCGCGACCACGCCCGCGAACAGGCAGCCGAAGAAGGCGGCCAGGAAGTCCAGGCCGGGCTCGAAGACCAGCAGCACCCGCCCGCCCGGGGCGACGCGCTCGCCGAGCAGCGCGCCGATCGCGGCGGCCCGCTGCTCCAGCTCGCCGTACGTCATCGACCTGAGGTCCTGCTCCCCGTCCACGAGGAAGCCGTAGGCGTGTCCGTCACCGCCGGCCTGCGCACGCTCACGGACCAGCCCGACCAGGGTGTCAGCCATGACCCGGCCTCTCTCCCCCGCCCGCGCCGCCGATGTGCAGCCGCCACAGCGAGGCGGCGTCCAGCGCGCGCTGGGTGCCCACCTGCTGCACGGTGACTCCGTCGCGTTCCCACAGCCGCGGGTAGGACTCCACGACCGGGGGCGGCACGTCCTCGATGGGGGTGACCCTGTCCATCGCCTTGTCGATGTAGGGCGCCAGGTCGGCCTGCTTGGCCCGCTCGCGCTCGGCGTGCCGTTCGGCGAACTCGGGCAGCACCCGGCGACCCAGCAGTTCCAGGGACTCGCAGATGTGCTCGTGCTCGTACCGGCCGCCCTGCTGGAGCAGGATGAGCTGGTCCACCCCGGCCTCCTCCAGCCCGCGGAAGTGCTCGGCCGCCTCCTCGGGGGTGCCGACCGCCCCCAGCCCCGCCATCGGCTCGGGCTCGGTGCGCTTGAACTCCTCCCACAGGTTGGTACGGCCCGGCACGTGCGCACCGAACCGGTAGTAGTGCGCCAGCGCCCACTTGAAGAACTGCTGCCCCTCGACGCCGCGGGCGCGGGCGAGATCGCCGTCCTCGTTGACCATGACCCCGGCCAGCATCGCGATGTTGGGGTTGACGGTCTGCCCGATGGGCTGACACTCGCGCTTGAAGGTGTCGTAGTACTCGCGCACCCAGAACCGCGCCTCCCCGGCGTCCATGAAGGAGAAGGTCAGCGCGCCCATGCCGAGCCGGGCGGCCAGCTTGAGCGTGTCGCGGTTGGTGCAGGCCACCCACAGCGGCGGGTGGGGCCGCTGGACCGGCTTGGGCACCACGTTGCGCGGCGGCATCGAGAAGTACTCACCCTGGTAGCCCGGGTACGGCTCGGCCGTCATCATCCGGGCCGCCTCGCGCACGCCTTCGGCCCACATGGCGCGTTTCTCGATGTAGTTGACCCTGAAGCCCTCCAGTTCGAGCCGGGAGCTGGACTCCCCCGTGCCCCACTCGACCCGCCCGCCGCTGACCAGGTCGAGCATGGAGATGCGCTCGGCCACCCTGGCGGGATGGTTGTAGGCGGGCGGCATGAGCGTGATGCCGTGCCCCAGCCGCATGCGCGTGGTGCGCTGGCTCACCGCCGCCAGGAACACCTCGGGCGCGGTGGAGTGGGAGTACTCCTCCAGGAAGTGGTGCTCCTGCGCCCAGGCGTACTCGATGCCCGCGGCCTCGCCCAGCTCGGCCCACTCCAGGGCGTTGGAGACCAGCTCCTGCTCGCTGTCCTGGCGCCAGGGCCGGGGCAGCTGGAGCTCGAAGAACATGCCGAACCGCATGGCTCACCTCCGTTAACTCTGTTCTCGCTCGCCGAGCAGGCCCGCGAGCAACGCGTCGAGCCGGTCCGCCGGAACCTCCTCGACCAGGGAGCGGATGCGTTCCCCTTCGTCGGCGAGCTGCCGCCGCCGGTCGAGGTCCTCCTGGATCATCCGCGCCAGGTTCTGCAGCGTCGGGGTGCGGAACACCTTCTGGAGCACCAGCTCGACGTCGTAGCGGCGTTGCAGGTGCACCACCAGCTGCGCGGCGCGGATGGAGTTGCCGCCCAGGTCGAAGAAGTCGTCGTGCAGCCCGATCCGGTCCACCTCGAGGTACTCGGCGACGTGCGCGGCCAGCTCGATCTCCAGCTCCGTGCACGGCTCGACGTACGGCGTGCCGGATGTCCTTTCTCCCTGGGCGGGCGCCGGCAGCCGCGCTCTGTCGGTCTTGCCGGTCCGGGTCCTGGGCAGTTCGTCGAGCAGCACGAAGCGGTCGGGCACGAGGTAGGCGGGCAGCTGCTCGCGCAGCCGCCTGCGCACCGCGGGGATCAGCTCGGTGTCCTCGTACAGGGCCTTGTTGGTGCTGACGAGGTAGGCGACCAGCAGGTCGTCCTGGACGGCGACCGCGCATTCCCGCACCCGGGGGTTGGCCTCGATGGCCGCCTCGATCTCGCCCGGCTCCACCCGGTGGCCGCGCACCTTGACCTGGTCGTCGTTGCGGCCGATGAACTGCAGGGTGCCGTCGGGGCGGTAGCGGGCGTGGTCGCCGGTCCGGTAGAGACGCTCGCCCGGCACGGTGGCGAACGGGTCGGGCACGAAGCGTTCCGCCGTGGCCGCCGCCCGGCCGTGATAGCCCCTGGCCAGCGCGACCCCGCCCACGCATATCTCGCCCACCGCCCCGATCGGGACCGGCCTCAGCTCCTCGTCCAGCAGGTGCACCCGGGTGTTGGCGATGGGTTCGCCCAGCGGAACCGGGGAGTCGAGGGTGAGCGCGGCCACCGTCACCCACACCGTGGTCTCGGTGGGACCGTACTGCGTCCAGGCCGCCCGCTGGGTGGCCGCGAGCTCGGTGGCCAGCCGCCGGCTGACCCGCTCGCCGCCCACCAGCGCCGTGAGGAGCAGGTTGCCGGGGCGCAGCAGCCGCCACAGGGTCGGGGTGGCCGACAGGACCGTGACGCCGCCCTCGGCCAACGCGTTCTCCAGGCCGTCGCCGAGGTCGTCCTGATCGACCAGGTGGATCCGGCCGCCGAGCGCCAGGGTGCCGAAGATCTCGGCGATCGAGGCGTCGAAGGCGGGGCTGGCGACCGCGCCGACCACGTCGTCCGGGCCGATGCCGTGCACCTCGGACAGGGAGTGCACGTAGTTCACCGCCGCGCGATGGCTGATCTCGACGCCCTTGGGCGTGCCGGTCGACCCGGAGGTGTAGATCATGTAGGCCAGGTTCTCCGGTGCCACGGGGACGTCCGGGGGCGCGTCGTCCTCGTCCTCGTCCAGGACGAGGTCGGGCGCCGCCGTCCCGATCACGACGGTGGCGCCGCTGTCGGCCAGGACCTCGGCGCGGCGGCGCGGGCCGTGCGCCGGGTCGATCGGGACGTAGACCGCGCCCGCCCTGAGCACCCCGAGCGCGGCCACGACCAGGTCGGGCGAGCGTTCCAGGCACACCGCGACCATCGACTCCGCCCCGACGCCCAGCTGGGCCAGGCGTCGCGCGAGCCGGTTGGCCCGGCGGTCCAGCCGGCCGTACGTCAGCGCGCCGGTCACGGCGACCGCCTCCGGCCGCTCGCGGCAGTGCCGGGCGATCAGCTCGTGCAGGCACACCGGCGGCCGTTCCCGCCGCGGGCCGGTCGCCAGGCGGGCTAGCTCCCGCCGCTCCTCGGCGGAGGGCAGGTCGAGCTCGGCGATCGGCGTGTCGGGCCGCGCGAGCAGCGTCCGCACCGTCGCCACGAACCGGCGCGCCAGCAGCTCGGCGGTGTCCGGGCCGAACAGGTCCGCGCGGAACACCAGGCTGCCGTGGACGGCGGGCCGCTCCCAGAGGAAGAACTCCAGGTCGGCGCGGGCGGTACGCCAGCCGAGCTGGACCGGCTCCAACCGGAGGCCGGCGAAGTCGCTGACGGGAGAGGGCGGCTGCATCACGAACGTCACAGGGAACGGCCCGCTCGACGAGGCGTCCCTGGGCAGGTCCAGCTCCTCCACCAGCAGGTCGAAGGGCACGTGCTGGTGCTCCAGCGCCTCCAGGCAGGTCCGCCTGACGGAGGCCAGCAGCTCGTGGAAGCTCTGCCGGGTCTCCACGTCGACGCGCAGCCCCACGGTGTTGGTCAGGTTGCCGATCAGTCCCCGCGTCTCCGGCAGGTCCCGGCCCGCGACCACGCCGGCGATCGCGATGTCCCGCACCCCGGTCGTCTGCCTGAGCAGGACGGCCAGCGCGGTGAGCAGGACCATGTACGGCGTGGCGTTGGCCGCGCGCGCGGCGGCGCGGATCAGGGCGTCGTCGTCGTCGTGGAACGGCAGCGCCCGCCAGTCGCCGGCGGTGGTGAACTCCGGCGGCCGGGGCTCGTCCGCGGGTAGCCGGAGCGGGCTGATCCCGGCCAGCCGGTCGCGCCAGTACGCCAGGTCGCCGGCCTGGCCGCCGCTGCGGCGCTCGTGGGCGGCGACGTCGGCGAAGCGGATCGGCAGCGCGTCGTGCACGGGGACGCTGCCCGCGGCCCTGGCCTGGTAGGCCGACGACAGCTCCAGCAGGGCGACGGCCAGCGCCCAGCCGTCGCCGATGATGTGGTGCACGACCATGACGAGCATGTCCTGCTCGGGCAGCCGGATGAGCAGGAGGCGGGCCAGCGGGCCGCCGGCCAGGTTCATCGGCCCGTCCACCGCCGCCCGCGCCCTGCTCAGGGCCGCCTCGAGAGCCTGCGCGGCGGGCAGGTCACGCAGGTCGACGGTCTCCAGGGACGGCCTGGCCGTCTCGTCCACGATCTGGAGCGGCTCGTCGTCCACGACCCTGATCACCGTGCGCAGCGTGTCGTGCCGTGCCACCAGGTCGTCCAGTGCCCGCGCGAGCAGGGCCGGATCCAGCCGGCCGTCGAGCAGCACGCAGTGGCTGAGGTTGAAGGCGGAGGAGCCGGGGGTCAGCTGGTCCAGGAACCACAGGCGGCGCTGGGCGTACGACAGCGGCGCGGGGCCGGGACCGTGCACCGGGATGACCGGTGTCGCCGGTGCCGCGACCCTGCCCTCACGCCACTGGCGAAGCAGGGCCGCTTTGAGCTCCGACAGCTCGGAGCCCTGCTTCGCGTCGCTCACTGTGACCGCTCCCTGAGGCTGAGGGGACGAAGGTCGGTCCAGACCTGGTCGATGTGGGCCAGGCACTCGCTCCTGGTGCCGCGGTAGCCCGCCTCCCGCCACCCGGCCGGCAGGCTCCGGTCCGCCCACCAGACCGAGTACTGCTCCTCGTGGTTGACCACCACCGTGAAGGTGGCGGCGTCGATGTCGCTCATCGGTCCTCTCCTGTCAGCGCTTGCGCGGGTAACGGTCGGGCGGGTCGAGCTGGCCGTGTCTGACGAGGAAGTCCAGGCAGTCGTGCATGTACTTCTCGTTCAGCGGCGCGGGTTCCCAGCCGGTGCCCTTGATGGCCTCGAGCAGGTTGACGCACTCCAGCCGGTTGTCGATGGCGTCCTCGGTCTCCATGGTCATCTCCACGCCGGCGTCGCCGCTGGAGTAGAGCAGGAGCACGGGGACCATCGGGTAGATCGGGTGGTCGGGACCGGCGTTGATGGCCAGCTCCAGCGCCTCGTCGAACGGCACGACCTCGAAGGGGTAGCCGTAGGAGCGGATCCAGGGGTACAGCATGTTGTGGGAGATCGCGTCGGTGTTCCACAGGTGGAAGATGTTGCCCACCGACGACTCCTGCCGGGAGGCGTGCACCATGGCCGCGCTCGCGTAGTCGAGCGTGATCGCGTTCATCGACTCGGCGTAGTCGGGCAGGATGCCGAACTCGAGGAAGCCGCGCAGCGCCGTCAGGACGTAGTTCTGCGCGTGGCAGGCGCCCGTCTTGGGGTGCCCCATCATGATCGACGGCCGGAAGATCGTGATGGGCAGGCCCCGCTGCTTGGCCTTCAGGATGATCTTCTCGCTGACCCACTTGCTCTGCGGGTAGCTGAAGGGCACCTGGGGCGGCTTGCTGGGCAGCTCCACCTCGAGGAAGGGCCGGGTCATGTGGCCCGCGATGAACACGTCGATCGTGGAGACGAAGTGCACCTGCTTGGCCTTGTAGCGGGAGGCCAGGCGGAGGATCTCGACGGTGCCGTCCACGTTGGGGGCCTTGAGCGCGGAGTACGGCATGGAGAAGTTGACCAGGGCGCCGTTGTGGTAGATGACGTCCACCAGCTTGGCCAGGTCGTCGAACTGCTCGGGCGACAGCCCGAACAGCGGCCGGCCCAGGTCGCCGTTGACGGCCTTGACTCTCCGGTCGAAGCGGTCGTCCCAGGGCACCTCGTACTGCTCGCAGCTGGCCTTGAGCCGGGCCAGCCCGGCGGCCGCGTCCTTGGCCCGCACCAGGCAGTAGATGTCCGCGGTGGTCTGCGCGATGAGCTGGTCGAGCAGGAAGACGCCGAAGTAGCCGGTGCCGCCGGTGAGCAGGACCGCCCTGGGCGAGAAGATGTCGGCCAGCGGCAGGTTCTCCGCGGTGATCGACTCCTCCAGGAACGCCTCCCTGTCCAGGTCGTCGGCCGGGTCGCGGGTGGCGCGCAGTCCCTCGAAGCCCTCGCGCTCGAACAGCTCGATGCGGGAGGCCACGCCGGCCACGGTCGGGGTGCTGAACAGCGCGTGCAGCGGCAGCTCCAGCCCGTAGACCTGGGCAAGCTTGGCGCCCACCTTGGACAGCTGCAGCGAGCTGCCGCCGAAGGAGAAGAAGTCGTCGTGCAGGCCGACCCCTGGCAGCCCGAGCGCCTCCGCGAACACCTCGGCGATCTCGCGCTCGATGCGCCTGCGCGGGACGGCCTCGGTGGGCACCGTCACGGTGCGCACCTGCGGGTCGGGCAGCGCCTTGCGGTCGACCTTGCCGTGCGCGTTCAGCGGGAACCGCTCGCACACGACGATGGTGGCCGGGATCATGTAGTCGGGCAGGATCGTGCGCAGGTGGGCCGCGAGGTGCTCGGTGTCCACCTCCCGCCCGGGTTCCGCCGGGAGCACGTAGGCGATCAGCTCGTTCTCGTCGCCGGCCAGGTTGCGCCGGACGTCGACCACCGCGCTGAGCACCTCGGGGTGTCGCTGCAGCGCGTTCTCGACCTCGCTGAGCTCGATCCGGAAGCCGCGGACCTTGACCTGCGTGTCGGCCCGGCCGATGAACTCCAGCTGCCCGCCGGGCAGGTACCTGGCCAGGTCGCCGGTCCGGTAGAGCCGCCCGCCCGGGGCCGGGGAGAAGGGGTCGGGGATGAACCGGTCGGCCGTCTGGCCCGGGGCGTTCACGTATCCGCGGGCCAGGCCCTCACCCGCGACGTGGATCTCCCCCGGCACCCCGATCGGGACCGGGTTCAGCTCCTCGTCGAGCAGGTAGATCCTGGTGTTCTGGATCGGGCGGCCGATCGGCACGCTGGCGCCGTCCTCGTCCGCCTTGGCCAGCTGCGCGGTCGCCCAGACGGTGACCTCGGTGGGCCCGTAGTCGTTGTAGAGCTTGGCCCAGGGCAGGGTCCGGTAGTGGTCGACGGCCAGCTGCGAGGGGAAGACGTCGCCTCCGGCCGAGATGTCGCGCAGCGAGATGAGCTTGCGCCCGCCCGCCGCCAGCAGCAGCTGGTAGTAGGAGGGCATGTGGGTGATGTGCGTGACCTGCTCGGCCTGCACCAGCCGGGCCAGCAGCGCCGGGTTGCCGACCTCGTCCTCGTTGGGGAGCACGATCCGGCCGCCGCTGACGAGCGTCCAGTACAGCCCGGCGGCGGAGGCGTCGAAGGTCAGGGAGACCGGGATCGCGTACGCCTCGGGGGCGGGACGGCCGTCGGCGCCGCGCGCCAGCGTGGAGTTGACGATCTGGCGGTGCGGGACCACGACGCCCTTGGGCTGCCCGGTGGAGCCCGAGGTGTAGATCACGTAGGCGACGTTGGCCGGGTCGACGTCCGCCGGCGCCAGGTCCGCGGACTCCTCGCCCACCCCGTGGACGTCGATCCACGCCTCGCCCGGCTCGGGCTGCGGCGCCGCGGCCTCGGGGTCGGTGACGACGACGATCCTGATGCCCGCGTCGGCGATCATCGCGCGGGTGCGCTCGGCCGGCTGCTCGGGGTCGAGCGGGACGTAGCCGCCGCCCGCCTTGAGCACGCCGAGGAAGGCCGCCACGGTGGCCACCCGCCTGCCGGCGACGACGCCGACCAGGGTCTCGGGGCCGACGCCCTCGGCGCGCAGGCGGTTGCCCAGCCGGCCGGCCCACTCGTCGAGCTCGCGGTAGGTCAGCCGGTCGGGTCCCGCCACCACGGCCAGCGCGTCGGGGGTGCGCGCCACCTGCTCGGCGATGAGCTCGTGCAGGCACCGGTCGCCGGGGAAGGGGCTGTCGGTGCGGTTCCACTGCTCGATCACCGTGTCCAGCTCGCGGTCGGAGAGCATGGGCAGGCGGTGGCTCGGGCTGGCGGGATCGGCCGCCGCGGCGGCCAGCAGCACCTCGATGTGGCCGAGCACCAGGTCCACGCTGTCCGGCTTGAACAGCTCGGTGCTGTAGTCGGCGTGCAGGTCGAGGCCGCCGTCGGCGCCCTCGACGAGGTGCACGCTCAGGTCGAACGCGGACAGCCCGACATCGGCCGGGGTCGCGGTCCAGGTGGCGCCGCCCGAACGCCGCGGCTCGGCCGCCTGGTGGGGGACGAACCGGACCTGGTGCAACGGCGCCCTGCCGAGGTCGGTGTCCGGCTGCACCTTGCCGACGATGTGCTCGAACGGGATCAGCTGGTGGTCGCGGCCCTTGGCCCAGGCGGCGTGGACCCTGCGGACCAGCTCCTCGAAGGTGGGCTCGTCGGCCAGGGAAGCGCGGATCACGAGCGTGTTCTCCAGCGGCGCGAGGATCTCGCTCTGCGTGTGGTCGCGCCCCGGCGCGGGGATGCCGACGGCGATGTCACGCTCGCGGGTGTAGCGGCCCAGCACCTCCGCGTAGGCGGCCAGGAGCACCGACGCCCTGCTCGCCTCGCACCGCGCGGCCAGCTCGCCGACGCCGCGCGCGGCCTGCGCGCTGAGCGTACGGCTTCGCCTGGCGCCGCGCAGGGACGGCATGCGCCCCACCGGCCTGGGGTGGTCGGTGGGCAGGTCGACGGGCGTGATCCCGGCGAGCGCCTTGGCCCAGAAGGCCAGCTGGCGGCGCGCCAGCGGGGTGCGCAGCCAGGCGCGCTGGCGGTCGACCACCTTGGCGTAGGGAATCCCGCTGGGCTGCGGCTCGGGCCGCTCGCCGCGCCGGACGGCGTCGTAGGCCTCCAGCAACTGGCCGACGATCAGGTCCATGGCGACCTCGTCGCAGACCACCTGGTGAGCCGTCAGCACCACCTCGTGCCGGTCCTCCGCGACCCTGATGGCCGCCGCCCGCAGCAGCGGCGCCGTCTCCAGGTCGAAGGGGCGGCCGGCCTCGCGGTGCCTGACCTTGCGAAGCTCCTCGGCGTCGGCGACAGAGAAGGTCTTCAGCTCCGGCGCGACGGTCCCTGCGTCGGCGACGGGCCGTACCGGCCTGCCCTCGATCGACAGGAAGCGCGCCCGCAGTTCCTCGCGCGCGTCCGTGAGCGCGGCCAGCGCCGACCGCAACGCCTCGTGGTCCAGCTCTCCGCCGACCTCGAGCACGCGGACGACGTGTGTGGGCAGCTGGGGAGCCATCTGGTGCAACACCCAGTAGCGGCGCTGCGCGGGTAGCAGGCGTTCCCCGCCCTGGTCACCGTCCTGGCCGAGGAGCTGTGCCAGGAGCGCGCGTTTGTCTTGTTCCGATAGCCGGCCGACCTCATCGGCAACTGTTGACACCGCACCGCGTCCTCTCTGTCGGGCGCAATTCATTGGACTATCCAGTTCTGGTCACATTAATAAGTGAAAATGCCGTACGGCCGTTCCTGACGGACTTCTTGCGTATCTGAAGGGGATCGAAAGATCTGTCTGAGTTTCTTGACGGGATCGGTTGGTGGTCCGAAGAATCCGAGGTGCTGGCGCTCGATGATGAGGGCTATGCGGAGGCGGTATCACGCCCTACATCCTCGACTTCCAAGCCCTGCCGGGAACCGGAGAGGAGGGGATCGACGTGCGTTACCTCCACTAATGAAAACCGGTGGATCGCGGCCTGAATCAATTACCGGAATTCGGGCCGCGATTCCCGCCACCGCCGCACGAATCAGAGTCGGCCCTCAGGCCGGATGGGCAGGTCGCCGTGAGCAAGCGAGACGAGTTGTTCAACCCGCTCGACCCGGAAGTCATCCGCGATCCGTATCCCATCTACCGCAGGCTCAGGGAGACCGATCCGGTCTACTGGCACGAGCAGCTCGGCGCGTGGATCCTGACCCGGCACGCCGACTGCACCCACGCGCTGAAGAACCCCGACCTGTTCACCACCGACTTCAGGAAGGTCGGCGTGCCCACCCCCGGGCCGCTGCTCAGCCTGCAGACCCTGGACCCGCCCGACCAGACGCCGCTGCGGCACTTCGCCATCGACGCGATGCGCGCGCAGGACTTCGGCGAGCTGGAGCGGGACGCCTGGCAGCGGGCCGAGGTCCTGCTCCACGGCCTGCGCGACCGGCAGACCTTCGACTTCGTGCACGACTTCGCCACGCCGTTCACGCTGGGCACCATCTCGCGCCTGGTCGGCATGCCGCCGCCGGAGGCCGACGAGGAGTGGCGCCGGCGCAACGACCAGCTGCACCGCAGCATGGACGCCGGGCTCGACCCCGACAGCGAGGAGGCCGGCCTGGCGGCCCGCGAGGCCTTCAGCGACTACGTCGCCCGGTGGCTGGCCGGCGAGCCCACCGAGGGCATCTCGGCCTACGTGGCCGACAACCGCAGCCAGCTCGACTACTCCGACGAGGTGCTGTGCAACTCGCTGCGCGCCTTCTGGCACGCCGGCTTCGAGGTGCCCGCGCGCTTCCTCGGCAACGCCGTCACCACCCTCCTCAGGCATCCCGAGCTGCTGGAGGGGACGCTGGAGGACGTCGACACGGCGGTCGAGGAGCTGGTCCGCTTCTCCGGCCCGGTCCACGTGGTCAGCCGTATGTGCACCAAGAACACCGAGGTCGGCGGGCGGGAGATCAGCCGCGGCGACCTCGTCGTCACCGTGCTCGCCGCCGCCAACCGTGACCCGGAGCGCTTCGACCGGCCCGAGGAGCTCGACCTGACCAGGCACCCCAACCCGCACCTGGGCTTCGGCCGCGGCACCCACTCCTGCCTCGGCAACGCCGTGGCGAGGATCGAGGGCCGGGTCGTGCTCACCACGCTGTTCCGCACCTATCCGGAGGTGCGGCTGGCGGGCGAGCTGCAGTGGTGGGAGAACGCCACGCTGCGCGGGCTGTCCCGGATGCCGGTCAGCCTGGGCCGGGTGTCCGCGACGATCGGCTGAGGGAGAGGCCATGAACACCCGCCATGGCAGCGCCGTCCCCATGGCGCTGCTGGCCGACCCGGTGGAGCGCGCCACCGCCCTGCTCCGCCCCTCCCTGTGCGGGCTCTGGGCGGAGGGCCTGGCCGCCCTGCGTGCCGTCGTGGCCGCCGTCGGCTCAGGTTCGGGCCGGCCCGTACGGCAGGCCGCGGTGGCCACCGACGCCGTGGCCAGGTCGCTGGCGGCGGCCGTCCCGCTGCCTGATCCGTCGGCGTACCCGCCCCCCGTGCCCGTGCATTCGGACTATTTCCGCATCCGGCATGCTCCGCTCACCGCCGAGCAGCAGGCCACGACGGCCGCGATCCTGATCTCCCGCATGCTCGCCGACCTCGACGTCGCCATGCTCGACCCGAACGACCTCCTGTGCGAGGTCGAGAGCATGATCACGGTGATGGAGCTGCTGCGCCCGCAGCCCAGCCACGAGCTCGCGGACCCCTCCTCCGAGAGCGCGCCGGAGTCGTGGTACGTGCCCGGCGGCGACTGGATGGACCGCTGGTTCCTGGCCCACCACTACTACTTCCTGCTCAACCTGCTCGCGGCCGAACGGCTCGACCGGGCCGCGGAGCTGGCCCGCGACGGCCGCGACGAGCCCGCGGCCGCGGCCATGGACCAGGCGGCCGTGCTGGTCAGGGGGTTCACGGCGGCCATGGTGCACTCCTGCGCCTTCCCCGCCCGCTACTACCTGGACGTGGTCCGGCCCACGATGGCCCCGCCGCACGTCCGGACCAACCTGACGGGTGTCATGCAGCTCGAGCACCGCAGGTATCGCGCCGCGCTCGGCCGCCTCCTGGAGGAGCTGCCGGCCCCCTACGACGAGCTCGCCGCCCGCGCGCCGGCCCTCGCGGAGGCCAGGAACGCCGTGCTCGAAGCCGACCTGATCGACCTGGAGCGGCACGTGATCGTGGCCGACACGATGGTCGGCGGCGAGCGTTCGCTGGTCCAGCCGGGCACGACCGTCCAGAACGCCGCCAGCACGCTGCGCAAGATGCGGCACCTGCGTGCCGCGGCCTACTGCCAGTACATGCGGTTCGGCGATCGCTGGGTGACCGCGACAAGCCGCAGACCCGATGAGGTGACGACCAGATGACCGTGTCCCCGACACTCGCCACGGGCCGGGAGATCGACCCCGACGCGCTGCCGAAGCCCGACCTGTACCAGCTCATCACCTCCCTCGTCGTGCCGCGGCCGATCGCGTGGGTGTCGACGCAGTCCATGTCGGGCCGGCGCAACCTCGCGCCGTACTCCTACTTCAGCCTGGTCGCCGACCACCCGCCGCACATCGCCGTGAGCTCCATCGGCGAGAAGGACACCCTGCGCAACATCCGCGCGACGAGGGAGTTCGTCGTCAACGTCGCCGACCGCAGCCTGCTCGACATGCTCGACCGCTCGGGCTCGTCCTTCCCGCCGGAGCTGGACGAGTTCGTCGAGGTGGGGGTCACCGCGGCGCCGTCGGCCGTGGTGCGCGCGCCCCGTGTCGCCGAGGCCAAGGCGCACATGGAGTGCAGGCTCGTCGACGTGCACCCCGTGGGCAACGGCAACCTCGTGATCGGCCGGGTCGTGCACATCCACGTGGAGCCCAGCGTGTGGGACGACGGGCGGGTCGACAGCGCGCTGCTGGACCCGGTGCTCCGGCTGTCCCGGCGCTACGGGCGGCTCAGCCCCGAGATGACGCCCGAGGAAGAACCCGCACCACACGTGTTCACGTGACGCACACCCACGGAGCTGCCCGATGACGATCACCGACCGACCACCCCGACTCCGGCCGGCCGCGCGGGGCCTGGCCAGCGACCGCCTCGGCATCCCCGCCGTGGTCTACTTCGTGATCTCGGCGACGGCCGCGCTCACCGTGGTGGCCGGCGGCGTGCCGGCCGCCTACGCCATCACCGGCGTGCTCGGCCTCCCCCTGGCCTTCCTGCTGCTGGGCGCGGTTCTCGCGCTGTTCTCCTTCGGCTATCTGGCGATGGCGCGCCGCGTGCGGAACGCGGGCGCCTTCTACGCCTTCGTCGCGCAGGGGCTGGGCAGGCCGTTGGGGGTCGGTGCGGCCTGGATGACGCTGCTGGCCTACAACGGCCTGCAGATCGGCCTCTACGGGCTGGTCGGCGCCGCCACCAGTCCCCTGGTCGCCGAACTGTCGGGCCTGACCGTGCCCTGGTGGGCGGTCGCGCTCGTGGCCTGGGCCGTGGTCGCGCTGCTCGGCATGCTGCGCGTGGACGTCAACAGCAAGGTGCTGGCCGTCCTGCTGCTCGGCGAGCTGGCCGTCGTGCTGCTCTTCAACGCCGCCAACCTGCTCAACCCGGCCGCCGGCGGCCTGGATCTCGCGCCGCTGAGCCCGCAGCAGCTCTTCGTGCCGGGGGTGGGGGCGCTGTTCGTCTTCGCCATCGCCTCCTTCGCCGGCTTCGAGTCCTCGGCGGTCTTCACCGAGGAGGCCAAGAACCCGGCGCGGACCATTCCGGTGGCCACCTTCCTCGCCCTGGCCGTCCTGGCGGGCCTGTACGCCCTGTCGGCCTGGAGCACCGCGGTCTCCACCGGCACCGGCCAGGTCGTCGCGCGCTCCCAGGGGGAGAGCTCGGCGCTGTTCTTCAACCTGCTCGGCGCCAACGCCGGGGCGGGCGCGGCTTCGGTCGCCTACATCGTCTGGTCGACCAGCGTGATCGCCTCGCTGATCGCCTTCCACAACGCGATCGCCCGCTACGTCTTCGCCCTCGGGCGCGAGCGCGCCCTGCCCGCCGTCTTCGCGCGCACCTCCCGGCGCGGCGCGCCCGTGGCCGGCTCCCTGGCCCAGAGCGGGGCCGCGCTGCTCGTCATCGTGCTGTGGGCGGCCGCCGGGCTCGACCCCGTCCGGCAGCTCTTCGTCGCGGTCGGCAGCTTCGGCGGGTTCGGCACCCTGGCCCTGCTCGTCGTCACCTCCGTCGCGGTGATCGTCTTCTTCGCCCGGCGGCCGGGCGTCGAGAACCTCTGGCGGCGGCTGATCGCCCCCGGGCTGGCCGGCTGCGCGCTGGGCGTCGTCCTCGCCTTCGGGGTGGGCAACTTCGACACCGTGCTCGGGGTCGGCCCCGGCTCGCCCTGGCGCTGGATCCTGCCCGCGATCTACCCGCTGGCCGCCGTCGCCGGCGTCGTCTGGGCGCTGCGTGTCCGTGCCGGCCGCCCCGACGTGTACGCCGGCATCGGGCTCGGCGCCGACAGGGAGCCGTGAGCCATGCGAAAGATCCTGCACCCCGCGCTCTGCCTCATCGTCGGCACCTGCATGATCCCCGTGCCCGGAGCGGCCGCCGTCTCGGACGACGAGCGGCCCGCCACCGAGGGCACGGCCGAACCGGTGACCGCCGACGGCAGACGGCCCGTCGCCGAGGGCACCGGCGGCGCCGTGGCCACCGTCGACCCCGACGCCAGCCGTACCGCCCTCGAGATCCTTCGGCGGGGCGGCAACGCCGCCGACGCCGCGGTCGCCGCCGCGGCCACGCTCGGCGTCACCGAACCGCACATGACCTCCATCGGAGGCGGCGGCTACCTGATGTACTACGAGGCCCGCACCGGCCGCGTCCACAGCCTGGACGCCAGGGAGAGCGCCCCCGCCGCCATGCGGGCCGACTCCTTCCTGGACGACGGCACGCCCATCCCCGAGGACGAGATCGTCACCAGCGGCCTGACCGTGGGCGTCCCCGGCGTGGTGCACCAGTGGGAGACGATCCTGCGCGCGTTCGGCACCATCCCGCTGCGGCAGGCGCTGCGCCCGGCCATCCGCGTGGCACGCTCCGGCTTCCTCGTCGACGCCGAGTTCAACGCGCAGACCGCGCTGAACCAGGACCGTTTCGCCGACGTCAGCTCCGCCAAGGATCTCTTCCTGCCCGGCGGCCGGCCGCCGCCGGTGGGCTCGGTCTTCCGCAACCCCGGCCTGGCCCGCACCTACGAGGAACTGGCGCGGCACGGGTCCTCCTGGTTCTACGGCGGCCCGGTCGCGCGGGAGATCGTCAGGACCGTCAAGCAGCCGCCCGTCGCCCCCTCGGCGAGCCGCCGGATCCGCCCCGGTCTGATGGCCGCCCGTGACCTGGCCGCCTACCGCACGCTGTCACCCGCCCCCACCCGATCCCGCTTCCGTGGCCTCGAGGTGTACGGCATGCCGCCGTCCTCCTCCGGCGGCACCACCGTGGGCGAGGTTCTCGCCATCCTGTCGGCCATGGACGCGCCCGCCGACCGGGTCGAGGCGTTGCACCGCTACCTGGAGGCCTCGCGGCTGGCCTTCGCCGACCGCGAGCGCTACGTCGGCGACCCCGACTTCGCCGAGGTGCCGGTGTCGGAGCTGCTGTCCCCCGGCTACGCCCGCGAACGCGCCTGCCTCATCGGGCCTGCCGCCATGCCGCACCCCGCCGCCCCCGGCTCGCCCGACGGCTCCTACCAGCCGTGCCAGGCCCCGGGCGCGCCCTCGTCGGCCTCGCCGTCCGCCGCTTCGTCCGCCGAAGGCGGGCACACCACGCACCTGGTGGTCTCCGACCGCTGGGGCAACGTGGCCTCCTACACCGTCTCCCTCGGTGAGATCGGCGGCAGCGGCCTGGTCGTCCCCGGGCGCGGGTTCCTGCTCAACAGCCAGCTGTCCGGGTTCACCGTCGACCCTTCGGCCGGCGGGCCGAACCTGGCCGGGCCGGGCAAGCGGCCGCGATCCTCCATCGCGCCGACGATCGTGCTCCGTGACGGCCGGCCGCTGTTCGCGCTGGGGTCACCGGGCGGCACGCCCATCATCACGACCGTGATCCAGATCCTGCTCAACCGGGTCGACTTCGGGATGCCCCTGCCCGAGGCGGTGGCCGCTCCCCGGGCCGGCCAGCTCAACCTGCCCGTCACCCTGGCCGAACCCGGCTTCGTCGAGCAGTACGGCGCCGCGTTGACGGCTCGTGGCCACGCCTTCGAGCCGCCCCCCTGGGCCCCGTGGCCGCTCGGCGCCGCCACCGCCCTGGAGTTCCTCGACGGCGACCGTGTGCTGGCCGTGGCCGAACCCACCCGCCTCGGCGGCGGCAGCGCCCTCGTCGTCCGCCCCCGCTGACGCACGACCCGGGTGTCCGGGGGACCGCCCCCGGACAC
>NZ_JBSGJX010000059.1:0-49326 GCF_053605785.1 Nonomuraea sp. NPDC003754
GCGGTCCGCCGGAGGCGGGCGGCGCCGGCCGGGGGCCGGGGAGGTGGCGCGGTGAAGGCGGGCGTCGACATCGGGCCGACCAACACCGACGCCGCCCTGCTCGACGACGCGGGCGCCGTCCTGGCCACCGTCAAGGTCGCTTCCGTGCCCGGCGACCCGGTGGCCAGCGTCACCGCCGCCCTCGGCCGGCTGGCCGCCCCGCCGCTCGCCCAGGTGGCCGTCGGCCTGCACGGCGCCGCCTCGGCCGTCGCCGGCAGGCGCGGCCTGTGCAGGGTGGCGGCGCTGCGGATCGGCGGCCAGGAGGCGCAGGCGATCAGGCCGCTGTTCGGCTGGCCTGACGACCTGCGCCGCGCCGTCGAGGCGGGCAGCGCGGTCGTCGACGGGGGCGGCGGGCTCGACCGCGCCGACTGGACCCCGCTCGACCGCGACGCCGTCGCCCGCTTCGCCGCCTCCGTCGCGGGCCGGGCGCAGGCGGTCGCCGTCACCGGCCTGTTCTCGCCGCTCGACGCCGAGCAGGAGCAGGAGGCGGCCGCGATCGTCGTCGCCGAGCTCGGCGACCTGCCGATCGCGCTGTCGGCCGACCTCGGCAGCCTCGGGCTGCTCGAACGCGAGAACGCCACCGTCCTCGACGCCGCCCTGTCCGGTTTCGCCGCGGACGTGGCCGCGCGCCTCGCCTCGGCGCTGGCCCCTGTCACCGCCGTCCACGTCACCCGCGGGGACGGCACGCTGATGAGCCTGGAACACCTGGCCCGGCATCCGGGGCTCAGCCTCGGCAGCGGACCGGCCAGCATGCTGCGCGGCGCGGGCGCGCTGACGGGGCTGGCCGACGCCGTCGTCGCGGACGTCGGCGCCCGCCGTGTCAGGGTGGGCGCGCTGGCCGGCGGCTTCCCCGAGGAGGCCGTCGCGGGCGCCCGCATCGGCGGCGTGCCCGTCGGGCTGCGCATCCCCGAGCTGGTCAGGGTGGCCAGGCCGGTCGAGCCCGCCGAACTGGCCGAGGCCGTCGACCGGATGCAGCCCGGGGCGGGACGGCTGCCGCTGGTCGTCGTGGGCGGCGGGGCGCATGCCGTACCGGACGGGCTGCATCCCGAGCACGCGACCGCGGCCGGCGCGATCGGCGCGGCCACCAGCCCCGTGGGTGGCCAGTACGAGCGCATCGTGCGCCTGGCCGGCCGCGCGGACCTGCCGGCGGCGATGGAGGCGGTGGTCGAGCAGGCCAGGGCCAGCGCCGTCCGTGCCGGGGCCGACCCCCTCCACGTGCGGATCGTCGAGGCCGCCGACACCCCGCTGGACTACCTGCCCGGCCCCTTCGTACGGCTGCGCGCCAGGGCCGCCGGCCCGCCCGCGCGGCTGTGATCCTGTGACCCCCTCTGCCCCTGTGACCCCCCTGTGAAAGGCGTCTCCCCCATGGCAACGACGACGGATGAGGACTACCCGCTGGAGCGGGTGCCACCGGGCGCCCGCTACCCCTGGTTCAACGTGGCGGTGCAGCGCTTCGGCCAGCTGTCGGACCTGACGCAGTTCCTGCTCGGCGCCACGCTGGGCGCGGGGCTGTCCTTCTGGGACGCCTTCTGGGCCTTCACGCTCGGCTCGGTGATCCTGGAGATCGTCTGCATCTTCGTCGGCATCGCCGGCATGCGCGAGGGCCTGTCGACCTCGATGCTGGCCAGGTGGACCGGCTTCGGCCGCTACGGCGCGACGCTGATCGGCGTGATCATCACCCTCAGCCTGTTCGGCTGGTTCGGCGTGCAGACCGCGGTGTTCGCCGCCGGGCTGCACTCGATCATGGGCTGGCTGCCGCTGTGGGCCTGGTCACTGATCGCGGGCCTGGGCGTGACCGCGCTGGTCGTCCGCGGTTTCAAGGCCATGGGGCTGACCGCGTTCATCACCGTGCCCGCCTTTCTCGGCCTGGCCGGATGGGCGATGTGGGTGGAGATCTCCCGCCATGACCTGGGCGCCCTCGTCGCGTCGCCGCCCTTCGGCGAACCGATCTCGATCGCCACCGGCGCCACGATCGTGGCCGGCTCCTACATCGTCGGCGCCGTCACCACGCCCGACATGACGCGCTTCAACCGCAATACTGGCGATGTGATCAAGCAGACGCTGGTGGGCATCTCGCTCGGCGAGTACGTGCTCGGCCTGGCCGGCGTGCTGCTGGCCTACGCGGTGAAGTCGTCCGACGTGATCGCCATCATCACCGCCTCCTCCGGCGTGATCGGCGTGATCGTGCTGATCTCCGCCACCGTGAAGATCAACAACTGGAACCTGTACTCCTCGGCGCTGGGCCTGCTCAGCGCCGTCGAGTCCACGGTCGGCGTCAGGCTCAACCGGGTCGCCGTGACCGTCGGCATCGGCGTGCTCGGCAGCGTCCTGGCCGCCGTGGGCATCCTGGAGCGCTTCACCGACTTCCTGCTCGTCCTCGGCGTCATCACCCCGCCGATCGCGGGGATCATGGTGGCCGAGTACTTCGTCGTCAAGCGCTGGCGGCCGGCGCTCGACGCCTCGCGGGACGAGGGCGCGCTGCCGGCGACCGAACCGACCTGGGTGCCGGCGACGCTGGTCATCTGGGCGGCGGCGGCGCTGGTCGGCTGGCTGAGCGAGCAGCACCAGTGGATCGGCATCCCCGCGCTCAACTCCCTCCTGCTGGCAGGTCTGGCCTACATCGTCGCGGGCAAGCTCGGCCTGGTCCGGGGCACCCGCGAACTCCTCACCGTCTGAAGGAATCCCACTCCATGCGCATCGGCATCGACGTCGGCGGCACCAACACCGACGCCGCCCTCATCGGAGACGGCGGCGACGTGCTGGCCACCGTCAAGTCCCCCACCACCGAGGACGTCACCGGCGGGGTCGCCGCGGCCCTCGCGGGCCTCGGCGCCACCCAGGTGTCCGCGGTCATGATCGGCACGACCCACTTCGTCAACGCGCTGGTCGAGGGCGCCCGCCTGGAACCGGTCGCCGCCGTACGGCTGGGCCTGCCCGCCACGGCCGCGCTGCCGCCGATGGTCGACTGGCCGTCGCGCCTGCGCAAGGTCGTCGAGGGCGCGGTCTACCTGTGCCACGGCGGCCACGAGTACGACGGCAGCCCGATCTCCGCCCTCGACCCGGCCGAGCTCAAGCGGGTCGCGGCCGACATCAGGCGCAGGGGCCTGCGCTCGGTGGCGATCTCCTCGGTCTTCTCCCCCGTCAGCGACTCCTCCGAGCGGGCCGCGGCCGACATCCTGGCCGCCGAGCTCGGCCCCGGCGTCCACCTCTCGCTGTCCAGCGAGATCGGCCGCGTGGGCATGCTGGCCAGGGAGAACGCCACCATCGTCAACGCCGCGCTGCGCCCGCTCGCCGAGCGGACGGTGGCCGCCTTCGGGCAGGCGCTGCGGGTGGCGGGCATCGAGGCGCCGCTGTTCCTGTCGCAGAACGACGGCACGCTCATGGACGTCTCCCGGGCGCTGCGCTACCCGGTGGCCACCTTCGCCTCCGGGCCGACCAACTCGATGCGGGGTGCCGCGTACCTGTCGGGGCTGAGCGACTGCGCGGTCGTCGACATCGGCGGCACCACCACCGACATCGGCATCCTGGTCGGCGGCTTCCCCCGCGAGGCCGCCGGAGAGGCCATGGTCGGCGAGGTCCGCACGAACTTCCGCATCCCCGACGTGCTGTCGATCGGCATCGGCGGCGGCTCCGTCGTCGCCGGGGACGGCTCCGTCGGCCCGCGCAGCGTCGGCTTCCGGCTGCCGGAGGAGGCGCTGGTGTTCGGCGGCGGCACGCTGACCGCCACCGACCTGGCGGTCGCCGCCGGGTACGCCGACATCGGCGACCACTCGCTGGTGGCCGGCGTCGATCCGGCCAGGTCGCTGAAGGTCATCGCGGAACGGGTGGCCGACGCCGTCGACCGGATGCGCACCTCCCCCGCGCCGCTGCCGGTCGTGCTGGTCGGCGGCGGCAGCGTCCTGATCTCCGACCTGCCGGGCTTCGACGACGTGCGCAGGCCCGACCACTTCGCCGTGGCCAACGCCGTCGGCGCCGCCATCGCCCAGGTCGGCGGCGAGGTGGACAAGGTCTACGCGGGCCCGCGCCAGGTCGTCCTCGAGGAGGCGAAGGCCGAGGCCGTCGCCCGCGCCGAACGGGCGGGCGCGCGGACCGGCAGCGTGCGCATCGCCGAGGTGGAGGAGGTCCCGCTGGCCTACCTGCCCGGCGACGCGACCCGCATCAGGGTGAAGGCCGTCGGCGACCTGGACTTGGAGAAGATCAATGCGTGAGATCGGCATCGAGCAGCTGGACGACATGGCCAGAGGCGCGGGCATCCTCGGCACCGGTGGCGGTGGCGACCCCTACGTCGGCAAGCTCCTGGCCAGGGAGGCGATCAGGCGCCACGGCCCGGTGACGCTCTACGACATCGACGAGGTCCCCGCCGACGCCACGGTCGTGCCCGTCTCCAGCATGGGCGCGCCCACCGTGCTGCTGGAGAAGCTGCCCGCGGGCACCGAGGAGCTGGCCGCGCTACGCGCCCTCGAGGCCGTCATCGGCCGGCCCGCCACCCACATCGTGCCCATCGAGATCGGCGGCGTGAACTCGATGATTCCCATCGCCGCGGCCGCCCAGGCCGGGCTGCCGCTGGTCGACGGCGACGCCATGGGCCGCGCCTTCCCCGAGGCGCAGATGGTGCTGCCCACCCTGATCGGCGTGTCCAACACGCCCATGGCCCTCGCCGACGACAAGGGCAACACGCTGGTGCTCGACGCCGTCTCCAACCACTGGGCCGAGCGCATCGCGCGCGCCGCCTGCGTCCAGATGGGCTGCCAGATCTCCTCCGCCGACACGGTGCTGCGCGGCGACCAGCTCGCCGACGGTCTGGTCCCCGCCACGCTGACGCTGGCGGAGGACCTCGGGCGGGCCGTACGGCAGGCGCGGGCCGCCCACGCCGACCCCGTCGCGGCGGCCACGTCCACGCTCGGCGGCGTCCGGCTGTTCACCGGCAAGGTCGTGGACGTCGAGCGGCGCACCACCGGCGGGTTCGCCCGCGGCAGGGCGCTGCTGTCGGGAGAGGGCGACTTCGAGCTCAGCTTCCAGAACGAGCACCTGCTCGCGCGCAGGGACGGCGAGATCGTCGCGACCACCCCCGACCTGATCTGCGTCCTCGACACCGACACCGGCGAGCCGGTGACCACCGAGTCGATGCGGTACGGCCTGCGGGTCACCGTGATCGGCGCCCCCTGCGACCCGCGGTGGACCACACCCGCGGGGCTCGAGCTGGCCGGGCCGCGCTACTTCGGCTACGACTGCGACCACCGGCCGCTGCCGGCCGCCTGACCCCCTTCACCGGACTACCGCTCGACGTCCTCCCCGCCCCGCCACCGTCCGAACCGGAACCATCCGGGCCGGACGGTGGCGGGCCGGTGCCGTCCGGGCCGAGGCTGTCCGGGTCCGGACCGTCCGGGCCGGGACCGCGTGCACGCTTCTTCTCCACGCGACCCCGGCCCCGCGCCGGACCACCAGGCGCGCCCCCGGTCGGGCGCGCACCCGCCGGGTGCCCGCGTTCCTGCGACATCGAGGAAAGATTTGTCAGGACATTCTGACCTCGCTAACCTGATCACATGACCGCGAACCTGGCGATCGATCTGGACCGCTCCAGCCCCGTCCCCCTGTACTTCCAGGTAGCCGAGCAGATCGCCGAGGCCATCCGGCGAGGCGACCTCGCCCCCGGCTCCCGGCTGGACAACGAGATCCTGCTCGCCGACCGGCTGGGCCTGTCCAGGCCGACGATCCGCCAGGCCATCCAGTACCTCGTCGACAAGGGCCTGCTGGTCCGCAAGCGCGGCGTCGGCACCCAGGTCGTCCATGGCCAGGTCAAGCGCTCGGTCGAGCTGACCAGCCTCTACGACGATCTGCGCCGCTCCGGCCAGGAGCCCGCCACAGAGGTCCTCGCCCTGGAGCCGCGACCGGTCGACGAGCAGGTCGCCCAGGTCCTCGGCCTGTCCCCCGGTGACGAGGCACTCTATCTCGAACGGCTCCGCTTCGCCGCGGGCGAGCCGCTGGCCCTGCTGCACAACTGGCTGCCGGTCGGCCTGGCCCCGCTCACTCCCGACGACCTGCGGGGTCGCGGGCTGTACGAGCTGCTGCGCGCCGCGGGGGTGCGCATGCGCGTCGCCAACCAGCGCATCGGCGCCCGCGCCGCCTCGACGACCGAGGCCAAGCTGCTCGACGAGCGCAGGGGCGCGCCGCTGCTGACCATGGTCCGCACCACCTACGACGACCAGGGCAAGGCCGTCGAGCACGGCTCACACGTCTACCGGGCCTCGCACTACTCCCTCGAGGTCACCCTCATCGAGCGCTGAGGCCCTGCTCGCCTTCCTCTTGACGTACCAGGTGGTGGCGATCCCGAACAGGACGGCCGCGCCGAGCCCCGCCCACGAGAACCCCTTCAGCCACTTCTCGGCCACGATCCCCAGGTAGTAGATCACCGCCGTGGTGCCGCCCGCCCAGACGACGCCGCCCAGCACGTTGGCGACCAGGAACTTCCAGTACGGCATGCGCAGCGCCCCCGCCAGCGGCCCGGCCAGGATGCGCAGGAGGGCGATGAAGCGCCCGAAGAACACCGTCCACATGCCGTACCGGTGGAAGTAGTGCTCGGCCTTGGCGATGTGATGCGGCCCGAAGTGCTTGGGGAAGCGCCTGCCGAGCCGGACGAAGAGCCGTTTGCCGCCCCTGCGGCCGACGGCGTACCCGATCGAGTCGCCGACGATCGCCCCCACGCTGGCGCACGCTCCCACCCAGACGGGGTCCACCACGCCCTTGGCCGACAGCAGGGCCGAGCTGACCAGGACGATCTCCCCGGGCAGCGGGATGCCCACGCTCTCCAGCCCGATCACCACGCCGACCAACGCACAGATCCACACCGGCGGGATCGCCTGCAGCCACTCGTCGATATGCATCCGGCCACCTTAACCAGTGGAGGGAACTTGTCGGCACAGGCCGGCGCACCGGGCAGGGACTACCCTGGTGACGAGCGGAACAGGTCGGCCAGCTGCGCAAACCCTCGCAGCACGACGATCACGGGGAGGGGACAGATGGTGATCGACAAGGTCGCGTGGGTCCTCCTGGAGGACGGCAGGCTGCTGGGCGCCCGTTCCCACGGGATGGACGCCTTCTACCTGCCCGGCGGAAAGCGCGAGCCCGGCGAGAGCGACGTCGACGCTCTCCTGAGGGAGATCGCCGAGGAGCTGACCGTCTCGCTGGTCCCCGAGACCTTTCACCACGTGGGCACCTACGAGGCGCCGGCGCACGGCAAGACGGATGTCACCGTACGGATGACCTGCTACACCGCCGACTACTCCGGCACCCTCACGCCGCAGGCAGAGATCGCGGAGATCGCCTGGCTCACCCACGCCGACCGCGACCGCGTCTCCGCCGCCAACCGGCTGGTCCTCGACACCCTCCACACGCAGGGCCTGCTGATCCCCTGACGGACCACCACGGCCCACCCACGTGCCCGAGCACGGCACGGAACGGGGCGGCGTGCGCGCCGACCGCCTGCGCCGGCCGCGCCGCGGCAGCGCGATCTCGACACCGCGCTGGCCGTGACCGACACCGGTGGGCCCGGCCGTTGCGTGGTCTACCTCAACGGCCGGTTCGCCACTCAGTCGTACCGGCGGCGCGTCATCGCCGAACTGGGCGGCGGCTACCGGCACATCTGTGATTGAACCCGGCGGCCGCATCCCCGGCTCGTCTTCCCGGCGTCGTCGAGTTGTCTCAATCGCCGGCCCAGGCCTGGCCGCGCCAGTCCGGAAGGCCGTTGTCAAGCCATGCCTCGACAGTGCGCCGCCAGGGGTCGGCTGGGTCCGCGTCAGCCACGTCACCCCAGGTCGATTCGGCCATGTCAGGGTCGATGCGCAGACTGTCGAGGTAGGCGTCGAAGTCGTCGGCGACCTTGGCGAACAGGCCCCGCTGACGACGTCCTGTCCAGCCGGGGAGTCCGTGGACGAACGCGTCGATCTGACCGTGGGTGGCTGGGTTCAGGTCGAGGAACAGGGTGTCGCTTCCGCCATTGCGGGCGATGGGCAACAGCCCATGGAGCGGGATCTCGGGGGCCGGCCACCAGTTGGAGGTGTTGCGGTATTCGCCCAGCAGCGTCCCATGGCCGTAGTCACCGTCCTCATCGCGGCCGAGCTGGTAGAGCTCGGCGAACCCCAAGACCTCGGAGTCCGGTTCATCGACCGGAAAGTCGAGGGCGTACTCGAGCTGGGAGCCGCCGGCGGCCTCGAGAAACCTGCGGTAGGCCTCTGGCAAGGACAGCCCGATCTCCTGCTCAAGGAGCTCGACTTCCGCCACTTCACACGGGCGGAACGGGCCGAACACCATGCGGCCGCGATACCAGCGTGAGTTCCTCAGACACACCGGAATCATTCCACTGGGCCCCGACGTGCTGACCGGGACACCTGATCACAGCCCCCGGGCGACGGTCGCCCAACGTGCCCGTCCAGCCGAGCGCGGCTTCGAGGGTGAACGATGCCGAGTGCCGGTTCAGGCGGAGGGCGCCGGCCGCATGCCGGTGACCAGCAGCCCGAGGCAGGCGACGGCCGCCTGCGGGTCGACGCGGTCGGGCGCGAGCAGCCACTGCTGGTGGATGCCGATCACGGCGCCCACCAGCGTGACGGCCAGCGTCTCGGCCGAGATGCCGGGCGGCAACGGCAACCGCTCCAGCCATCTCCTGCAATGGTCGCGCAACGTGTCGTGGATCTCGACGTAGCGGCCCTGGATCGGCGAGCCAGGCTCCAGCGCCTCCACCAGCAGCGTGACGAACAGCCTTGAGGTGGGCAGCCGTAGGAGCAGGTCGACGCCTTCGCCCAGGCGGTCGAAGCCCACCTCTCCCTTCTCCGGCTCCGCCGGGAACCCGCCGCGGACCAGGTCCACCGAGCGTTCGAGCACAGCCAGCAGCAGCCCCTCCTTGCTGCCGAAGTGCCACGGGATCGAGCCCCTGCTGATCCCCGACCGCTCCGCCACGTCGGCGAACGTGGTCTGCCGGTACCCCTTCTCGGCGAACAACTCCGCCGCGGCCGAGAGGATCAGCTCACGGCTCTCCTGGCTAGTCTGCTCTCGTCGCGTTGTCACGCCACCCTCCTATGCTATCGCTCATATCTTATGCTGACCGGCACAGGAGGGGTTGGGTACGGCGTCGCCTACCCCCCACCTATGGGAGATCCGGTCCGCTTCGGTCGAGCGACGGCTTCCGCCCGCCGTGATCGCGAGGCTCTTGACTAATTAAATGAGCGCTAATTAAGTTTATCGCATGGACACCGCACCGCGCAGGCCAGGGCGGCCACCCCGCAGTCAGGGGCCGGCCACACGTGACCGGCTGCTGGACGCCGCTTTGGAGCTGTTCGCCAGGCAAGGCTTCGCCGCCACCACCGTCCGGCAGATCGGTGGGGCCGTCGGCGTGCGTGACAGCGCCATTTACGCGCACTTCTCCAGCAAGCAGGCCATCTACGACGCCCTGCTGGCGGGGATGGGCCCGTTGTCGTTCTCCGTGCTGGGCGTGGAGTCCGCGGCGCTGGCGGAGATGGGGCCGAGCGCTGCCGTACACGTGCTGGCCGAACGCCTGGTCGAGGCATGGACGCAGCCGCGCGCCATGCTCTTCGCCGCCGTCATGGCGCGCGAGGGCGCCGGCGCCGGCGGCACCGGCGCCCTCGCCGCGGCGATCGACGAGGCCCGCGCCGGGCTGGAAGAGCCTTTCCGCCGCTGGCAGGAGGACGGCCTCATGCGGGCCGACGTGCCCGTCAGGCAACTGGTCTGGGAACTGT
This sequence comes from Nonomuraea sp. NPDC003754, assembly GCF_053605785.1. Classification (NCBI taxonomy): domain Bacteria; kingdom Bacillati; phylum Actinomycetota; class Actinomycetes; order Streptosporangiales; family Streptosporangiaceae; genus Nonomuraea; species Nonomuraea sp. NPDC003754. Next base: position 9,786 of record NZ_JBSGJX010000059.1, read on the forward strand.
TCGCCCCGCTGCACGTGGTGCGGTTGCTCTATCTGCGCGGCCAGACACCGGACACCGACCCGGACACCGCCCGCGACATGATCGCCGACCATGTCGGCTTCTTTCTCACCTGCGTCACCACGCACGAAGGAGAGCGGTAATGCTCTGTGCCCCCGTGATCAGCCAGGAGATCACCGAACGTCCCCCCGGCTTCATCGCGCCCAACCTCAGCCCCGTCGGCCTGCGGCTGCACCCGGCCGAACTGGCCCGCGGCGTGTACGCGCTGATGGCCAACCAGCCGCCCAAGGACAACAACGGCCTCATCGTCGGCGAGAAGGCGGCGCTGGTCGTCGACGCGGGCGTCACGCCGGGCATCGGCCGGCACATCCAGGAGGTGGCGGCGGGCCTGACCGACGTGCCCATCGGATACCTGGTCAACACCACCTACCACGGCGATCACACCTTCGGCAACGCCGCCTTCGGCGACGAGGTGACGATCTACTCCTCGCGCGCCAACAAGGCCGCCATGACCGACCTGGCCGCCGCCAAGCGTGCCCGCGCCGAGAGCATGTACGGCGACGCCGCCGCGCTCGACGAGGTCATCACCTGGCGGCGGCCCGACGTGGTCGTCGACCGCTTCTGCGAGATCGATCTGGGCGGCCGGGTGGTCCACCTGTGGCACTTCGGACCGGGCAACGGCTCGGGCGACACCATCGTGCACGTCCCTGACGCCAAGATCGCCTGGACCGGCAACTTCGCCGGGCCCGCGGGCGGCATCGTGCCCATGTGCCTGGTCGGCGACCCGGCCGCCTACGTCACGTCGCTGCGCACCATGCGCGCCACCCTCGAAGTCGACACCCTGGTGCCTGGACACGGTTTCCTCGGTCCCGCCGAGCCCGGGATCAGCGTGCTCATCGGCTACCTGGAGCAGCTCGATGCCGCCGTCACCCGTCACCACCAGGCCGGGCGGCCCATCGAGACGCTTTACGACGCCCCGCTGTGGGGCATCGACTTCTCGCCCGGCCTGCCGGAGGCGTTCACCGCGCTGATGCGCTCCCTGCACCGGCTCAACATCCTGCTGACCTACCGCTGGCTCACCGGCGAGATCACCCGCGTCGCCGCCTGACCGGCCATCGCCGCCATGCCACGGCTGATCCACCGGCGCAAGCGCAGGCCATTCTCGGCGACCGTCGGGTGGTCGACGCCGATGGCCAGGTCACGGTGATCAGACCCACGTGTAGTTGGTGTCGTCGACGGCGGGCAGGGCAGCGTCCGGCACGGCGGCGCGCGGCGAGGGCAGCGCGGCCAGCGCCGGCCCGATCGGAGGGAAGATCGGCAGGTCGGCGGTCTCGCGGTAGTCGATCCATTCGATGACGCCGACCTCCCGCCCACCATCGGGCAGTTCGTCGTATTCCTCACCGGCCATCCGTGCGCGGACCACGGAAGTGACGTGCGTCCGGTAGATGAGGTGCAGTTTGCGGGGCGGCACTGTAGGACCAGGTCGGGTGACCATCTGGTCGATCACCCACAGAAGCTGCGGCGGCGTGGCGCTGCTGCGGATGTCGAGGCCGAGTTCCTCGATCAGCTCCCGTTCGAGGGCCGCCAGAAGGCCTTCTCCCGGTTCGACGTTGCCACCTGGCGGGGTGTAGTGGACGGAGTGTCCGCGGTCGCGGCGGATGAGGGCGACGTCGTCGTCGCAGAACACCAGCGCACCGGTCCGGATCTTGATGCGGCTGAACACTACGTCGTCGATGCCGGGTTGGGCGGTCATGACCGCCAGTATCCCGTTCAGCGATACGTCCGGTTCGCCGGCGCGCGACCGGCTAGCGTGGTCGCCGTCGAGCCGCGCGACGGAGGGCCCGCTGATCACGGCGGCGGAGGAGGGGTCTCGTGCGAAGGGCGATGGCGTACCTGTCCCTGGTGCTGCTCTTGTCCTCCTGCAGTTGGTCCCATCGCGTCTCGCCTCGCGGGTTCGAGGAACGCGCCCGAGAGGTGGCGGAGCGCTGGCAGGGATCGCCCGACGACCACGCGTGGCGCGACGGGTTCGTTCCGTTGGAAGTGATGAACCCGCGGGGATGGGCCCGCGTGCGCCGCGTTCCGGCCTGGGTGAACAGGAGCGCGCACAACGGCGTATGGAGGCTGGCCGCCCCGCTACCCGCGGGCTCCCCGGCCCACGCGGGCGTGCGATGGCCGGACGGCTCGCTCTCGCAGGTGCCACTCATCACGGCGGCGAGCGCGTACGCGAAGTTCAGCAGGCCGGCCGACCTCATCGAGGAGGAGTGCCCGGCCGACGGATGCCGCCCCCTCCTGGTGACCGGCGCAGAGCTGGGCGAGGTGCCGCTGAAGACCAGCCGCGGCACGATCCGGGTGCCGGCCTGGCTGTTCACCGTCAAGGGGGTCGAGCAGAAGTACGTGCACGTCGCGGTTGCCCCGTCGGCCGTCACCGCCCGCCCCGAACGCCTGCCGGGAGGGATCGAAGAGGTGACGGCGTTCGACCTCGTGCCCGACAGGCCGCACGAACTGCTGCTCCAGTACGGCTACGGCGCCTGCGACAGCATTCACGGGGCGCGCGCTTACGAGACCGACCACCTGGTGGTGGTTGACGTGGACGAGGAGGGCTCCGGCGGGGTCTGCCCCGCGATACTCAAGACGGCCACGATCACCGTCACACTCGCGCGACCGCTCGGCGACCGCCTCGTGCTCGATTCTGGTACGGGTGTGCCGGTGGTGCGGGGGCTGACGCGGCGGTGACGGCCTGGTGGCCTTGGACGGCGTCCCACGGCACCGGGTCAGCCGGCGGCGTCGCGGACGGCCGCCTGCGCGACCTCTCTCAGCTGCGCGTGCAGCACCGCGTTCGCCTCCCGGCGCGTGCGGACCTCCACCACGCGCAGCCCTTCCCCGCGGATCGCCTTGGGCAGGTCGGAGATGTCCTCGACCAGCTGGTACGGCGTCGCGGTGGCCGCGGCCACGTACTCCAGATCGACCCCGTGCGGCGTGCCGAACACCCGCTCGAACGGGTCGCGGATGCCCGCCTGGGGCAGCAGCGAGAAGATCCCGCCGCCGTCGTTGTTCACCACGACCAGGCACAGGTCGGGTCGCGGTTCCCGGGGCCCGAGGATCAGGCCGTTCTGATCGTGCAGGAACGTCAGATCGCCGAGCAGCGCGTAGGAGGGCCCGTTGTGCGCCAAGGCCGCCCCGATGGCGGTGGAGACCAGCCCGTCGATGCCCGACACGCCCCGGTTGGCCAGCAGCCGTAGCCCGCGCCGCGGCCGCATCGCCTGGTCGAGGTCCCTGATCGGCATGGAGGAGCCGCAGAACAGCAGCGCGCCGTTCGGCAGGGAGTCGGCCAGGTCTCTGGCGATGCGCGGCTCGGTCATGCCGCTGTCGTCGAGGAGGGCGTCGATGGCGGTCCTGGCCGCGGCGTCGGCGCGCCGCCAGGAGTGCAGCCAGGCGTCGTCGCCCGCGGCGACGGGGATCTCGACGGCCTGCGCCACCTGCGTGGCCGACCGGGTGGGGTCGGGCCAGCGCGCCAGGTCGGTGGCCACGACGATGTGCTCCTCGGCCCGCCGCAGCCACGACAGCAGCGGCCTGGACAGCCCCGGACGGCCGAGCGTCACCACCACGTCGGGCTGGTGGGCGTCGGCGAAGGACGGCGTGCCGAGCAGGAAGTGGTAGGTGGAGATGGCGTGGTCGCCGTAGCGGCCGCCGCCGTTGGGCTCCGACAGCACCGGCCAGCCCGCCATGCCGGCGGCGGCGACGTAGCGCCGCACGTTGGGCGCCCCGTCGCCGACGACGAGGACGCCGCGCCTGGTCGGCGGCAGGTGCAGGGCCACGGGCGGCGGTGCGACGCGGGCCCGCACCCACGAGCCGGCGGTGTCGCCGTCGAGCGACTCGACCCACGAGGTGTCGCCGTCGGGGATGAGCGGCTCGCGGAAGGCGAGGTTCAGGTGCACGGGGCCCGGGTCGGACGGCCCGAGCGCGCGCTGGTAGGCGCGGGCGGCCAGCGAGCGCCAGTAGGCCACCTGCCCGGGGCGTTCCTCGGGCGTTCCGACCTCGGCGAACCACCGGGCGGCGGCGCCGAAGACCTTCAGCTGGTCGATGGTCTGGTTGGCGCCGGTGCCGCGCAGCTCGGGCGGCCGGTCGGCGGTCAGGACCAGCAGCGGCACGCCGGACTCGCTCGCCTCGATGACGGCGGGGTGGAAGTTGGCCACCGCGGTGCCAGAGGAGCAGATGAGCGCCACCGGCCGCTCGGACCGGCGGGCCAGGCCCAGCGCCAGGTAGGACGCCGACCGCTCGTCGATGCGCACGTGCAGCCGCACCCGCGACTCGGCGTGGAGGGCCAGCGCGAGGGGAGCCGAACGGGACCCGGGTGCCATCACGACATCGGTCAGGCCGCACCGGACGAGCTCGTCCACCAGCACGGTGGCGAGCGCGGTAGCCGGGTTCACAGGTCCGCCTCCTGCATCCGCCGCAGCCACGACGGCGACTCGATCTCAAACTCCGACAAGAGCGAATGATCCACTGACGGGCGGGAGACCGGCAAGAACCCGTCGACGGGGGTCAGGGAGTCGTCCACCACGTCTCCCGACAGCAGCGACATGGTTCCCAGCCCGCACGCGTACGGCAGGCTGGGCAGCGCGGCGGCCAGGGCGACGCCCGCCGCCAGTCCGACCGAGGTCTCCACCGCGCTCGACACCACCGCCGGCAGGCCGCACGCCTCCACGACCCGCAGCGCGGCGCGCACGCCGCCCAGCGGCTGCACCTTCACCACCGCGATGTCGGCGGCCTCGGCGGCGCGCACCTTCAGCGGGTCGTCGGCGCGCCTGATCGACTCGTCGGCCGCGATCGGCACGTCGACGGCCCGCCGGACGGCGGCCAGCTCGTCGAGCGTGGCGCAGGGCTGTTCGGCGTATTCCAGGTCGTAGGCGTCGAGGGCGCGCAGGTGCCGTACCGCCGTCGGCACGTCCCAGGCGCCGTTGGCGTCGACGCGGATCCTGCCGGAGGGCCCGAGCGCGTCGCGGACCGCCTCGACGCGGGCGAGGTCGTCGGCGAAGCTCTGGCCCTGCTCGGCCACCTTGACCTTCGCGGTGCGGCATCCCGCCTGCCGTACCAGCTCGTGGGCGCGCTCGGCGGAGACGGCGGGGACGGTGGCGTTGACCGGGACGCGGGAGCGCACGGGCGCGGGCCAGCCGTCGAAGGCGGCCTCGCGGGCGCAGGCCAGCCAGCGGGCGCACTCACGCGGCCCGTACTCGGGGAAGGGGGAGAACTCGCCCCACCCGGCGGGGCCCTCGATCAGCACGCCTTCGCGTGCCGTCTGGCCGCGGAAGCGGGTGCGCATCGGGATCCGGAAGACCCTCGGCCCAGAACCCATCCACGCACCTTCCCCGCTGTCACCTCGTTCGTCGCCACTAACCTTACGAGCATGTGGAGGAACCCGTCGCATCCGGACCGCCCCCTGCGGGCGCTCGTGCTCCCGCCGGGGCGCAGGCTGTTCGAAGCGGTCGCCGCGGCGCTGTCGGGCGAGGGGCCCGCCGTGCTGCCCCTGTCCCCCGATCACGCGGGCGCGGCCCTGGCCGCCCTGCGGCCGAGCGAGATCGAGACCGTCGACGGGGTACGGCAGGCGGACGGCCCCGGCGTGCCCGCCGAGGTGGCCGTCGTCATCGCCACCTCGGGCAGCACCGGAACGCCGAAGGGCGTCATGCTGACCGCCGCCGCGCTCCAGGCCTCGGCCGCCGCGTCCCTGCGCAGGCTGGAGGCGGGGCCGGGCGGGCGCTGGCTGTGCTGCCTGCCGCCCTCCCATGTCTCCGGCCTGCAGGTGCTCGTCAGGTCGCTGCTCAACGGCACCGAGCCGATCATCCATGACCGTTTCGACGCCGGGGCGGTGGCCGGTTCGGGCGCCGCGCACGTCTCGCTGGTCCCCACCCAGCTCCACCGCCTGCTGGAGCTCGGCGCCGATCTGGGCGTCTTCGAGACCGTCCTGCTGGGCGGTGCCGCGCCGCGGCCGGGCCTGCTGGAGGCGGCGCGGGCGTCGGGCGCCAGGGTCGTCACGACGTACGGCAGCAGCGAGACCAGCGGCGGCTGCGTCTACGACGGCCGGCCGCTCGACGGGGTCGATCTGAAGATCCGGGAGGACGGCAGGATCCTCGTGGCGGGCCCCGTCCTGCTGGCCGGATACCGCTTCGGCGACAGCCCGCTCGACGGGCGCTGGTTCGTCACCTCCGATCTGGGCGCCATCGAGAACGGCGGGCTCCGCGTGCTCGGGCGGGCCGACGACGTGATCAACACCGGCGGCGAGAAGGTCGTGGCCGCCTCGGTCGCGGGTGTCCTGGCCCTGCATCCCGAGGTGGCCGACGTGGCCGTGGTGGGCCGCCCGCATCCGGAGTGGGGGCAGGCGGTCGTCGCCGTCGTCGTGCCCGCCGACCCTCGCCGGCCGCCGACGCTCACCGAGTTGCGCGCCTTCTCCCGCGACCGGCTCCCCGCCTACGCCGCGCCACGCGAGCTGCGGCTTGTGTCCGCACTTCCGCTGCTGCCGAATGGTAAAACCGATCTCGCGGCGCTTCGCACCGGAACCTGACGCCTGCCGGCTGCGTCTTATAGGAGCAGCTGGAAGAAGGAGGAGACCTTCATGAACCCATCCCGCAAGACGTGGGTGTCCGCGGTGACCGTCGGCGTGATCGTCGCCGGTGGCGTCTCCATCGCGGCGGCCGCCTCCGCGGGCAGGCTCGAGAAGGTGAGTCAGGAGACGACGGTCGTGGTGAACAACACACCGGCGCCCTCCGGCCGGCCCGCTGAGACGAACGACACCACCGACGAGACACCCGACGACGACACGGTGGTCTCCCACGAGGTCGAGCAGAGCCCGCAGGAGGCCGTCGACTACTGGACCGAAAGCCGCATGGAGGGCGCGGAGCCGATGCCCATGCCGGAGGCGACCGGCCAGCTCAACGACGTGGACAACTAGGCGATAGGTGTCCGACGGGCGGCCGCCGGCTCCGGCGGTCGTCCGTTTTTTCCTCCTTCGCGGGAACAAATGGCCGGGGATGACGTTATTGATACTGGTGCGCAGAGCGGCCAGAGCCGCCCCACCACAAACTTTGAACTGACTGCGACTCCGTATGGAGGAGGTGTCCTCATGCCCCGAACCGCCGTGGCGACCTCGCCCGCGACCCTCGACCAGCTCCTTGACCGAGGGCGAGCTCAGGGTCACCTTTCGCTGGCGGAGCTGCGGGAGGCTTTTGCCGTAGCGGGGATCAGCCCGAACGAGGGCCGTTCCATCCTGCGCGGGCTCACGGAGGCCGGGGTGAGCCTGGCCGCCGAGAACGAGCCGGCGCTCGGCACGACAGCCACCGCGAAGAAGGCGACCACCACGCGCAAGAAGAGCGCCACCGCGAAGAGCACCCCCACCAAGAGCGGCACCGCGAAGAGCGGCACCACCAGGACGGGCGCCAAGACCCGCGCGAAGGCCGCCACGTCGGACGAGCAGGCCGTCGCCGTGCCTGAGCAGGCCGACCTGCCCGCCGAGGAGCTCGACGCCCCGCAGGACCTCGAGCTGGCCGCCGAGGACGTGGAGCTCGAGGAGGAGGAGTCGCTCGACCTCGACGACAACCAGTCGGTGATGGGCGACTCGGTCCACACCTACCTCAAGTCGATCGGCCGCCGCACGCTGCTGACCGCCGCCGAGGAGGTCGATCTGGCCAGGCGCATCGAGGCAGGCCTGTACGCCGAGTACAAGCTCGACAGCGAGCCGGACCTGTCCCCCGCCTACCGCGCCGACCTGGAGATGGTCGTCGAGGACGGCAGGCGCGCCAAGGACCACATGCTGGAGGCCAACCTCCGCCTGGTCGTCTCGGTGGCCAAGAAGTACACCGACAGGGGCATGGCCCTGCTTGACGTGGTGCAGGAGGGCAACCTCGGCCTGATCCGCGCGGTGGAGAAGTTCGACTACACCAAGGGCTTCAAGTTCTCGACGTATGCGATGTGGTGGATCAGGCAGGCCATCCAGCGTGGCTTCGCCGACTCGGCGCGCACCATCAGGCTGCCGGTCCACGTGCTGGAGATGCTGTCGAAGCTGTCGCGTGTCGAGCGTGACATGCACCAGCGTCTCGGGCGCGAGCCCACGCCGGAGGAACTGGCCGTCGAGCTGGACAAGACGCCCGACCAGATCGAGGAGCTGCTGCGCACCAGCCGCCAGCCCATCTCGCTCAACGCCACGATCGGCGAGGACGGCGAGACGACGATCGGCGACCTGATCGAGGACGTCGACTCTCCCGAGGCGTCGGAGATCGTCGACCGCCAGCTCCTGGGCGACCAGCTGCGCGGCGTGCTGGACAACCTGTCGCCGCGCGAGGCGCGCATCATGGCGCTGCGCTTCGGCCTGGTGGACGGCAAGCCGCACACCCTGGACGAGATCGGCAAGCACCTGGGCCTCACCCGCGAGCGGATCCGCCAGCTGGAGAAGGAGTCCCTGTCCAAGCTGCGCCACCCGAGCAACACCCGGCCCCTGCTCGACTGGGCCAGCTGACCCCCACCACGAGCGAACGCCTGGCACTACCCGTGAGGTGCCGGGCGTTCCCTTTTTCCCGGACGCCCGTACCGCCCCCGCCGGTCTGGACCTGAGGCGAACCGGATGAGAGCCCGTGACCTGCCGATCGTCCTGGACGGTCGGCCCGGCCGCTGGAACGCGATCACCGACGTGCCGGGCGTCGAGGTGGGCTATGTCACGTGGTTTCGGTCTGGACGTTCGGGGATGAGTCCGGCGCTCGCCGGCGCGATGACGATGTCTTGTATATAGATCGTCAACGCGCTCATTAGGCGGCCACACCAGATTGACGGCATGCAGATCGATATCAGATTCCCTGGATCATTCGCCGTCGCCCGCTGCCATCTCGCCAGCGGCGAAACCATTCGTGTCGAGTCCGGCGCCATGCTCATGACGAGCAAGGGCGTCGAGCTCGAAGCCAAAGTCGAAGGCGGCCTCCTGCGCGGCCTGGCGCGCTCCGCCTTCGGCGGCGAGTCGCTGTTCGTCACCCGCTACATCGCGCCGCCCGGCGGCGGCTGGGTCGATGTGGCCCACCACCTACCCGGCGACACCATGGCCGTCCCCGTCCGGCCCGACGTCGCCCTCATGCTGACCCGAGGGTCCTGGCTCGCCTCGACAGACCAGGTCGAGATCAAGACCAAGTGGGGTGGCATGTCCAACCTGATCGGCGGCGAGGGCGGCTTCCTCATCCGCGCCGAGGGCTCGGGGCAGGTGATCCTCGGCTGCTACGGAGCGCTTCAGGCCGTCGAACTGGCCACTGGAGAGTCGGTGATCGTCGACTCCGGGCACGTCGTGGCCTATGAGGAGACGGTGCGGAGCGATCTGCGCCGTGCCGTCGAGGGCAAGACGATCCAGTCGCTCAAGTCGGGCGAGGGGCTGGTCTTCGAGTTCACCGGGCCCGGACGCGTCTACACCCAGACCAGGAATCCCACCGAGCTGACCAACTGGCTGACGGCCGTGCTGCCGTTCAGCCGCGACTGAGCAGGCCGGCGGTGCCACACCGGGAAGCCCTGGTGCTCACCGGCGGAAACCGGCCACAGCGTCGGCAGCGGCCTCCACACGCCATACGGCGGGCGTCACCTGCGCCCGTACGTCCGCCAGGCACTGCAGCAGCTCGGCGTCGCGGCCGGACTCGAGCGCCCGCCCGATCCGGTTGAGCTCGACGCGGGCTCGCATCTGCCCGCGGGCGACGGGAACGGGCACCAGACGCTCCTCAGCAACCGCCACCGCCGTCTCGGCGACGTAGGCGATGACGCTCAGACCGGAGCGGTTGGCGGCGATCCTGATCGCCGCCAACTCGAAGTCATCGAAGCGCAGCGGGCCGACGCGATGCGGCGCGGCTGCGTTTGGCGGGTCCGTCGTCGTGCCATCGCCGGTCTTCCCCTCGGGCCCTCGTCAGCGCTTGATCGTCAAGCCGGTCAAGCGCGCCGAGCGGCCGCGCCGGATAAGACAGACTTATGGCTGTAGTACTAGGCCTCGGCGATGGGCAGTCCCTGATCGTCGAGCTCGGCCGGGAGGCCGAACGTCGCGTAGACGTTGGGGTCCTGGAAGACCGAGTTCCGGGTGATGCCCTCGTCGGTGACGGTGAAGATCTGGAGCGTGTGCAGGTTGTACCCGTCGCCGACGCGCTGATAGGCGGCGAATCCGGGCTGGCCGCCGTTGGCGGCGACCTCCTTGAGGAGCCAGTCCTTCCCGGCCGCCCCGAAGACCCATTCCATGAACAGGCCGTAGTTGCTGCGGCCGGAGAACCAGTTGAGCATCGGCGGCATCTCCATGATCACGTCCTCGGTGAGCAGCCGCTTGAGGCCCTCGACGTCGGCCAGCTCGAATGCCTTCATGTAGCGTTCGACCCAGGCGCGCTGCTCGGCCGCGGACGGCTCGCTAACCCGTTCCTGCCGGACCCCGATCTCCTTGACGCGGGTACGCGCCCGCTGCAGGGAACTGTTCACCGACACGACGGTGGTGCCGAGGATTTCCGCCGTTTCGGCCGCGGAGAAGCTGAGCACGTCACGCAGGATCAGCGAACCGCGCTGACGCGCCGACAGGTGCTGGAGGGCGGCGGCGAACGCCAAGCGCAGGCTGCTGCGGTCGATCACGGCCCCAGCCGGGTCGCCAGCGTCCAGCAGCGAGTCCGGCAAGGGCTGGAGCCAGGCGGCGTGCTCTCCCTGGACGAACGGCCCGAGCGGATCCGACGCGGCCACCAGCCCCGACGGCAGCGGTCGGCGGCCGTGGACCTCCAGGGCGGTCAGGCAGGCGTTGGTTGCGATCCGGTAGAGCCAGGTGCGCAGTGAGCTGCGGGTATCGTCGTACTGCTCCCGCGCCCGCCACGCCCTCAGGTACGTGTCCTGGACCAAGTCCTCCGCGTCGTGAGCCGAGCCGAGCATCCGGTAGCAGTACGCCAGCAGCTCCCTCCGGAACGGTTCGATCCGACGATCGAAGCCTTCCTTCCCCGTCATCACGCCACGCTCCATTCCCACTGCCGCCACAGCCACCGTACCTGGCGGCTGCGGTGACAATCCGCGATGGGCGGATAGGTCACCCCGCGCGGTCATCAACGACCTGGCCATGGCGTACATCCCAAATTTCGGATAATTAGTGCTGTTCCTGAACGTCGCTCGTAGATACGGGCGTCGGTACGAAAGTCACGCCAAGGGGCCTGGGAACAGGTCCTTGGCGTGACTTTTCGTTCGGATGCGTCTCGCGCCGGGTTGCATGTGGTGCAAGGTCCGAGGCGCCCATGCGAGGGCATCTGGCCCTCGGGGAGTGAAGTTCCTACAGATCAGAGCGATGCAGGGCTTTTCGGTCCGATATTCGTCATGGCCCTGCACACGGTCACCGCTGGTTACAGGGAAGGGTTCACTGCGCAGGCGCCAGCACCGGGCTGTTGTGATAGGCGGCGATCAGCCACTGGCCGTCCCGCTTCTCGAAGACCCAGGTGCAGTTCACCTTACGCACGTCGTCTGGGACCTCGGTCTCGCCGGGGAACAGGATGGCGGATTCGCTGATGACGATCGCGCCGTCCCTACCGACGAACCGGATGCTGAGCTGCTTGTTGTAGGTCGAGCTGCCCTTGAGCGGCCCATCGAAGGCCAGGGCCATGCTCTGACGGATCACGTCACGGCTGTCTCGGAGCGAGCCGGTCATGATGGCGGTCGCGTCCGCGGTGTAGTTGGCGACCATGCCGTCGGCGTCGCCGGCCTCCCACGCCTTGTAGGAGTCAACCAGTACGGCCTGGATGGCGGCCTCGTCTGCCGCACGACTGTTCGACATCGGATTCTCCCTTGTGATCGATTCGCCCGAGGTGGTCCGGCGAGCTCGTGAGTACATACCGGCGGCGGGGTCGGAACTCATCGCGGCGGATGAAAATCCGTCTCTACGTCTTCGAGTGCGGCCTGGCGGCCGCCGTTCCGCCGGGCGTGCGGCCTCTTCGAGCCGGCCCCGGCGAGGCGTGGTCGAGGGCAGCATCCCCGCTGATCAGGGGGATGTTCCGGCGCGGCACGCGGTACCCGAGTGGGCGGTGACGGCCCGACCCCGCCGAGGGCTGCGCCTTCTCCGCCGCCCCCACCGAGATCCGCATCGGCTACGCCCGCGTCTCGACCAAAGGCCAGAAGCTGGAACGGCAAATCGACGCGCTGGCCGGCTATGGCTGCCGCCGCTTCTTCACCGACACCAAATCTGGCAAGAACGCCCAGCGGCCCGAACTGCCGGCCGTGGCCGCGCGTCCGCAGGCGGGGCAGACGCCGCGGTCCTGCATCGGGTTGGGGCGGATGCTCTCCTGGTGGGGTCGGGCGGCCGGCATCTGCACCAGCCAGGCGCGTTCGCGCTCGGCGTCCGGGTCGGCGCCGGCGTCGCTGGGGCGTTCGACGGCTGGGCGGGGGGCCGGCAGCTCGGCGGCGATGGCGCGGGCGCTGCGGGCGCGGGCCGGCCAGCGGCGCTGAGAAGCGATCTCCCCGCTCGCTGAGCGCCCCGTCGACCACCTGGCGGGCGTCGACGACCCGATGGGCACGACCGACTGGTTCGCGCCTCCGGGCGCCGGGTCGATGATCGCGGTCGTGGCGACCGACGCGCCGCTGCTGCCGGGCCAGTGCAAGGCGCCGGCCCGCAGGGTGCCGATGGGCCTGGCCAGGACGGGCACGACGGGCAGCCACGTCTCCGGCGACATCTTGCTGGCCTTCTCCACGGCCAACGCGGGCGCGCTGACGAGCGGCTTCGTCACCGAGGAGGACTACCAGAACCTGCGGTTCGTGCCGTGGGGGCGGATGGACCCGTTCTGCGCAGCGGTCATGGAGGCGGTGGAGGAGGCCGTGCTGAACGCCCTGACGGCGGCACGGGAGATGACCGGCAGGAACGGGCACCGCTCCCCCGCGCTGCCCGTCGACCGGGTCGTCGGGCCGGTCACGGCCTGAGCCGTCCGGGGCACCGGCGGCTCAGGCGGGCAGCGGGAAGCGGGAAGCGGGAGCAGCGGGCCGGAATCGGCGGGCTCAGCGCGCGGCGGGGACCGGGCGGGGCAGGCGCGGGATGCCGGTCAGCCTGTTCTCCTCGCGCAGCGTGCGCAGCTGCTCGACCTCGAAGGTCCAGCGCGCGCCGTCGGGGGTCGCCTTGGCCTTGCGCCGGGCGATGCGGTCGTCGTAGGCCTTCACGCCGAACATGGCGCGCTGACCGGCCTCGGCGGCGCGCAGGGCGTCGGTGAGCGCCTTGTCGAGCAGCAGCCCCGCCGCGTGCAGCTCGACCTCGGGCGCCGCGGCCGTGCGCAGCTCGTGGACGACGGCCTCGGCCTGCCTGGCCTTCTCGATCAGGGCGGGGAAGCTCTTGGAGATCTCCTGGTCGGCGTGGAAGCGCACCTCGGCCTCACGGCTCACACGCGGACGGAAAAACGCCATCGGACAGCTCCCTTTCAGTCGTTACGAGCGGTAGCGTACGCGGTTCCGGCCCCGAACAGCCACTCGGGTGGGCCGTCGCCGTCCCTCTGGCCACAGGCCGGGCGGCACGCCGGGGTGCGGCGGACGCGTGACCGCCTTTACAAAGTATGGCAAGATGATCTCCATGCCGGCCAAGCGACCACCCGTGCCCCTGTCCCGCGAGCGCATCATCGACGCGGCCCTGCACATCGCCGACGGCCAGGGCCTGCGCAGGCTGACCATGCGCAGGCTCGGCGACGCCCTCCAGGTGGAGGCCATGGCCATCTACCATCACCTGCCGCGGGGCAAGGAGGCGCTGATGGACGCGCTGGCCGAGCACGTGACCGCCATCCAGGTCGATCCGGCCCCCAGCTGGCAGGAGACGGCCAGGCAGTGGTGCAGGGCGCAGCGGGCGGCGCTCAGGGAGCACCCGGGCGTGCTCGCGCTGGCCCTGACCAAACCCCCCAAAGGGGCTACGGCGATCGCCATCGTGGAGCAGGTCGAGCAGCTGACGGAGGCGGGGCTGACCGACGCCGCCGAGGCCGTCCGCACGATGCGCGCCTTCGTGTTCGGCAGCGTCGCGGTGGAGGTGCAGCAGTCGGGATGGGCCGACCCGGAACGCGACACCTGGGTGCGCCACGACGAGCGCGCCGACGCCGACTTCGAGCGCGGCCTGGAGGCCATGCTGCGCGGTCTGGCCGCGTAACAGAGGGTTTACCGGCCCGTCAGCGTGTCGAAGCCGGCCCGTTATCGTAGGTGAGGCACGCTGTGTCGTAGGTCACATGGTCTGAACCACCCGGGGATCCTCCTTGAATCGTCCTAACGGGCTATGTCGGAAAGTGTGACGCACGCCGCACACTTGGCGCAGAATACGAAACAGCCCGAGCCGCTCCCCCGCCGCTTCCAGCGAGGGAGCCCAGTCAAGAGATATCGGAGGCACGCCGATGTGCCCGCACGACCCGGCCTGTCCGTCTGCTGAGGCGCCCGACCGCGAGGCCGCACGCACCCTCGCGTCGCATCCCGAGCAGGGATGGAGCCTTCTGTGCAACGGTGTGGTCCTCTTCGAGGACACCGGGGAGCTCCTGCCCAGCGGCGACGTCATCGCCCCGCACCGGCCGCTGCCGCTGGTCGGCGCCGCCTGACGGTCAGTACCGCGCCGCGAGCCAGTCGGCGACCACCTCGCCGACCTTCGCGGGATCCTTCTTGAGGTCGTGCCCTTCGCCCGGCAGCACAACCAGACGTGCGGCGTCGGCGGCGTCGGGCACCCCGAAGGGGTCCCTGTCCCCGTTCACCACCAGCACGTCGACCCCCGCACCGCGCAGCTCGTCGGCGCGGGAGCGTTCCGGCTTCCCCGGCGGATGCAGGGGGAAGGCCAGCGCCACCACGGCGTCCGCGCCCGCCGCCTTCGCCGTACGGCACGCGACCCTGGCACCGTTGCTCCTGCCGCCCTGCACGAGCGGAAGCCCCGGATAGCGCCCGGCCAGCTCCGTGATGACGGCCAGCCACGCCTCGTCCTGCCGCGCGGGCGAGCCCGGCGCCCTGGCACCGGCCCGCCTGAAGGGCTGGGTCACCCTGGCCACCGTGGCCCCCCTGTCCATGGCGGCGTCCCGTACGGCCAGCAGGTCCGGCGCGTCCACGCCGCCGGCCGAGCCATGAGTGAGCACCAGCAGGAACCTGGGCCGTTCCGCCTCGTCGACGTCGACCAGTGCCGCCCCCCGCGGCGTCGTGATCTCCACCCTCCAACGGTAGCCGCAGGGGTGCCCCCCGCCTCGCACCGGCCCACGCCCGGCGCCCGCGCCCGCAACCACACGAGGTGCCCGGCGCCCGCGCCCCGCCATGCCTCGCCGCCCGGTGCCCGGTGCCCCGCGCCCACGCCGCCACCCACGCCCCGTGCCCGGTGAACCCGGCGCCCCCGTGCGCGCCCACGCCCGGCGCTTGGGGGCCGTGCTCACGCGCCGGGGCTGAGCGCGTCCCTGTCGAAGCGGAGCCTCACCTGCGCGGCCAGTTCCTCGTCGGCGTGCGACAGGCCGTACTGCCAGACCTCGTCGGCGGCCTCGCCCCTCCCGCGCAGGGGCAGGGTGCGGGCGAGCAGCTCGATCGCCAGCGCGCTCGTCTCCGCCTCGTGCCCCACCTCCTGCCCGGCTTCCTGCCCCGCCTCGACGGCGCCGGCGAACTCCGCGCACGCCAGCTCGAGATGGGCGATGCCGAGCAACACCCGCAGCCGCGCCTCGTGGGCGCCTTCGGCCAGCGGCAGGGCCTCGACCAGCACCGTGGCGGCCTCGCCCGGTTCTCCGGTGTCCAGCAGCAGTTCGGCGAGCTCCTGGGCGGCGCGGGGGCTCAGCTCGGGGTCGCCGACGGCGATGGCCGCCCGCAGCTCGCGTTCGGCCTCCTCCTCGCCGACGGCCAGGTGGGCCAGCGCCAGGTGCGCCAGCGGCAGGTAGGCGGCCGCCCCCATGCCGATCACGGCCTGCCATGCTCCTCTGGCCTGCTCGGCGTTCCCCTCGCGTTCGAAGCCGCGCGCGAGGTGGCAGGCGGCCTGGGCCGCGTACTCGGGGTGGCCGGTGGCCAGCGCGGCCCGCGCCGCCGCCCTGGCACCCGCGACGTCGCCCCGCTCCTCCAGCACCACGGCCAGACCCACGGCCGCCTGGGCCCGGTCGCGTCCATCGGGGTCGGCGGCCAGCTCGGCGAAGATCGCCGCCGCGCCCTCGAGGTCGCCGCTCTCGGCGAGGCGGCGGGCCCGGTCGAGCGGGCCGGTGGTCAGCGGGGTGTCGAGCTCGGGGGACGTCAACAAGGCTCCTTGGAGACCGGTGGGGATCAACCGATGACGATCAACGTCGAGCCTAACGATTTCCGGCCGCCGCGTCGCCCGACATGACCATCCTGTGCACGGGTGTTGGCTACGTCCCCACCTGAGAAGCCGAACGGGCGGCCCCCCTCGCAGGGGAGGCCGCCCGTTCGGGTCCGCTCAGTCCTCGTACGCCGACAGGGGCGGGCAGGCGCAGACCAGGTTGCGGTCGCCGTAGGCCTGGTCGATCCTGCGGACGGGCGAGAAGTACTTCCCGTCGCGCAGCCCCTGGACGGGGTAGGCGGCCTCGGTCCTGGTGTACGGGTGTGGCCACTCGTCGGCCACCAGCGACTCGGCGGTGTGCGGGGCGTTGCGCAGCGGGTTGTCGGTCTTGTCGTAGGTGCCGTCGGCCACCTTGGCGATCTCGCCGCGGATGGCGGCCATCGCCTCGACGAACCTGTCGAGCTCGGCCAGGTCCTCGCTCTCGGTCGGCTCGATCATCAGCGTGCCGGCGACGGGGAAGGACATCGTCGGGGCGTGGAAGCCGTAGTCGATGAGGCGCTTGGCCACGTCGTCGACCGTGACGCCGGTCTCCTTGGTGATCTGGCGCAGGTCGATGATGCACTCGTGGGCGACCAGGCCGCCGCGTCCGGTGTAGAGGACGGGGTAGTGCGGGGCCAGGCGGCGGGCGAGGTAGTTGGCCGACAGGATGGCCTGCTCGGTCGCGGCCTTGAGGCCCTCGCCGCCCATCAGCCTGACGTAGGCCCACGAGATCGGCAGGATGCCGGCCGAGCCGTACGGCGCGGCCGAGACCGGGCCGACCGGCGAGCCGTCGCGCAGCGGGTGGCCCGGCAGGTAGGCAGCCAGGTGACCGCGCACGGCCACCGGACCGACGCCGGGGCCGCCGCCGCCGTGCGGGATGCAGAAGGTCTTGTGCAGGTTGAGGTGGGAGACGTCGGCGCCGAACTCGCCCGGCTTGGCCAGGCCGACGAGGGCGTTGAGGTTGGCCCCGTCGACGTAGACCTGGCCGCCGGCGGCGTGGACCTTGGCGCAGACCTCGGTGATCGTCTCCTCGTAGACGCCGTGCGTGGACGGGTAGGTCACCATGATCGCGGCCAGCGACTCGGCGTGCTTGTCGATCTTGGCCTCGAGGTCGGCCAGGTCGACGTTGCCGTTGTCGTCGCAGGCCACGACCACCACGCGCATGCCCGCCATGACCGCGCTGGCGGCGTTGGTGCCGTGCGCGGAGGAGGGGATGAGGCAGACGTCGCGGTGAGCGTCGCCGTTGGCGCGGTGGTAGGCGCGGATGGCCAGCAGCCCGGCGAACTCGCCCTGCGAGCCGGCGTTCGGCTGGATGGAGACGGCGTCGTAGCCGGTCACCTCGGCCAGCCAGGCCTCCAGCGTCTCGACCAGCTCGACGTAGCCGCCGGCCTGGGAGAGCGGCGCGTAGGGGTGGATGCCCGCGAACTCGGGCCAGGTGATCGGCTCCATCTCGGTGGTGGCGTTGAGCTTCATCGTGCAGGAGCCGAGCGGGATCATCGACCGGTCGAGGGCGATGTCCTTGTCCTGGAGCCGGCGCAGGTAGCGCAGCATCGAGGTCTCGGAGTGGTGGCTGTGGAAGACCGGGTGGGTGAGGTAGTCGCTCTCCCTGGACAGGCCCTCGGGCAGGGCGTCCTCGGCGGCCAGGTCGGTCAGCGAGACGCTCACGCCGAAGGCGGCGGCGACCTGCTCCAGGTGGGCCAGGGTGGTCTTCTCGTCGCAGGCGACCGAGACGTGGTCGGCGTCGGCCTGCCAGAGGTTGACGCCGCGCTCGGCGGCCGCGGCGACCACCTGGGCCGCCTTGCCGGGCACGCGGGCCAGCACGGTGTCGAAGAAACCGTCGTGGACGATCTCGACACGGCCGGCGCGCAGGGCCGCGGCGAGCGTGACGGCCATGCGGTGGGTGCGCTGGGCGATGCGGCGCAGCCCCTCGGGGCCGTGGTAGACGGCGTACATACCGGCGATGACGGCCAGCAGCACCTGGGCGGTGCAGATGTTGCTGGTGGCCTTCTCGCGGCGGATGTGCTGCTCGCGGGTCTGCAGGGCCAGGCGGTAGGCGGGGTCGCCGTCGGCGTCCACCGACACGCCGACGAGCCGGCCCGGCATCTGGCGCTGCAGGCCCTCGCGGACCGACATGTAGGCGGCGTGCGGGCCGCCGAAGCCGAACGGCACGCCGAAGCGCTGCGAGGAGCCGATGGCGATGTCGGCGCCGAGCTCGCCGGGGGCCGCGACCAGCGTCAGCGACAGCAGGTCGGCCGCGGCCACGACCAGCGCGCCGCCCGCGTGGGCGGCCTCGGCCAGGGCGCGGAAGTCGCGCAGGCGGCCGGAGGCGCCCGGGTACTGCACGAGCACGCCGAAGCACTCGGGCAGCTCACCGTCGAGGGAGTCGACGACCAGCTCGATGCCCAGCGGCTCGGCCCGGGTGGCCAGCACGGCCTTGGTCTGGGGCAGCGCGTCGGCGTCGACGACGAAGACGTTGCTCTTGGACCTGCCCGCGCGGCGCGCCAGCGTCATCGCCTCGGCGGCGGCGGTGGCCTCGTCCAGCAGGGAGGCACCGGCCACGTCGAGACCGGTCAGGTCGGAGACGACGGTCTGGAAGTTGAGCAGCGCCTCCAGGCGGCCCTGGGAGATCTCCGGCTGGTAGGGCGTGTAGGCGGTGTACCAGCCCGGGTTCTCCAGCAGGTTGCGCCTGATCACCGCGGGGGTGACGGTGTCGTAGTAGCCCAGGCCGATCATGGAGGTGAGCACCTGGTTGCGGCCGGCCAGCGCCCGCAGTTCGGCGATCACTTCGCTCTCGCCCGCCGCGACGGGCAGCTTCAGCTGGTCCTTGGCCCTGATGGCCTCGGGTACGGCCACCGCTACCAGGTCGGCGACCGACTCGAAGCCGACCGCCTCCAGCATCTTGGCCTGCTCGCCGTCCGAGGGACCGATGTGGCGGGTCGCGAACGGCGGCGCAGCGAGGTCGCTGAGGGGCTCGGTCATGGAAACTGCCTCCCAAGGCTGGTGGAGAGCACGGGCGTCTGCCGGGTCTCCCCCTCTGTCATCAACCTGAGAGGTTCGCCCGCGGGGTCGCGGGCTTGCACCGTCGGTGAGACGCGCCTGGCGGGCGTGCCTGCTTTCCAGAGTGGCCTCGTCCGAGCGGTACTGGGTGCCTGAGAGATTCCGGGGAGGGTTGCTCCTTCGGCGCCCCGGTGGCCCGGGGACTCTCCCGCTCGGGGTCGTCGGCTCCAGCCCTAGGCTACCAGTGTCCGGGAATCAGCCCATTCGCCGGGCTCTGCGGCGCTGGGCGAGTTCGTCAGTGGGATGGTCGGCCGGGACGGTGTCCTCGACCGCCGCTCGTTCCCCCGGCAGCTCCGCGAGCGATCCCTCGACTTCGCGCCAGACCCTGCCGAGCGCGATACCGAACACTCCCTGACCGCCTTGCAGCAGGTCGATGACCTCGTCGGCCGAGGTGCACTCGTAGACGCTGACGCCGTCGCTCATGAGCGTGATCCTGCTCAGGTCGCCGACGCCCCGATCTCTCAGGTGCTGTACGGCGGTGCGGATCTGCTGGAGCGACACGCCGGTGTCGAGCAGCCGCTTGACGACCTTGAGCACCAGGATGTCGCGGAAGCTGTAGAGCCGCTGCGAGCCGGATCCGTGCGCGGCTCTTATCGTCGGCTCGACCAGGCCCGTGCGCGCCCAGTAGTCCAGTTGCCTGTAGGTGATGCCGGCCGCCGCGCAGGCCGTGGGGCCGCGATAGCCGATGTCGGCAGGCAGCGTCGTGGGCTGCTCGTCGAAGAGCAGGCCCTGCTCACCGGCACGCTGGCGCGCGGTTTCGCGCCGCACCGGATCTTCCTGGCCGGCCGTCTTTCCCTCGCCGCTGCTGACCGCCACGCGGACCTCCGGCTTTCTCTCATCCCGTGGTCTGATCTGGGGGTTCGTAAATGACAACCACAGGTTTCACTTGCACCGTAGGACCGTGACCATCCGCAGTCAACGATCCGGCTCGGCGCGTCGCGAAGCGTAAATGCAGTGAAATGCGTACCCCAGGTGGCGACCAAGGGCACGAGCCTTCACGAAGGGAGTCCTACCCCGCGCGTCCGAAGTCCTCGGGCGTGATGGTGTCAAGGAACTCCCTGAACTTCTCCACCTCATCCTCCTGGTCATCGGGGATGATCACTCCGGCCTCCTGCACGACCTCCTCGCTGGCGAAGATCCGCGCACCGGTGCGCAGCGCGAGGGCGATGGAGTCGGAGGGGCGCGCGCTGACCTCCACGCCGTTGGAGAAGACCAGATCGGCGAAGAAGATCCCGTCACGCAGAGCGACGATGTTGACCGCACGCAGGCCGACGCCCAACGCGCTCAGCACGTCCCTGAACAGGTCGTGGGTCAAGGGCCTGGGCGGCGGTTCCTCCGCCTGGGCGAGCGCGATGGCCGTGGCTTCGGTCATTCCTATCCAGATCGGGAGAAACCTCTCACCCTGCGCCTCCTTGAGCAGAACGATCGGCTGATTTGTGGGCATTTCAACGCGAACGCCCACTACCTCCATCTGCAACACGGGCTGCTCCGAATTCACGATCCATGGGCCGCATCTACCGCACTTCAACGTAACACCCACTGGGTAGGTAATATCCCCTGCCCCCGAGGCTTCCCGCCAACCTACCGGGCTCCCGGGCCGCCTCGGCGGGCGCCCGCATCCCCGACGGCAGCGGGCGAGCGGAATTTCCGGTTTTTTCGGGATGCCGCCCTGCGGGTCAGCCGCCCAGGGCCGAGCGGACGGCGGTGCGCAACAGAGCGGCGTGCAGCTCGAGCAACTGGCCGGACAGCTGCCTGGCCGTCTCGTCGGCCTCGCCGATGGCGCCCGGAGCGCGCCGCTTGAGGATGGGGGCGACGGCCTGCTCCACCAGACCGGCCTCGCGCTCGGCGGCGGCCCTGACCGCGCGCAGGTGCCGGGCGTGCAGGCCGTACCGGGCCAGGGCGCCGACGCTGCGCGCCACCTTGACCGCGTCCTCGTCGTAGCGCCGGGCGACCGGCGCGAGCAGGCCGTAGTCCTCCAGCTCGGTGAGGGTCTCGTCGTCGAGCCCGCTGGCCTCCAGCAGCTCGGCGCGGCTGAACCGGACCTCCTTGGTCTCGGGCAGCGCCCTGGGACGGCCGAGCTCGTCGGCCATCCGGTCCTTGATGACCCGCAGCGGCAGGTAGTGGTCGCGCTGCTCGGTGAGGATGAAGCGCAGCTGCTCCACGTGCATGTAGGTGAACTTGCGATAGCCCGAGGGGCTGCGCTCGGGCTCGATCAGCCCCTCGCTCTCCAGGAAACGGATCTTGGAGACGGTGACGTCGGGGAACTCGCCCTGCAGCAGGGCGAGCACCTCCCCGATGCTCATGTGCGAACGCGCCGCCTGGGAGCTCATGCGCCCCGCGTGAGGAAGACGAGGCGGAACTTGCCGATCTGCACCTCGTCGCCGCTGTGGAGGGGCACCTCCTCGATGCGCTCCCTGTTGACGTAGGTGCCGTTGAGGCTGCCGACGTCGCGGACGGTGAAGGCGCCGCCGGGATGGCGGTAGAACTCCACGTGACGCCGCGAGACCGTGATGTCGTCGAGGAAGATGTCGCTCTCGGGATGCCGGCCCGTCGTGGTCAGGTCGCGGTCGAGCCGGAAGCGGCTGCCGGCGTTGGGACCACGGGTGACCACCAGCAGCGCCGCGCCGGGCGGCAGCTGCTCGACGGCGGCCCGCTCGGCCAGCAGGGCGTCGGCCGTCTCCGCCTCATACGCCTCGATTCCCGCGACGGAGATCGTCGAGGTGGTGTCCCCTGAGACCTCGTGTCTGGTCAGCGGCGACCCACACCGGGAGCAGAAGCGGGCATCCTCGGGGTTGGCATGACCGCACTGCGTACAGTAGACGTACGGCATCGATCGGCTCGGCCTCCTACCGCGAGAACGCGGCGACGGTTGATCAGGGCGCCCCACGCCTCTCGCTTAGTTCACGTTTGCGAATGCCGCAACTTACGCTGATCACGAGCAAAGGTCAAGGCGAGACGCCGCACGACGGGTTCGGACGGTGACAAAGTTACCGCCGAGCCGCCCTCAAGGTCCATGCCGCCGCGCCAGTTGTGTTGTCACGTTCCCGCCGCCTGCTCGACGACGCGCGCCCATCTGTCGAGAAATGCCTCCGCTGTGTCGAAATCATGCGCCTCGGCCCACAGGTCGGTGGCGGGTTCGCTGGCGGCGGGCAGGATCAGCGCCCAGCGCCCGTCGTCGCCGACCACCCGCACGCCGTCGGTGGTGTCGATGTCGAAACCCTCGGCGGCCTCGATGACCGAGCGCATCACCGCCCCCTTGGTGGCCCACGGCGTCGGGACGGTCCGCTTGAGCAGCTTGGCCTCGGGGATGCGCGCGTCGATCTGGCTGAGCGTCAGGCGGGTGCGGGCCACCAGGCCGAGCAGGCGCAGGAAGGCCGCCAGGCCGTCCACCGTGGCCCCGAACTCCGGCACGATGAAACCGCCCCTGCCGTCCCCCGCGAAGATCATGTACGGCTTGGCGGCGGCGGAGGTGAGCGCGTCGAGCGAGGTCGAGGTCCACTCGACCTGGACGCCGTGGAAGCGGCACACCTGCTCGGCCACCCTGGTCGTGGTGACGGGCAGCGCCACCCTGCCGCGGCGGCGCTCGGCGGCGACCAGGTCGAGCACCACCAGCAGCGCGCGCTCCTCGCTGATGAGCTGGCCCATCTCGTCGACCAGGGCGATGCGCTCGCCGACCGGGTCGAAGCGGACGCCGAAGGCGGCCCGGGAGGAGCCGACGAGCTCCGACAGGCGCTGCAGGTCGCGGCGGCGCTCGGCGAGCGTCTCGGTGGGCGAGGCGGAGTCGAGCCTGGCGTTGACGGTCAGCACCTCCACGCCGAGGCGGCCGAGCAGGGTGGGCAGGACCACCGAGGAGGTGCCGCCCGCGCAGTCGACGACCACCTTCATGCCGTCCACGCCGGTCATGTCGACGCAGCGCAGCAGCTCCTGCGCGTAGTCCTCCACCGCCCTGGCGGGGAAGCTCAGCTCGGCGATCTCGCCGGGGAAGGCCCGGCGGAACTCCTGGCGCGAGAAGACGCGCTCCAGCTTGCGCTGGGCGGCGGGGGTGAGGTCGGCGCCGTGGGAGTCCATGAAGACGATGTCGACGCTCTGCGGGTCGCCCGAGGTGGTGCGCAGCGCGATCCCGCCGCCGGCGGGCCTGCGGGAGGTGTGGAAGCGGGCCACGGGCAGCGGCATGGCCTCCAGGTCGAGCACGTCGATGGCGCTCGCGGTCAGCGCGCTGATCACCGCGCGCTTGAGCGCCCTGGCCGCGCGGGAGGAGTCGCGCGAGGTGATGACCTGGTCGCCCTTCTTCAGGGTGGTGGCGTAGGCGCTGGCCAGCCGTACGCAGAGCTCGGGGGTGATCTCGACGTTGACCAGGCCGCTGACGCCGCGCGGGCCGAACAGGCTGCGCTGGCCGCGCGACTCCCAGATGACGCTGGTGTTGACGACCGCGCCGGCCTCGACGGTCTTGAAGGGGTAGACCTTGACGCCGCTGGAGACGTAGGCCTCGGCCTCGATGACGCACTCGTCGCCGACGACGGCGTTCTCGGCGATGCGGGCGCCGGTCATCAGGTCGGTGTTCTTGCCGATGACGCAGCCGCGCAGGTGCGCGCCGGGGCCGATGTAGACGTTGTCGTGGACGACCGCGCGGTGCAGGAAGGCCCCTTCGCGCACGACGGCGTTGCTGCCGAGCACGGTGTACTCGCGCAGCTCGGCCCCGGCCTCGATCTTGACGTAGTCGCCGATGAGCAGCGGGCCCTTCAGCACGGCCTCGGGGTCCACCTCGGCGCCCTCGCCCACCCAGACGCCCGGCGACATCTCGAAGCCGCCGATGTCGAGCTTGACCCGTCCGGACAGCGCGTCGGCCTGGGCCTTGAGGTAGCTGTCGTTGGTGCCGACGTCCTCCCAGTAGCAGTCGGAGACGTAGCCGTAGATCGGGGCGCCGCGTTCGAGCAGGCGCGGGAAGACGTCGGAGGACCAGTCGACGGCCTCCCCCGCGGGGACCTCGTCGAGGATTTCTGGCTCCATGACGTAGATGCCGGTGTTGACCGTGTCGGAGAAAACCTGGCCCCAGGTGGGCTTCTCGAGAAAGCGCTGCACCCTGCCCTGGTCGTCGACGATGATGATCCCGAACTCGAGCGGGTTGGGAACGCGCGTCAGACCGATGGTGACAAGAGCCGAATTCTCCCGGTGAAACCGGATCATGTCCGATAAATCGATATCGGTCAGGGCATCGCCGGAAATGACCATGAAACGATCGTCGCGGAGTTTGTCGGCGGCGTTCTTGACGCTGCCGGCCGTACCGAGTGGCAGGTCTTCGGTGGCGTAGTGCAGGCGCATGCCCAGTTCGTCGCCGTCGCCGAAGTAGCTGCGCACGAGCGCCGCCAGGAACTGAACCGTGACGACGGTCTCGGTCAGTCCGTGTTTGCGGAGCAGCCGGAGGACGTGTTCCATGATCGGGCGGTTGACCACAGGAAGCAGGGGTTTGGGCTGGTTCGCGGTCAGCGGTCGCAACCGCGTGCCCTCCCCACCTGCCATGACGACCGCCTTCACCCGATCACTCCTTCTTCGCAGTTTGCCGGGGATCGCGCAGCTCATCCCTGGCAGCGGTGATGAGCCGGCGCACCTGTACCACATACAACACGCCCGCCCACCAGTACAGACCCGTTCCCCAGATGGCGAACGCCCATCCGATGATCCTCGCAGTATCGGCATACCAGGAGCCGGTATGAGAGGCCAGGAAGAGCAGCGGGAAGGCGTACATGAGGTTGGCCATGGCTGCTTTGCCAAGGAAATGCACGGGCAGTGCCTTGTAGCCGTATTTGCGGAGCACGGGAAAGAAACATCCGACGAAGATTTCCCGGGCGAGAATGATCGCCACGAGCCACCAGGGGATCACGTCCCTGAGGACCAGGCCGAGGATCGTGGCGAAGACGTAGAGCTTGTCGGCCGCGGGGTCGATGATGCGGCCCAGCCTGCTGGTCTGGTTCCACGCGCGGGCGATCTTGCCGTCCAGCCAGTCGGTGAATCCCGCGACCATGAGCAGCCCGATCGCCCAGCCGTCGGCCTGGGGCCCGAGAACCAGCCACAGGAACACGGGCACACCCAACAGGCGCAGGAAGCTCAGCAGGTTAGGAACCGTCCAGATCCGGTCCTCCGCTGACGAAGGGGCGGAAGTTTCGCTCACGCTTGCGACCCTACTGCGTCGCCGACCTGCGTACGCTGCGCCGTCCGTCTCGTCCGGTTCCGGCCGCAGGGCGGGCCCTTCGCCCCCGGGGTTTTCGGACACCTGGACGGATCGGGGGTTGCGCGCGCCCCCGGTGATCGGGTTACGGTGGCGCCGACCAACGCGGGAGCCCGGTGTGACCGGGCTGAGAGGACGGCTGACCAGCCGCCGACCGCCAGAACCTGCTCCGGGTAATGCCGGCGAAGGGAGTTTGCGCGATGAGTGGCGCGCGTTTTTCCAAGATCTACCAAGGCGATCTCCGGGTCCCGATGCGCCGGATCAGCCTGTCCGACGGCACGAGCTTCACCGTCTACGACACCTCCGGCCCCTACACCGACCCGGAGGTCGAGACCGACGTCACCCGCGGCCTGGCCCCGCTGCGCGAGCGGTGGGTCCTCGACCGGGGCGACGTGGCCCGGTACGGCGGCCGCCAGGTCCAGCCCCTCGACGACGGCTACCGCGACCAGAACGCGTGGAAGCGCGCAGGGACCAGCGCGTTCGCCGGGCGGCGCCGCGACCCCCTCAGGGCGGCGGGCGCGCCCGTCACCCAGCTCGCCTACGCCCGCCGCGGCGTGGTGACCAAGGAGATGGAGTTCGTCGCGGCCAGGGAGGGCGTCGACCCGGAGTTCGTCCGCGCGGAGGTGGCGGCGGGCAGGGCCGTCATCCCGGCCAACGTCAACCACCCCGAGAGCGAGCCGATGATCATCGGACGCAACTTCCTGGTCAAGATCAACGCCAACATCGGCAACTCCGCCGTCACCTCCTCCGTCGAGGAGGAGGTGGAGAAGATGACCTGGGCCATCCGCTGGGGCGCCGACACCGTCATGGACCTGTCGACCGGCCGCGACATCCACACCACCCGCGAGTGGATCATCCGCAACTCCCCCGTGCCCATCGGCACCGTCCCCCTCTACCAAGCGCTGGAGAAGGTCGACGGGGTCGCCGCCCGCCTGTCGTGGGAGATCTACCGCGACACCCTCGTCGAGCAGTGCGAGCAGGGCGTCGACTACGTCACCGTGCACGCCGGCGTGCGGCTGGCGTACGTGCCGCTCACCGTCAGGCGCACGACCGGCATCGTCTCGCGCGGCGGCTCGATCATGGCGGCCTGGTGCCTGGCGCACCACCGCGAGAACTTCCTGTACGAGAACTTCGCGGAGATGTGCGAGATCCTCGCCTCCTACGACGTCGCCTTCTCCCTCGGCGACGGGCTGCGTCCCGGCTCGATCGCCGACGCCAACGACGAGGCGCAGTTCGCCGAGCTGCGCACGCTGGGCGAGCTCACCCGGATCGCCCACGCCCACGACGTCCAGGTGATGGTCGAGGGGCCCGGCCACGTGCCCATGCACAAGGTCAAGGAGAACGTGGACCTGCAGCGCGAGCTGTGCGAGGACGCCCCGTTCTACACCCTCGGCCCGCTGGTCACCGACATCGCGCCCGGCTACGACCACATCACCTCGGGCATCGGCGCGGCCATGATCGGCTGGTACGGCACCGCGATGCTGTGCTACGTCACGCCGAAGGAGCACCTCGGCCTGCCGGACAAGGACGACGTCAAGACCGGCGTGATCACCTACAAGATCGCCGCACACGCCGCCGACCTGGCCAAGGGCCATCCGGCGGCGCAGGCGTGGGACGACGCGCTGTCGCGGGCGCGGTTCGAGTTCCGCTGGGAGGACCAGTTCGACCTGTCCCTCGACCCGGACACGGCCCGCTCCTTCCACGACGAGACACTGCCCGCGGCCCCGGCCAAGACCGCCCACTTCTGCTCGATGTGCGGGCCGAAGTTCTGCTCGATGCGGATCTCCCACGATCTGCGGGCGCAGGAGGGGATGCGGGAGAAGGCGGAGGAGTTCGTGCGCGGCGGCGGCGAGGTGTACCTGCCCCTGCCCGAGCGCCGCTGAGACCGGACGGGACCCGCCCACGCCGCCTCGGGGCCGGGGGCAGGACCCGCCCGCGCCACGCACCAGGCCCGGGGCGGGTCCCGCCCGCCCACGGGGCCGAGAGCGGGACGCCGCCCGCGCCACCCGCCACGGGGGACGGGCGGCGCGGGCGGTGTCCCCGGCCTCTCCCGGGCAACCCCTCCGGGGAGGGCTCCCCCGGGCGGGCGCCCGGGTCGTCAGCGCTTCACGGGCGCGTTCGCCTCCAGCAGCAACCTGGTGGTGTCAGCCGCCTTCGCCTGGGGGGTCGTGCCGCAGATCGCGCCGACGGTGTGCACGACCCAGGCCTGCTGACCCGCCTCGATCCCCGGGTGCCAGGTCGTGTTGATGCCGGAGGAGGCCTGCCTGCCGCCGTCCGCGGTGCTGAAGGACAGGGTGGCCATGCCGATGACACCGCCGTCGTGCCCCCACACCTTCCCGCACGGGGTGTCGTAGGCGATCAGGCCCAGGCCGTAGTCGAAGGTGTCGGGGACGCCGGGCCCCGGCGTGATCGGAACGGTCGTGCGCATCTCGGCCAGCTGGGCCTGGCCGATCAGCCGGCCGGTCAGCAGCGCGCGGAAGAACCGGTTGAGGTCCTCCGTCGTCGAGACCAGCGCGCCGGCGGTGCCGCCCCACGACATGTTGAAGGAGCTGAAGTCCCGCAGCGGGAAGGAGCCGAAGAAGGAGGTGTAGGCCTTCGAGTGCGGGCGCGGCAGGTTCGGGGTGCGCGGGAAGAAGGTGTCGGACAGGCCGGCGCGCTGGATGACGTGGCGGGTGATGTAGCGCTCGGCGGGCATTGCCGTGACCTTGTCGAGCAGCATGCCGAGCACGATGTAGTTGGTGTTGGAGTAGCTGCCGGGCGTCTGGCCGGGCTCGCCCGAGGGGCCGGTGCCGAGGCCGAGCCGTACCAGTTCCTCGTCGGTGTACTGGCGCACGCGCATCTCCTCCAGGCTGTCAGGCCCGGTGATGAGCGCCGTGTCGTAGTCGCCGACGTGGCTGGTGTGGTTGAGCAGCATCCTGACCGTGATGCGCCGGTCGGGCAGCAGCCCCGGCAGGTACTGCTCGACGGGGGCGTCCAGCTCGACCTTGCCCCGCTCGGCCTGCTGCAGGACGGCGGTGGCGACGAAGGTCTTGGTGATGCTGCCGATCCGGTGGTACATGGCCGGCCGCGTGGGGCGTCCGGCCTCCAGGTCGGCCAGGCCCGCCGCGCCGCGCCAGCGCTGCCATCCGTCCTGGACGGCGGAGTAGGCGCCCGCCACGCCGCCCTTGGGCACCTCGTCGAGCGTGCGCTGCAGCTCGCGCCGGTCGAGATCCGGCCCGGCGGCGTGCGCGGCGGGGGCCAGACCCGCCACGACGAGGAGCGCACCGAGACCCAGTGCGGCGATCTTCTTTGATGCCATGCTGTCGCCCTTCTCGCGAAGATTCCGGACGACGCCACTATGGCACGGCGATGATCATGAAGGCGTCGGCGGAAAGGACGACTTGCGGCCTCATCCCGCAAGAGGACCGGAGCGGACCGAAGTCTAGGAACGCGCCGCCTGGAGGAAGGCGCGGATCAGGGCGGAGTCCTTCACGCCCCTGGAGACCTCGACACCGCTGGAGACGTCGACGCCCCACGGCCCCGCCTCGGCGATCGCCTGCCGTACGTTGCCGGGGTCGAGGCCGCCGGCCAGCAGCCAGCGGCCGGAGGGCCGGCCGCGGACGGCCGCCCAGTCCCACGGCTCGCCCGCGCCCGCCCTGGGCGCGTCGACGATCAGCAGGTCCTCGTCGAAGGCCCCGGTGCGCAGGTCGGCGTCGGCCGCGACGGCGCGCACCAGCGTCAGGCCGAGATCCTTCAGCGCGGTGAAGTCGGCGTGCGGGTGCCGGCCGTGCAGCTGGACGGCTCGCACCCCGGCGGCCGTGGCGGCCTGCCGTACCTCGTCGGCGGGCTCTCCCATGAAGACGCCGACGGTCAGCACGTGCCCGGGCACCAGCGCGGCCAGCTCCGCCGCCCGTGCGGGGCTCACCCTGCGCGGGCTGGCGGTCAGCACGAACCCGATCGCGTCGGCGCCCGCCTCGACGGCGGCCTCGACGTGCTCGGGCTCGCTCAGGCCGCAGATCTTCACGAACATGGCAGCAGCCTATCGGCGGCGTGCGGCCCCGGGCGACCACGCCCACACCGTGGTGAGGGCCAGCAGCCCGAACATGAGCACGCCGTTGGGCACGTGCGCGCCGAGGCCGACGAAGATCAGCAGGAAGTGCTGGGCGATGCCGAGCAGGAAGAGGGCGAGGCTGGCCAGGGCGGGCCAGCCGGCGCCCCGGCCCGGACGCCAGTAGAGGAGGGCGGCGATGACCTGGAGCAGGCCGACCAGGTGGGCGACCATGCCGATCATGACGTGGGTCTCGGCGGTCGCGGGCTCGGACACGATGGAGGCCTCGCCGTAGACCAGCGCCTGCCCCGCGAACGAGGCCGCCACCAGCAGGGAGACCGCGTGCGCGAGCACCAGCACGCGCAGCGTGTAGAGCAGGCCCGCCGAGACGGGGGCGGACGTGGCGGTCGTCACGTCATGCATGAGGATGGGTCCTTCCTTCTGAGGTGAGGACCACATCGTGGCCGGGCGCGGCGGGCGGGGTCGTCAGCCTGCCGGGTGACCCGCCGGTCACCCCCTGGGCGGATGGCGCACCGGGCGGAAGGCGGCGTCGACCAGGCCGATGCGGTGGGCGACGACCGCGGCCTGGATGCGGTTGCGCAGGCCGAGCTTCTCCATCGCCGAGCCGACGTGGGTCTTGACCGTGGTGACGCCGACGTGGAGCCGGTCGGCGATCTCGGCGTTCGACAGGCCGGTGCCGACCAGGGCGAGGACCTCGAGTTCGCGTTCGGTCAGCCCGGCGGGGGTGGGCGTGGCCTGCTGCTCGGCGGCCAGCGCCCGCTGGACCACCCGGCGCAGCACGGAGGGGGCGAGCAACTGCTCGCCCGCGGCGGCCCTGCGGACGGCGTCGACCATGCGTTCGGGCTCGTCGTCCTTGACCAGGAAGCCGAGCGCGCCGACGCGCAGCGCGGCGTAGACGTTGGCGTCGTCGGCGAAGGTGGTGAGCACGACGATCTTCGCGCCGGGCTGGGCGGCCAGGATCCGCTTGATCGCCTCGAGCCCGTCGACCCGTGGCATGCGCAGGTCCATGAGGACCACGTCGGGGCGGTGGTGCTCGGCCAGCCGTACGGCCTCGGCCCCGTCGTCGGCCTCGCCGACGACCTCCATGTCGCCGGCCGCCTGCAGCAGCATGCGCACGCCTGCCCTGACCAGGGCCTGGTCGTCGGCCACCACCACTCGGATCATGTCGTCACCTTGGTCTGGGGGTGGGGTTGGGGGTGGGGTTGGGGGTGGGGATGCGGGTAGGGAAGGGTCACGGCCAGGCGCCAGCCGCCGCCGTCGGGGCCCGCGGTCAGCGTGCCGCCCAGCGCCTTGGCCCGCTCCCGCATCCCGGCCAGGCCCTGCCCGGAGGACGGCAGCGGCTCGCGGATCGTGGGCGGGCGGCCGTTGGCCACCTCGACGACCAGCTCGTCCTCGCCCGCGACCACGCCCACCCGGACGACGGTACCGGGGCCCGCGTGCTTGAGCACGTTCGTCAGGCCCTCCTGGACGATGCGCGCCGCCGAGGCCCTGGCCACCAGCGGCGCCTCGCTGAGCGCGGGGTCGAGGTGGAGGTCGACGACCAGCCCTGCGGCGCTCATCCGCTCGGCGGACTCGGTGACCACGTCGGCCGGGTCGGCCAGCAGCACGCCGTCGCTGCCGGGGTCGCGCAGCAGGTCGAGCAGGCCGCGCAGGTCCTCCAGCACCTGGTGGCCGGTCTCCTTGATGTCGGCGAGCGCGTCGGCGACAGGACCGTCGGGGGCGGCGTAGCGGGCGGCGGCGGCGCGCAGCACCATGGCCCCGACGTGGTGGGCGACGATGTCGTGCACCTCGCGGGCGATGCGCTCGCGCTCGGCGAGCTGGCCGGCGTGCAGCTGGGCGATCGCCAGCCGTTCGGACTCGCGCACCCGCAGCCGCTCGGCCTCGGCGGCCGACTGCCTGGCACCGGCGTACCTGCCGATGGCGATCGGCGTGGCGACCACCACGAGCAGCAGGACGACCCTGAGCGCGGTGACGTTCTCGTGCCCGTTGATCACGACCATCGCGGCGAGCGAGCTGGCCGTGACGTAGGCGACCAGGTTCCAGAACCAGGAGGCGACGCGCATCGCGAACACCCCGACCGCCATGAGCAGCGTGACCTGGATGGTGGCGGTGGCCTCGGGGATGAACTGGTGCGCGCTCAGCAGGAGCGTGCCCTCCACCGCGAACACGACGGCGGGCAGCCGCCTGGCCACGCCCAGCGCGAGGCCCGCCCCGACGAAGAAGGAACCGATCACCCAGGCGGGCTGGCTGCCGGTGTGCCAGTACGGCCAGGTGCCCAGGACGGCGACGGCCACGCCGGCGCCGGCCAGCAGCACGTCGGGGGTGATCTCGGGCGCTTCGAGGCGTCCGGCGGGGCCGCGCAGGTAGCGGCCGACGAGCGCGGGCAGGAGGGCGATGCCGACGGAGTAGAACCAGGCGTTGCGGGTGAAGGCGATGCCGGGGTCGGCGATGTTGAGGCCGGTGGCCAGCGCCCCCACCGCCACGACGGCCAGCGTGACCGGCCAGCCGCGCCGGTAGCCGGTGGCGCCGAGCGCGACGCACAGCAGAATCTGCGCGGTGTTGGAGGTGAAGCTGCCGATCTGGTCGGTGAAGACCAGGACGCCGACCAGGAACAGGCTGACGGAGACGGGCCGGTGGCGCACCAGTCCCATCGGCGCGCCGACCAGCGTCGCGAACAGGGGGACCCGCCATTCGGCGGACGGTCCGCCGGCCTTGCCGGACATCAGCAGGTCGAGGGCGATCCCGGAGACGGCGAGCAGCACGTCCGGTGCCAGACCACGCCATCGCATGGCACAACCGTATCGACGGGCGCGACCTGGTCGATCCTTCCGGCGGAGGACTTCGCATCCTCCAAGTGGCCGGACATCTGCCCGTAAGATGGAGAGAGTCCCTTGACCGACACCCTTACCGTTGTTCTCATGCCCAACGACACCACGTTGTTCCTCGGCCAGTTCATGCGCTCGCCTGGCACGATCGGCGCCCTGGCGCCCAGCTCGCGCCGGTTGGCAGAGGTCGTCTGCACGCCTGTCCCCGAGCGGGGCGAGCCGACCGTGGTCGAGCTGGGCCCGGGCACAGGTCCGTTCACGGCGGAGATCCAGCGCCGGCTGAACGGGCGTGGCCACCATCTGGCGATCGAGCTGAACCCGAGGCTCGCCGCCCTGCTCATCGACCGCTTCCCGCGGGTCGACGTGGCGCAGGACGACGCGGCCCGCCTGCCAGACCTGCTCCGCGAGCGGAACCTGACCAGGGCGGACGTCGTGGTCAGCGGGCTGCCGTGGGCGGCCTTCCCCGAGGAGCTGCAGCGGCGGCTGCTCGGGGCGGTGACCTCCACGCTGTGCCCGTCCGGGGCTTTCACGACGTTCTCCTACGTCCACGCGATGCCGCTGGGGTCGGCGCGGCGCTTCCGCGGGCTGCTGAGCGAGCGCTTCGAGGAGGTCGTGCTGGGGCGCACGGTGTGGCGCAACACGCCGCCCGCCTACGTGCTGCACGCCCGCCGGCCGCGCTGACCCGCCCCGCCGGGGCGGCGGTCCGCTGGACGACCTGCCGAGGACAGAAGAGATCTGTCGAAGGTACAGAACTTCGTTCTACGATTGCGCACGCAACGAGAATGGAGTGATCCCGTGGACTTCACGCTTCCCGAGAGCGCGCTTGCCGTCCAGAAGGGCGTCGGAGACATCTGCGCGCGCTACGACATGGACTACTGGCAGCGGTGCGAGGCCGACAAGCGCTGGCCCGAGGAGGTGTGGGCGGAACTGGCCAAGGGCGGGTGGCTCGGGCTGGCCGTACCCGAGGAGTTCGGGGGCGGCGGGCAGGGGCTGCTGGAGCTGACGGTCGCGACCGAGACGCTGGCCGCCTCCGGCGCGGCGGGCGGGTCGGCCTTCACCTACGTGCTCACCCCCGGCTTCGGCGCGCTCACCCTGGGCAGGCATGGCAGCCCCCGGCAACGCGCCGAACTGCTGCCCAAGCTGGCCACCGGCGAGATCGAGACGTGTTTCGCGCTGACCGAGCCTGACGCGGGCTCCAACTCGCTGGCGATCACCACCTCGGCCCGGCGCGACGGCGACGAGTACGTGATCAACGGGCAGAAGATCTGGATCACCGGGGTGCAGCGGGCCACCTGGATGATGCTGGTCACCAGGACGATCCCGGCCGCCGAGGCCAGGCCGCGCACCAACGGGCTGACGGTTTTCCTGGTGAACGTGCCCGAGGCGGTGGCCGCGGGGCAGCTGTCGTTCCGGCCGATCCCCAAGATGGGCGCCAACACCACCCCGTCCAACATGGTGTTCGTCGACGACCTGCGGGTGCCCGCCGCCAACGCGGTCGGGCAGATCGACCAGGGCGCCGTCGTGCTGTGGGACATCCTCAACCCGGAGCGGATCCTGCTGGCCGCCTCCGCGCTGGGCGGCGCCGAGGTGGCGCTGCGGGTGGCGGTGGACTACGCCAAGGAGCGGGAGGTCTTCGGCAGGGCGATCGGCGCCAACCAGGCGATCGCCTTCCCGCTGGCGCAGGTGAAGGCGAAGATCGAGCTGGCCAGGCTCATGCTGTACAAGGCCGCCTGGGCCTTCGACCGGCAGCTGCCTTGCGGCACCGAGGCCAACATCGCCAAGCTGACCGCCTCGCAGGCGGCGTGGGAGGCGGCCGACGCGGCCTTCCAGACCCACGGCGGGATGGCCTACTCGCTGGAGTACCCGGTGGCGCGGCTGCTGACCGACGCGCGGATCGGGAAGGTCGCGCCGGTGACCGAGGAACTGCTGCTGAACTACCTGGCCACGCAGGTGCTGGGCCTGCCCAGGAGCTTCTAGCACCCGGTCATGAGCTTGAGCTTTCAGGGCCGGCTCAGGAGAAGGACGGCGGGCGCTTCTCGCGGAGCGCCCTGACCCCCTCCACGACGTCGGGCCCCGAGAAGCCGAGGAACTCCATGGCGAGGGAGGCGTCGAACGTCGGCCCCGCCATCCGCAGCCAGTTGTTGAGCGAGTACTTGGTCAGCCTGATGGCCTCCTGGGCGCCCTCGGCCAGCCGTACCGCGATCTCCATGGCCCTGTCGTGGACCTCGGCGTCGTCGACGCAGACGCTCACCAGGCCCATCCGCTCGGCCTGCTCGCCGGTGACCGGCTCGCACAGCAGCAGGTGGTACTTCGCCTTGGCCATGCCGCACAGCAGCGGCCAGATGATGGCCGCGTGGTCGCCGGCCGCCACGCCGAGCCTGGTGTGCCCGTCGATGATGCGTGCCGTACGGCCGGCCACGGAGATGTCGGCCAGCAGCGCGACGGCCAGGCCGGCGCCCACCGCCGGCCCCCGGATGGCGCTGACGACCGGCTTGGCGCAGTTGAGCACGTTGTAGACGATGTCGCGGGCCTCGGCGAACACGCGCATCCTGGTGGCGTGGTCGCGGGTCATCTCCTCGATCATCGACAGGTCGCCGCCCGCGGAGAAGGCCGCGCCCTCGCCGGTGACCAGGATCGCGCGCACCGACTCGTCGCGGTCGAGGTCGCGCCAGATCTCGGCCAGCTCGCGGTGGCCGGTCATGTCGACCGCGTTCAGCCTGCCCGGCTCGCTGATCGTGACGCGCGCGACGCCGCCGGCCGGCCGGTCGACCCTGAGCTTGGTGTAGCGGTCGAAGGCGCTCACGGCTCCAGCGCCGCCCTCAGCCTGGCCGCGACGTAGGCGCGGGCCTCCTCCGCCTGGTCGAACCAGCCGGGCAGGCCGAAGAAACCGTGCACCGTGCCCGGGTAGCGGCGCACCTCGACGGCCACGCCCTCGGCCGCCAGCCGCGCGCCGTAGGCCTCGCCCTCGTCGCGCAGCACGTCGTGGTCGGCGCTCACCACGGTCGCGGGCGCGAGGCCCGCGCACGAGCCGAGGCGCAGCGGCGACAGGCGCGGATCGAGGGGGTCGGCCTCGGCCGCGTAGCGATCGGCGAACCAGGCCATCTCCTCGGCGTCGAGCCCGTAGCCCTTGGCGAACTCGCGGTAGCTGGCGGTGTCCATGGCCACGTCGGTGATCGGGTAGACGAGCACCTGGTGGGCCAGGGTGAGCCCGGCGTCGCGGGCCTGCCAGGCGGCGACCGCGGCCAGGTTGCCGCCCGCGCTGTCGCCGATCACCGCGACGTCGCCGTTGCTCTGGTAGAAGGCGGGACGGGCGAAGATGTCGCGCACCACGGTCCAGGCGTCGTCGGCCGCGGCGGGGAAGGGATGCTCGGGCGCGAGCCGGTAGTCGACCGACACCACGACGGCGCCGGTCCTGACCGCCAGGTCCCTGCCCAGGGCGTCGTTGCGCCTGACGCTGCCGAACACCCAGCCGCCGCCGTGGAAGTAGACGATGACGGGCAGCGTGTGGTCGCCCGGATCGGCCCGGTAGACCCGGATCGGCACCTCGCCGGCCAGCGCGTCACGGACGAACGGCAGGCGCGTCAGCGGTCCGCGCCTGTCGGCCAGGCCGTCGACGGCACGCATCTGCTCGATCTCCGCCTGGCCCAGGCCGCCGAGATCGACGCCGAGGTCGGAAGGATAGAGCTCCAGATAGGCCCTGGCCTGGGGATGCAAGCTCATGATCCGAGCTTACTCATGAGGCACCCCATTTCTCATCAGTATCGGGCGGCCTCCACGAGTGCCTCGAACAGCCGCATATCATCACCGCGCTCGGGGTGCCACTGGACGCCGACGCCGAACCGGTGACCCTGCAGTTCGACGCCCTCCACGATCTGGTCGTCGGCCCAGGCCACCGCCAGCAGGCCGGTGCCGAGCCGCTTGACCGACTGGTGGTGCGGCGCGGTCACCTCGATCCGGTCGCCGAGCGCCTTGCCGAGCTTGCTGGAGACGCTGACCTGGATGACGTGCGGCTGTCCGGGGGCGGCGTGCCGTTCGTGGTCGAGCACGTCGGGCAGCCACGGGATCAGCGTGCCGCCCTGGGCGACGTTCAGCACGTGCATGCCGCGCGCCACGGCCAGGATCGGCACGTCCGCCTGGACGGCGGCGCGGGCCAGCGCCAGCTCGAAGCGGTCGCGTTGCGGCTGCGGCGGGGCCACCCTGTCGTCCTGGTCGGCCCCGTAGACGGAGCCGGCGACCTCGGCGCCGCCGGCCAGCACGATGCCACTGAGCCCCCTGACGTAGTCGTCGACGGCGTGCAGGTTGAGCGGGGGCAGCAGGACCGGCGCCCCGCCCGCCCGTTCGACCGCCCTGGCGTAGGACGGGGGGCCGAGAACCGCCTCTCTGACCCAGTCGCCCCAGCGGGCGGCCTCGAAGTAGGCGGTGATGCCGATCAGCGGTCGGGACATGCGCGCTCCAGATTGCATGCAGGAGGACGGGCGACCAGGTACCTGGTGGTCCATCATGGCGCACACGATTTCGGTTATGTCACCTATCCCGGGTATCAGTGCTGTCACTTCCGGCGCACCGATCACCGGGGCCGGGGGCGACCGCCCGCTCCTCGCCGGGGGCCCGCGGCTCCCGCGCGACCCCATCCGGCCCATTTCTTGGTGAATGCGATATTGATTCACCTTCAGCGCGGGAAATGTTCTGGATTTTGATTGCGGAAAATAACGGTACAGTTACGGATAGTTTGGATTCACACCGTATTGAGGTGAAACGGTGGTGACCCCAGGGAAGTGGTGTAAGACTCCGGGACGAGCGTACGGATACGCCGGGGCTCGCCGCACGCTCGCAACCCGGAACCGTCAGGGAGGTGGAACGACAGACCGGAATCGCATTCTGGTCAAAGGTGGGGTCACAAGGCATGTCGTTGAATCCGCGCCTCGTCAAGGAGAGTTTCTCCGTCATCGAACCCGTCGCCGACCGGGCGGCGGCCTACTTCTACGGGCGGCTGTTCGCGGAGAACCCGCACCTGCGCGGGATGTTCCCGCCCGCCATGGACGTCCAGCGCGACCGGCTGTTCAGCGCGCTGACCAGGATCGTGTGGTCACTGGACAGTCCGGACAGCCTCGCCTCCTATCTCGGCCAGCTCGGCCGCGACCACCGCAAGTACGGCGTGATCGCCGAGCACTACACCGCGGTGGGCAACGCCCTGCTGGCCACCGTCAGGCGCTTCGCCGCGGCCATCTGGACCAGCGAGATCGAGGCCGCGTGGGTGGCCGCCTACACCGCCGCCGCCAACCTCATGATCGACGCGGCCGACATCGCCTCGGGTGTCTCGCCGGCGTGGTGGCTGGCCGAGGTCATCGACCACGAGCGGCGCACCGAGGACATCGCGGTCGTCACGCTCAGGCCGACGCAGCGCCTGCCGTACGTCGCGGGGCAGTACGTCAGCGTGCAGACCGCGCGCTGGCCGCGGGTGTGGCGGACGTTCTCCATCGCCAACGCGCCGCGCGAGGACAACACGATCAGGCTGCACGTGCGCGGGGTGGCCGGCGGCTGGGTGTCGACCACGCTGGTCCGGCACACCCGCGTCGGCGACACCATCATGCTCGGGCCGCCGATCGGCACGATGATCCCGCACGAGTCCGGCGCCAGGGACGTCCTGTGCGTCGCGGGCGGCACCGGCCTGGCCCCGATCAAGGCCATCATCGACCACATCATCACCTCGGGCAGGCGGCCCAACATCCACCTGCTGTACGGCGCGCGCACCGCGGCCGAGCTCTACGACCTGCCCGACCTGGTCAGGATGGAGTCGGCCTTCCCCTGGCTGCGGGTGCTGCCGGTGGTGTCGGGCCAGTCGTCCTACGACGGCATGCGCGGACGGCTGCCCGAGGTGATGCAACGCTTCCACTCGTGGGCCGAGCACGAGGTCTACGTGTGCGGTCCCCCGGCGATGGTGCACGAGACTGTGCGCCGGCTGCAGACGGACGGTGTCCCGCCGGCCCGCATCCACCGGGACATCGCCCAGGGCGAGCACTGACCGGCGGCCCCCGCCCGTGGCGGTCGTCAGCGGAAGGCGGCCGCCGTCTCCTCGTCGTTGGGCCAGAAGGTCTCGATGGCCAGCTCCGACACCGTCACGTCCACCGGCGTGCCGAACGTCGCGATCGTCGTGAACATCGACAGCACCCGGTCGCCGTGCCTGATCCGCAACGGCATCAGGATGTCGGCGATGCCGGGCGCGTGCGCCACGTTCAGGTCGACGCCCGGGTAGGTGTAGGCGGCCAGTTCGTCGTGCAACTCGGCCAGCCGCCCGTCGCCCGAGGCCTCCGCCTGCCGCCGCAGCCGGTGCAGCAGGTGCGCCCGCACCTCCGCCAGGTTGATCAGCCGGCCGCCCATCGCGTCGGGGTGCAGCGACAGCCGCATCACGTTGACGGGCTCCTTCAGCAACTCGGCCGGCACGCCGTCCATGAACATCGCCGCGGCCGCGTTGCCCGCCACCAGGTTCCACGCGGCGTCCACGACCAGCGCGGGGTACGGCTCGTGCCCGGCCAGGATCTTGTCCAGGGCCTGCCGTACCACCTCCATCTCGGGCGCCCGCACCTCCCGCTCGGGGAAGACGGGCGCGTACCCGGCCGCCACCAGCAGCCTGTTGCGGTGGCGCAGCGGCACGTCGAGTTCCTCCGCCAATCTCATCACCATGTCCCTGCTGGGCTTGGCCCTGCCGGTCTCGAGGAAGCTGATGTGCCGGGCCGAGACCTCCGCCTCGATGCCCAGGTCGAGCTGGCTGACCCTGCGCCGCTGGCGCCAGGATCGCAGCAGATCACCAAATGACTCGTGGTTGACGGCAAGTGCTCCCATGCGGGGAACGGTAGCGGTAAAGGGGGAATCGCCACGATTACCCCGGACGTAAAGCGGGACCGCACCACACCGGACCGCCAGGCGACGCGGCACGCCGGAGCGGCCCGCCGGGGTGACCCGCCGGGGTGACCCGCCGGGAGCGACGATCCCGGCGACGCGGCACGTCAGGGCGGCACGTCAGGGCGGGGCCGCCGGGGCGGCACGTCAGGGCGGCACGTCGGAGCGGGGCCGCCGGGGCGGCACGTCAGGGCGGGGCCGCACTGAAGAGAACACGTGTGAACTCGATTCACCTCCGGAATATGGGC
>NZ_JBSGJX010000060.1:0-26818 GCF_053605785.1 Nonomuraea sp. NPDC003754
CCCACCCGGTGGGCCCGCCCAACCCGGGGGGGGCGGCGCCGGCCGCCCCCCCCCGCCGCGACCGGCCTGGCCGCCACCCCGGCGGCGGCCGCGCCGGCCCGCAACGTCTTCGTCGACTGTCAGGCCCCCGACGGCGGCTCCGGCAGTGACGCCGCCTCTCCGATCAACGACCTGGCCGCCGTCAACGCGCTGGAGCTCGGCCCCAAGACGAAGGTCAAGTTCCGGGCCGGGACCGTGTGTGCCGGCCGCCTGGAGCCGAAGGGCTCGGGCAGCGCCGACCACCCGATCGTGTTCACCTCCTACGGCGAGGGCCCCAAGCCGATCATCCAGGGCGACGGCGGTGAGTGGGCCGTCCACCTGGTCGACAACAGCCACGTCACCATCGAGAAGCTGCACATCACCAACCCGGCCCCCACCACCGCCAAGCGGACCGGCATCCAGTACAACTCGACGACCCCCGAGCCGAAGGCCGGGCTGGTCCTGCGTGACCTGGAGATCTCCGACGTCGCCGGCTGGGGCGACAAGACGGGCGCCAACTCCTCCTGGTTCGCCTACTCGGCGGGCATCAGCATCCAGGCGCTGCCCGAGGGCAAGGTCGGCTACCTCGACGGCATCACGATCACGGGCAACTACATCCACGACACCGGCGGCGGTGGCATCAAGATCAGCCGCAAGGGCACGGACTACCACAAGAACGTCTACCTCGCCCGCAACACCATCCGCGCGGTCGGCGGCGACGGCATCGTCGTGCACGCCTCCGACAAGCCGCTGATCGAGCACAACCTGTTCGACGAGGGCGGCGCGGGCAAGTACCCGTACGTCGACGGCAACTTCGCCGGCATGTGGCCGATCAACTCGGTCGACCCCGTCTTCCAGTACAACGAGGTCACCAGGCAGCGGCCCACGATCTTCGACTCCACCGCGTGGGACTGCGACGGCGGCATCAAGGGCTCCTGCGTCTACCAGTACAACTACTCGCACGACAACGCGGGCGGCTTCTACCTCGGCTGCCAGAGCTGCACCGAGTTCCCGAACTACCAGGCGACCGCCATCCTGCGCTTCAACATCGCCCAGGACGACTGCAGGATCGCCGGCAACGCCGCGGGCGACAACCGCAGCCCGCTGTGGATCCACAACAACACCTTCTTCTGCTCCTCGCAGAAGGTGGACTGGGCGGTGCCCACCGGGAACTCCAGGATCGCCAACAACATCATCTACGCCCCGTCGGGCGCGCTGCCGACGGCGCCCGGCATCACCTACGACGCCAACGTCTACTACGGCGGCGTGGCCGCGCCCGCCTCGGACACCAAGGCGATCACCGCCGACCCCGGGCTGGCCGCCCCCGGCACCGCCACCGGCTACGGCGACGTGGAAGGCTACAAGCTGCTCGCCGGCTCCCCGGCGCTCGGTTCCGGCTCCCTCGTCGAGGGTGTGGGCGGGCGTGACTACTTCGGCAACCCGGTCGAGGGGAGCGTCTCGCGCGGGGCCTACAACGGCGCGGCCGTACCGGCGGTGGTCCACGAGTCCGTCGAGAAGGCCTACAACAACGTCGGCGTCAGCTCCGACCACAACCCCAACACCGGCGGCTTCTCCACCAGCGGCCGCAGCTACTCGGGTCAGGGCCTGGAGAAGGCGGGCCTGGTCCCCGGGTCGACCGTCAGCGTGCTGGGCGCGGACTTCGTCTGGCACCCCCGCCCCTACGGCTGGACCGACAACGTGAAGGCGGCCGGGCAGACCGTCAGGCTCGAGGGCCGCGGCGACCGGCTGGTGCTGCTCGGCGCCGGGGCGTTCAAGGTGCGCGAGGGCGTCTTCACGGTGACCTACACCGACGGCGGCGTCGAGGAGAAGACCGTGCGCTTCGGCGACCAGTGGGACGCGACAGCGCCCGAGGGCGGCGTCGTCGTGGCCCGCGCGACCTACCACAACAGGACCCAGACCAGCTACCGGAACCCGGCCACCGGGCAGACCACCGAGTCGGGTGTGTCGGTGTTCGGCTACGCGGTGCCGCTCGACCCCGCCAAGACCGTCGCCACCGTGACGTTCCCGCAGGGCAGCCCGCTGGCCGACGCCGGCTTCCACGTCTTCGACATGAAGATCGCGAGCTGAGGTCATGAGGAGCGCCACGCCGGGGACCGGGCGCCGTG
Organism: Nonomuraea sp. NPDC003754; assembly: GCF_053605785.1. Taxonomy (NCBI): domain Bacteria; kingdom Bacillati; phylum Actinomycetota; class Actinomycetes; order Streptosporangiales; family Streptosporangiaceae; genus Nonomuraea; species Nonomuraea sp. NPDC003754. The sequence goes on from NZ_JBSGJX010000060.1 coordinate 2,145, forward strand.
CCCTCCCGCTCGGCAGGGCGGCCGCCGCGTCGGTCGTGGGCGTCGCCGTCCTGGTCGCCCTGGTCGTGGCGCTCACCCGGGGCGGAGGCGGCGCGCCCCCACCGCGGGGCCTGGCCGCCTCCGCGACCGTCTCCGAGGTGCTCGGCCTGCGGCCCGGCGACCGGGTCACCCTGGTCGAGGGCGAGCCTGTGGTGGGGGCCGAGGTGCTGAGGGCGGCCGAGACCGCCCGCGCCGAGGTGCTCTCCGAGTACACCCGGTACGGCCTCGCGCTCGGTCCCGGCTTCTGGGACCGGGCGCACGCCGGGGTCACGCCGCGCAGGGCGCTGCGCGACAGGGCGGTGCGCGCGGCCGTCCTCGACAAGGTCAGGCGGGTGTGGGCGCGGGAGGCGGGGCTGCTCGCCGATGTCAGCGAGCAGGGGTTCCAGCGCGAGCTGGCCGAGGAGAACGCGCGCCGCGCGCGGGCCGCCCGCGAGGGACGGCCGCTGCCCGGGGTGCCGTCCTACGACGAGCACACCTACGCCGGGGTGCGCGCCGCCGAGCTCGACTCGGCGCTCAGCAAGGTCCACGCCGCCACGCTCGAGCTGTCCGAGCGGCGGCTGCGCGAGCAGTACCGGCTGATGGCGGGTCAGGACGCCCCGCCGTTCGAGAGGGTCCGCGACAACGTGCGCCAGGCCCTGGTCGTCGAGGAATATCGCAAGGCGCTGCGGGCCCGCGCTGGGTAGCCTGACTTACAGGTACATGGGGGACTGGATCAGGGAACGCATCGTTGACACAGGACGGCTGCCGCTGTTCTGCTTCTTCGTCGCGCTCATCGTGGCCTTCGTCGCCACCCGGATCAACGTCAGGCTCATCCGCGCCAAGATCGGCTGGTTCCGCAACGTCAGCGTCGGCGAGATGCACATCCACCACGTCGTCTTCGGCGTGGTCCTCATGCTGGTCGGCGGCGTCAGCGGGCTGGTCGCCGCGGGGTCGGCGGTGGCGGCCGCGGTCTTCGGGGTCGGCGCGGCGCTGGTGCTGGACGAGTTCGCGCTCATCCTCCACCTGCACGACGTGTACTGGGAGGAGGAGGGCCGCACCTCCGTCGACGCGGTCTTCGTCGCGGTCGCGGTCACCGGGCTGCTGCTGATCGGGCTGCGCCCGCTGACCTGGGAGGTCGGCCGCGTCGCGCCCTGGTGGCTGCTGCTCGCCAACCTGGCGCTCGCCGTGATCACGCTGCTCAAGGGCAAGATCTGGACGGGACTGGTGGGCTTGTTCCTACCTCCGCTGCTGGTGGTGGGCGCGCTGCGGCTGGCCAGGCCCGGCTCGCCCTGGGCGCACTGGTTCTTCGCGGTCAGGTCGCCCCGCAAGATGGCCACGGCGCTGCGCCGCGAGGAGCGCTGGCGCCGGCCGGTGATCAAGGTCAAGATCGCGGTTCAGGAGTTCGTCTCAGGACGGCACGACCTTCCGTCGACCCGCAAGAGGCGCGCGCATGAGTGAGGGCATGTGGTCACCGTGAGAGTTCCCGCGTTCCACGCGCGGCTGATCGAGGCCGCTCTGGACGTCCGCGAGCGCCACGGCCTGCTGCTGGCCGGCGGTCACGCGATGACCGCCCACGGGCTCACCGAGCGGCCGGGCGACGACCTCGTGCTGGCCACCGACCGGGGTGTCCCGCTGCCGGAGGTCGCCGCGGAGCTGGCCGTCGAGCTGCGGCGGCACGGCCTGGCGGTGACGCCGGCCGACGCGACCGAGCGGGTGGCGCGGATGGTCGTGCGCGACGAGGCCGGCGGCGAGCGGTGCACGGTCAGCCTGCTCAGGGAGCCGCTCAGGGACCGGCCGCTGGCACTGGAGGGCTACCGGGTGGTCGGCCAGGACGACGCGGTGGGCCTCAAGGTGCGGGCGCTGCACGGGCGGGGCCTGCCCAAGGACTTCGTCGACGTCGCCGCGGCGGCCACCCGCTACTCCTTCCGCGAGCTCGAGCGCCTGGGCGCCGCCTTCGAGGAGGACTGGCTGCTCGACGACCTGATCCAGCGCCTGGAAAGCGTCGACCTGCTGGCCGACGAGGCGTTCATGGCCTACGGCGTCGACGAGGAGCGGCTGCACGAGATCAGGCGCTTCGCCTACGCGTGGGCCGAGGACATCAAGCTTCGCCGCGCCGACGACGGCGACGCGGACCACGACGTCCCCGACGTCCCCGAGATCGACTGAAGGCGCGTCAACTTCGCTTGACTTCCGCCCTGCGTCAATCTAAGTTGACGCATGCGCGTACCGCGGCAATCAGGGAAAGGTGGGTGATTTCCCTGAGCGCGCGCGGCCGTGCCGCGACCCAGAATGTCTGTGGACGTATGTGACGGGGACGGAGAAACGTGAGCGGCGACAACCGCGAGACAGCGCAGGCCGCCGAGGGGGAGAAGCCACCCTTCAGGCTCCTGCTGGCCTACCTCGGGCCGCACCGGAAGATCTTAGTCGCCGGCGGGCTGCTCGGCCTGGTCGGCTCGGCCGCGGGACTGGCGATGCCGCTGCTGGCCAAGTACGTGGTCGACGCCTTCGGCGCGGAACGGTCGATGACCGGCCCGCTGATCGCGCTGACGGTCGCCGTCGTCATCGGCGCGGTGGTCTCGGCCGGCGGCAACTACCTGATGGAACGCACCGGCGAGGGCATCGTGCTGGGCGCCAGGCGCAGGCTCGTCGACAGGATGCTGCGGCTGAAGGTCGCCGACGTCGACCGGCTCAAGCCGGGCGACCTGCTGTCGAGGGTCACCGGCGACACCACCCTGCTGCGTTCGGTGCTCACCAACGGCATCGTGGACTCGATCGCCGCGGTCTTCATGCTGATCGGCGCGATCGTCATGATGGCGCTGATGGACGGCGTGCTCCTGCTGGTCACGCTGCTGGTCGTGGTGCTGATCGGCGGCATGACCGCGCTGGTCATGCCGCGCATCCAGCGGGCGCAGCACCAGGCCCAGGAGGCCGTCGGCGAGATGGGCGCGGTGCTCGACCGGGCCCTGCAGGCCTACCGCACGGTCAAGGCGAGCGGCGCGGAGGAGCGCGAGGTCGCCGAGATCGGGGCGGCCGCCGAACGCGCCAAGGACAAGGGGCTGCAGGTGGCCGGCTGGACCTCGCTGGCCGGGGTCTCGACGTGGATGGCGGTGCAGGTCGCCTTCCTGTGCGTGCTGGCCGTCGGCGGCGCCCGCGTCGCCGCCGGCACGCTGGAGGTCTCGGCGCTGATCGCCTTCCTGCTGTACCTGTTCTACCTGGTCGCCCCGATCGGCCAGCTGGTCGAGGGCGCGGTGCAGCTGCAGAACGGCCTGGCCGCGCTCAAGCGCATCCGTGAGATCGAGGACCTGCCGGGCGAACCGGCCGGCCAGGACACCCGCGTGGCCCCCGGCGGCGACGAGCCCGTCGGGGTGCGCTTCGAGGACGTGGTGTTCAGCTACGGCGATGACCGGGCGCCCGTCCACCACGGCGTGACCTTCGACGTGCCGCCGGGAGGGCTGACCGCGCTGGTCGGACCGTCGGGCGCGGGCAAGTCCACGGTGTTCGCGCTGGTCGAGCGCTTCTACGAGCACCAGGACGGGCTGATCGAGGTCGGTGGCGTGGACATCCGCGACTGGCCGCTGGAGCGGCTGCGCGCCGCGCTCGGCTACGTCGAGCAGGACGCCCCCGTGCTGGCGGGCACGCTCAGGGAGAACCTGCTGTTCGCCGCGCCGGACGCGACCGAGGACGAGCTGAGCAGGGCGCTGACCCGCACCAGGCTCGACGACCTGGTCGCCAGGCTGCCCGACGGTCTCGAGACGCCGGTCGGCCACCGCGGCGTGCTGCTGTCCGGCGGCGAACGCCAGCGGGTCGCCATCGCGCGGGCGCTGCTTCGCAGGCCGCGGCTGCTGCTGATGGACGAGGCCACCTCGCAGCTCGACGCGGTCAACGAGCTCCGCCTGCGTGAGGTGATCGCCGAGGTGGCGAGAGAGACGACGGTGCTGGTGATCGCGCACCGGCTGTCCACCGTCACCAACGCCGATCGCATCGTGGTGATGGAGTCGGGCGGTGTGCGGGCGGTCGGCACCCACGACGAGCTGGTGGGCTCCGACGAGCTCTACCGGGAGCTGGCCGCCACCCAGTTCCTCGTTTCATGATCCACGAAGGGCGAGGGCCGCTGCTCGCAGGGGCGGCCGTCATCCGGCCCGATGGCGACGAAGCCGTCATAGTGATGCCGGGCTTCCCTTGCTGATGATCGCGTACGGCTCGCGCGCCCCGCGCGGGCCGTGCGGCTGCTGGAGACTCCCCTGTATCGCCTCCAGAAACCGTCGTTGTGGACCAGCCGAATGCCCCCTCAGGCGAGATCAAGTCCAGCACTTCGCGCAGCGAAGTGTCATGCAGTTTCAGGCTCACCCGAATAACCCAGCTATGTCGGTATATTTCGGGTCAGCAATTTAACTTTCAGGCTTTTGCAAGCGCCCCCCGCGAGACTGCGACGCATGGCGGGCGGCATATTGCGCATCATTTTCACCGGCGACGACCTCGCACGCGTACGGATCGCCTCACGGGCCGATCCGCTGTGGGAGACGGTGGCCAGCCTGCACCGCTTCCAGGCCGGCGACGGCGGCGCCGCCATGGCCGAATGGCGGCGGCGGGCGCGCGCCAAGCTCGCCGAGACCGGGTTGCTGCAGGACGTGCGCAGGATGCTGGTGCCGCTGGCGCCCCGCGCGGCCTACTTCCCCGACTTCCTCACCCCGATCGAGGCGCAGCAGGGCCTCGAGGAGGGCATCCAGGCCATCCTCGACACGCCGCCCGCCAGGGTGCGGCGCGAGCTCGACCTGCTGCGCGCCCGGCACGGGCTGCCGGCCCACCTGGAGTCGCTCGCCGACGACGGCCCGGCCATGCGCAGGCTGGCCGCGGTCGCGGCCGGGTACTTCCAGACGGCGCTCGGCGAGCACTGGGGCGAGGTGGAGCGGGCCGTCAGCCAGGACCGCGGCACCAGGGTCAGGCATCTGGCCGACGGCGGCGTCGAGGGCATGTTCACCCAGCTGTCGCCCAAGGTCCGGTGGCGCGCCCCCGTCCTGGAGGTCGACTACCCAGCGGGAGACAGGGAACTGCGCCTGCGCGGGCGCGGGCTGACGTTCATCCCCAGCTACTTCTGCAGGACCGCGCCCGTGACGCTGGCCGACCCCGGCCTGCCGCCCGTGCTGGTCTACCCGGTGGCGCGCACCGGCGTCGCCGGACGGAAGACGGGCGGGGACGCGCTGGCCGAACTGCTGGGCAAGACCAGGGCGGCGGTGCTGCGGTGCGTCGGGCTCGCTCCCGGATGCAGCACGACCGAGCTGGCCCGGCGGGCGGGGGTGCCCACCTCCAGCGCCAGCGAGCACGCCCGAGTGCTCCGGCAGGCGGGCTTGATCGTCAGCACCCGGCACGCCAACCTGATGCTGCACCAGATCACCGAATCGGGCGACGCGCTGTTGCGCGGCACCCGCTGACCTGACCCAGGAGGTCGCATGTCGTTCTGGAAGAAGATCGGTATCGCGCTGGTGGCGGCCGTGGTGGTGCTCTTCGTCGCGCTGGTGGTGGCCGTCTTCGTGCCGGGCGGCTGGAAGTTCTCGCTGGTCCTGGTGGGCCTGCCGGCGCTGGCGGGCTGGATCTGGTGGCAGTGGCTGATGGAGAGCCATCCGGCGGACCGCCGCGACGACGTGCCGCCCCCCGGCTCCCGCTGGGACGAGCGCACAGAGCGGTGGCAGTACCCGGACCGGCCCTGACACGGGGCGCGGGGTTGTCGACGGGAGCAGGCGTTGTACCCTTCGAGTGACATAGATGAATATGTTCATTCAGGAGGGAAGAGGCATGAGCCGTACCGTGCGCGCGCCGCGAGGCACCACGCTCACCGCCAAGGGCTGGCCGCAGGAGGCCGCGCTCCGGATGCTCCAGAACAATCTGGACCCGGAAGTCGCCGAGCACCCCGAGCAGCTCGTCGTCTACGGAGGCTCGGGCAAGGCCGCGCGCGACTGGCCCTCGTTCGACGCCCTGACCCGCACGCTCACCACCCTGGAAGGTGACGAGACGCTGCTGGTGCAGTCGGGGCGCCCCGTGGGCGTCTTCCGCACCCACGAGTGGGCGCCACGCGTCCTCATCGCCAACTCCAACCTCGTTCCCGACTGGGCCAACTGGGAGGAGTTCCGCCGCCTCGAGGCCGCCGGCCTGACCATGTACGGCCAGATGACGGCGGGCTCCTGGATCTACATCGGCACGCAGGGCATCCTCCAGGGCACCTACGAGACCTTCGCCGCGGTGGCCGCCAAGCGCTTCGGCGGCTCGCTGGCCGGGACGATCACCCTGACCGCCGGGCTCGGCGGCATGGGCGGCGCCCAGCCGCTGGCCGTCACCATGAACGGCGGCGTGGCCATCTGCATCGACTGCGACCCGCGCAGCGTCACCCGCCGCATCGAGCACCGCTACCTCGACGTCGAGGCCGCCACCCTCGACGAGGCGCTCCGCCTGGCCTACGAGGCCCGCGACCAGCGCAGGCCGCTGTCCATCGGCGTCGTGGCCAACGCCGCTGAGGCCGTGCCCGAGCTGCTGGCCCGCGGCGCCGAGATCGACATCGTGACCGACCAGACCTCGGCCCACGACCCGCTGATGTACCTGCCGATCGGCGTCGCCTTCGACGACATGGCCGCCGAGCGCGACAAGGACCCCGCCGGGTTCACCACCAGGGCGCGCGAGTCGATGGCCAGGCACGTCGAGGCCATGGTCGGGTTCAAGGACGCGGGCGCGGAGGTCTTCGACTACGGCAACTCCATCCGCGGCGAGGCGCAGCTGGCGGGCTACGCCAGGGCCTTCGACTTCCCCGGCTTCGTGCCCGCCTACATCAGGCCGCTGTTCTGCGAGGGCAAGGGCCCGTTCCGCTGGGCGGCCCTGTCCGGCGACCCCGCCGACATCGCGGCGACCGACAGGGCGATCCTCGAGCTCTTCCCCGAGAACGAGGGGCTGTCCCGGTGGATCAGGATGGCGGGGGAGAAGGTCCACTTCCAGGGCCTGCCCGCGCGGATCTGCTGGCTCGGGTACGGCGAGCGCCACCTGGCCGGCGAGCGCTTCAACGACATGGTGGCCTCGGGCGAGCTCCAGGCGCCGGTCGTCATCGGGCGTGACCACCTCGACTGTGGGTCGGTGGCCTCGCCGTACAGGGAGACGGAGGCCATGGCGGACGGCTCGGACGCGATCGCGGACTGGCCGCTGCTGAACGCGATGCTGAACACGGCGTCGGGCGCCGCCTGGGTGTCCATCCACCACGGCGGCGGGGTGGGCATCGGGCGCTCGATCCACGCGGGGCAGGTGACCGTCGCCGACGGGTCGGCCCTGGCGGGGGAGAAGCTCAACAGGGTGCTCACCAACGACCCGGGCACGGGCGTCATGCGGCACGTGGACGCGGGCTACGACGAGGCGGTGACGGTGGCCGACGAGCGCGGCGTCCGCATCCCGATGCGCGAGTCCTGACGGCCCGCCGGCGCGGGAGCCGGTGGTCACGGGCGGACGCCGTCCACGAGAACGGCGCCGCCGGCCACCGGCCCGCGTCCTCCCGGAGAGCGCCGCCGCTCACCCCGCAGGACGCCCGGCGGACGTCCCGCGGGGCCGAGCCGGGGCGTCGGGGAGGGAAGGGGTTGGGCAGGTCGGTGTGTTGGAGGTGGCGTGAGGGACGGACTTGAGGGGCTGCTGGACGGCAGGCGCCTGTCGCCCGTGCAGCGGCGGATCGCGCACTACCTGTCCGACCACCTGGACGAGGCGATCTTCCTGTCCAGCGTGGAGCTGGCCGAGCGGGCGGGCGTGAGCCAGCCCTCGGTGACCAGGTTCGCGATGGTGCTGGGCTTCGGCGGCTACCCCGAGCTGCGGCAGGCCCTGCGGCCTCTCGTGCTCGGCGGCAGGCCCGAGGGCGGCAGCCTGCTCAGGGGCGCGATCGACGACGAGATCCGCAACCTCACGCTGATCCGCGACCGCCTGAACGGCCTGCCGCTCAAGGAACTGGGCGAGTCGCTGGCCGCCGCCGAACCGCTGCCGGTGCTCGGGCTGCGCGTCTCCTCCGGGCTCGCGACCACGTTCGCCTACTTCGCCAGGCGCGTCCACCCCGACGTCCGCCTGCTCGTCCACGGCGGCTCCGAGCTGGTCGACGGGCTGCACGCGGCCCGCAGGGCGGGCGCCGAATGGGTGTTCGCGGTGGTCCTGCCGCGGTATCCGGCCGAAACCGTGCACGCGCTGGAGTACGCGACCAAGCTCGGGCTCAGGACGGCGGTGATCACCGACCGGCCGGGCTTCCCCGCCGACGTCGTGCTGGACGCGCCGGTCGGGGAGCGCCTGGTGTTCGACTCCCACGCGGCCCCGCTCGCCCTGGCCATGGCCCTGGTGGAGGCGATGGCCGACGCCGCGCCGCTGCGGACGCAGGCCAGGCTCGAGGAGTACGAGCGGATGACGGAGGAGACGGGCACGTTCCTGTCAGCCGGCGAGTCTGCGTAGGGAACGGACCGACCAGGTGACGGTCACCGCGGCGAGGGCGAGCATGATGCCGAACGCCAGGGGGATCGACAGGTCGGTCAGCGTGCCGGCGAACAGCGCGCGTCCCGCTTCGACGGGGTGGTAGAAGGGCGTGAACCAGGCGATCTTCTCCAGCCAGTCGGGGCCGAGCGCCATGGGCAGCAGCGCGCCCGACAGCAGCATCAGCGGCAGGGCGAAGAACTGCATGATCTGCCCCATCGCGTTCTCGTCGCGCAGGCCGAGCGCCAGGCCGTAGGCGACGCCGGAGGCGAACAGGCCGGTGACGCCGAGCAGCAGCAGCATGAGGACCAGCCCTAGCGGGCCGATGCGCAGCCCCATCAGCAGCGCGATGAGGATCACCGCCAGCGACTGGATCATGAGGGCGACCACGTCGCGCAGCATCCGGCCGAGCACGATCGCGGGCCGCCACGCGGGGCTGACCGCGATCCGCTCCAGCACGCCGCTGCGGATCTCGTAGATGGTGCCGTAGGCGACGCCCATCGAGCCGAACAGCGCGGTGATCACCAGCATGCCGGGCGCGAAGGAGGTCAGCGCCCGGCCCATGTCGCCCTGGAAGGCCATGCCCGCGTAGAGCGGCGCGAACAGCAGCAGGTACATCACCGGCTGGATGATGCCGAACAGCGGCCAGACGGGGTTGCGCAGGGTGTTCCTGACCTCGTGGCCGAAGAACAGGGACGTGTCGCGGATCATGCGGCGGCTCCGGTGTCGCGCAGGGACCGGCCGGTCTTGGCCAGGAAGACGTCGTCGAGCGTGGCCCGCTCGAGCGCGATCGAGCGCAGGGAGAGGCCCTCGGCCTCCAGCGTGCGCAGCAGCGCCGGCAGCGCGTGTTCGCCGTCGTCGACGTAGACGCGCAGCATGTCCTCGTCGACGCGGGTCTGCTTGGCCAGCGGGCCCAGCACCCGGGCGGCCTCGTCCAGTTCGTCGAGCCTGAGGGTGACCACGTCGCCGGACACCGACCGCTTCAGCTCGGCAGGGGTGCCCTCGGCCACCACGACGCCGTGGTCCACGATCGCGAGGCGGTCGCACAGGGCGTCGGCCTCCTCCAGGTAGTGCGTGCTCAGCAGGACGCTGGTGCCCCGCTCGCGCAGTTCCCTGATCCGGTCCCAGAGGTTGGCGCGGTTCTGCGGGTCGAGGCCGGTGGTCGGCTCGTCGAGGAACAGCAGCGGAGGGCTGTGGACCAGCCCGAGGGCGATGGCGACGCGGCGCTTCTGGCCCCCGGAGAGGGTACGGCCGGGCCGGTCGGCGATCTCGGCGAGGTCCATCTTCCTCAGGATCTCGTCGGCCGCCCCCGCCGGGTCGGGCACGCCGTAGATCTTGGCGGCGAACACGACCTGCGCGCGGGGGGTGTTCTGCTCCTCCACCCCGCCGGCCTGGCTGACGTAGCCGAGCTTGCGCCGGATCGCGCCCGGCTCCTTGACCAGGTCGTGTCCGGCGATCCTGGCGGTTCCCCCGTCGGGGAGGATGAGGGTGGCCAGCATCCTGATCGTGGTCGTCTTGCCCGCGCCGTTGGGCCCGAGCACGCCGTAGATCTCGCCGTCCTTCACCTCGAGGTCGACGCTCTTGACCGCTTCGACGGTCTGGGTGCCTTTCCTGCTCTTGGTGACGAAGGTCTTCCTTAAGCCTTGCGCATCGATGATCATCAGGGGAGGTCTCCTTCTTCGACCTTCTGGATGGCTTCACGTACCCAGTCGAGTTGCGCGTTGACCATGCCGATGTTCAGCCGCAGGTTCTCGTCGACGTGCCGGGGGGCGCCGAAGGCCTGTTTGCTGCCCAGCGCCCGCTGCATCATCGCGACCGCCCGGCTGAGCTCGTCGGATCTGACCCGTAGCGCGTCCTTGAGCAGCGGCCTGTCCAGCCGGTCCATGAACGTCATGGCCACCTGGAAGGGGTCGATGATCGGCCTGATCTCGTACCAGAGCAGCATGAGCAGCCGGTGGAACTCGAACCGGCCCGCCTCCGTGATCGCGTAGACGGTCTTGCCGCCCTTGCCGCTCTCGACGATGTCGAGCAGCCCCTCGTCGGCCATCTTGCCGAGGCCGTGGTAGATCGAGCCGAAGGCGACGTTGGCCCACTGGTCGGCGCCCATCGTCTCCAGGCGGCGCCGCACCTGGTAGCCGTTCATCGGCTCGTCGAGCAGCGTGCCGAGGATGAGAACGCGCGTCGTATTCACCCTTCAAATTTGAATACAAACTTGAGTATGGTGTCAAGCGTGAGAGAGATCGTGAGAGAGGACGACGGCGCCCTGCTCGGCTACGTCAGGCAGGTGGAGGGCGGCTGGCGGCCGCTGACCGTCTTCGGCTACCCCCTGGGTCCCGCGGCGGACGCGGACACGGCCGAGGAGGTGGTCAGGCGGGAGGGGCTCGACCGGCTCGCGGGCCGCTGGGAGTTCCACTGGGAAGGCGAGTGGTACACCTGCGTGCTGCAGGAGGCCGACCTCGCGCGGGTGCGCGTCCGGCCGACCGATCCGGGCTATCCGGGACGCGAGCACTCCCTCGAGCTGGTCACGCCGGGGACCGGCGAGCTGCGGCCCTTAGGCTGGCGACCATGAGAACCGCACTGATCACAGGGGCGTCGAGGGGCGTGGGCGAGGCCGTCGCCCGCGCGCTGGCGCCCACCCACCGGCTGATCCTCGGCGGCCGTGACCGGGCCGCCCTCGACGCGCTGGCCGCCGAGCTCCCCGACGCCCGCGCGTGGCCGGTGGAGCTCGCCGAGGTCACCGCCGCGGACGTCGAGGACGTCGACCGGCTCGACGTGCTCGTGCACAGCGCCGGGGTGGTCACGCTGGGCCGGATCGCCGACACCCCCGCCGAGGTCTGGCGGCGGACCATGGAGATCAACGTGGTCGCCGTCGCCGAGCTGACCAGGCTGCTGCTCCCGGCCCTGCGGGCGGCGGGCGGGCACGTGGTCCTGATCAACTCGGGCGCCGGGTTGCGCGCCAACCCCGGATGGGGCTCCTACGCGGCCAGCAAGTTCGCGCTGCGCGCCCTCGCCGACGGCCTGCGGCTGGAGGAGCCCGCGCTGCGGGTCACGACCGTCTACCCCGGCCGCGTCGCCACCGACATGCAGCGTGGCGTGCGGGCGCAGGAGGGCGGGGCCTTCGAGCCGGAGAAGTACCTGGAGCCGGACACCGTGGCCAGGGCCCTCCTGGCGGCGATCAACGCCGGCCCCGACGCCCACCTGACCGAGCTGACCCTCCGGCCCAGCGAGGGGCCCGTCTCCTGACGCCGGGCGAGCGCCGCCGGGCCCACCACCCGGCGGAAGTCCGGGGTGCCGGGTGTGGCTGAATGGATTCATTCACTAGAGTGAGGGCATGCTGGATGAACTCTCGCGTATAGGACGGGATCCCGCGACCAACGGCTATGTGCGGGACGCGTGGTCGCCCGCGGACATGGAGCTGCGGGAGTGGTTCCGGCAGGAGGCCGAACGCCGCGGCCTCGGCCTGCACGACGACCGCAACGGCAACCTGTGGGCCTGGTGGGGCGACCCCGACCGCGCACCCGGCGTGGTCACGGGCAGCCACCTCGACTCCGTACGGCAGGGCGGCGCCTACGACGGTCCCCTCGGCGTCGTGTCCGCCTTCCAGGCGCTCGACCTGCTGAAGGCCAGGGGCTTCACCCCGGCCAGGCCGATCGGTGTCGCCTGCTTCACCGACGAGGAGGGCGCCAGGTTCGGCGTGCCGTGCATGGGCTCGCGGCTGCTGACCGGCGTGCTCGACCCGGCCAGGGCCAGGTCGCTGACCGACGACGAGGGCGCCTCGATGGACGAGGTGCTGCGCAGGGCCGGACGCCGTCCCGAGGAACTGGGCAGGGACGACGAGACGCGCGCCAGGATCGGCGTGTTCGTCGAGCTGCACGTGGAGCAGGGACGCGGCCTGGCCGACCTGGACGAGCCCGTCGGGGTGGCCGGCGCGATCTGGCCGCACGGCAGGTGGCGCTTCGACTTCTCCGGCGAGGCCAACCACGCGGGCACGACGCGGCTGGAGGACAGGCACGACCCGATGCTCGACTACGCCCGCGCGGTGCTCCAGGCGCGCGACGCGGCAGAGAAGCACGGGATCGTGGCGACGTTCGGCAAGGTGCGGGTCTCGCCGAACAACGCCAACGCCATCCCCGGCCTGGTCTCGGCGTGGCTGGACGCGAGGGGCGCCACCGAGGGGGCGGTCAGGGCGCTGGTGCGGGAGCTGTCCGAGGGCAGGGACGTGCGCGAGGAGTCCTGGACCCCCGTCGTCGACTTCGAGGTGCCGCTGCGCGACCGCCTCGCCCGCGCCGTCGGCGCGGCGCTCGCCGGGGTCAGGACGGCAGGGCAGGGCCCGGCTCCCGTGCTGCCGACGGGCGCGGGCCACGACGCGGGCATCCTGGCGGCGGCGGGCGTGCCGGCCGCGATGCTGTTCGTGCGCAACCCCACGGGCGTCTCCCACTCGCCGCGGGAGCACGCCGAACCCGGCGACTGCGCGCACGGGGTCACCGCCCTCGCCGGCGTGCTCGAGGAGCTGGCCCGATGACCGTCTACTGGTGCGAGCTCGCCCTGCTGCCCGAGGGCGTCACCGACAGCGTGGTGATCGAGGTCGAGGACCAGCGGATCGTCTCGATCGACAGGGGCGACCGGCAGGGGATCACCCTCGCGGGGCTGACGCTCCCGGGCATGGCCAACGCGCACTCCCACGCCTTCCACCGGGCGCTGCGCGGCGCCACCCAGACGGGCAAGGGCGACTTCTGGACCTGGCGCGAGCAGATGTACGAGGTGGCGGGCGCGCTCGACCCCGACTCCTACCTCAGGCTGGCCAGGGCCGCCTACGCCGAGATGGCCCTGGCGGGCGTCACCTGCGTGGGCGAGTTCCACTACCTGCACCACGGGCCGGACGGCGTGCCGTACGACGACCCGAACGAGATGGGGCACGCGCTCATCCAGGCCGCGCGCGAGGCCGGTCTGCGCATCGCGCTGCTCGACACCTGCTACCTGACCGGCGGGGTCGGCACCGCGCTGACCGGCCCGCAGCTGCGCTTCGGCGACGGCACCAGCGAGGCGTGGGCGGTCAGGGCGCAGGAGCTGGCCGCCGCCTACGAGGGCCGGCACGACGTGGAGATCGGCGCGGCCATCCATTCCGTCAGGGCCGTGCCGCCCGAGCAGATGCCGACGGTCGCCGAGTTCTCCCGCAAGCACGCCGCCCCGCTGCACGCGCACGTCTCCGAGCAGCGGGCCGAGAACGCCGCCTGCGTCGAGCGCTACGCCGCCACCCCGGTCCAGGTGCTGCACGAGCACGGCGCGCTCGGCCCGCGGTCCACCGCCGTCCACGCCACCCACCTGGCCGAGGTCGACCTCGAACTGCTCGGCCACTCCCGCACCCACATCTGCATGTGCCCGACCACCGAACGCGACCTCGCCGACGGCATCGGCCCGGCCAGGGCGCTGTTCGACAGGGGCTCGCCGATCACGCTCGGCTCCGACAGCCACGCCGTCGTCGACCTGTTCGAGGAGGCCAGGGCGGTCGAACTGAACGAGCGCCTGGCCAGCGAGAAGCGCGGCCACTGGACCGCCGCCGAGCTGATGGCCGCCGCCACCGTCGCCGGCCACGCGTCGCTGGGCTTCCCCGACGCCGGAGGGCTGGTTCCCGGCGCGTGGGCCGACCTGGTCTCGGTCCGCCTCGACTCGGTCCGTACGGCGGGCGCGACACGCGAGAGCGCCCTGGAGACGATCGTGTTCGCGGCGACGGCCGCGGACGTGCACAGTGTGGTGTCGGGCGGTCGCAGGATCGTCACCGACGGCCGGCACGAGCTGGGAGACGTCGGGCGGATGCTGAACGAGGCGATGGGAGCGATCAGGTGAGTACCCTCATCGACGGGATCGGGATGCTGTTCGACGGCCACGTCGAGCACCTGGACGCCGCGCTGGTGATCGAGGGCGAGCGGATCGCGTGGGTCGGTCCCTCCAGCCAGGCGCCCGCGTGCGACGAGCGTCACGACGCCGGCAGGAGGTGCGTCATCCCCGGCTTCGTCGACAGCCACGCGCACCTGGTCTTCGCCGGAGACCGCACCTTCGAGTTCAACGCCCGCATGTCGGGCCAGAGCTACACCGCGGGCGGCATCCGCACCACGGTGACCGCCACCAGGGCGGCCGGCGAGGCCGAGCTGGCCACGCGCGCGGCGGCGCTGGTCGCCGAGATGACCGCGCAGGGCACGACCACCGTGGAGATCAAGAGCGGTTACGGGCTGACCGTGGAGGACGAGCGGCGCTCGCTGGAGATCGCCACCTCGCTCACCGACGAGACCACCTTCCTCGGCGCGCACGTGGTGCCCGCCGGGACCGACGCCGACGACTACGTCAGGACCGTCACGGGCGAGATGCTGCGGGCGTGCGCGCCGTACGCCAAGTGGGTGGACGTCTTCTGCGAGCGGGGGGCCTTCGACGGCGACCAGACGCGCGAGATCCTCCAGGCGGGCATCAAGGCGGGCCTGCTGCCGCGGGTGCACGCCAACCAGCTCACCGAGGGTCCCGGCGTGCGCATCGCGGTCGAGCTGGACGCGGCCTCCGCCGACCACTGCACGCACCTGAGCGACGCCGACGTCGACGCGCTGGCCTCCTCCGACACGGTGGCCACGCTGCTGCCGGGAGCGGAGTTCTCCACCCGTTCGCCCTATCCCGACGCGCGGCGGCTCATCGACGCCGGCGTCACCGTGGCGATCGCCACCGACTGCAACCCCGGGTCGTCGTTCACCTCCTCGATGCCGTTCTGCGTGGCGCTGGCCGTACGGGAGATGCGGATGACGCCCATGGAGGCGGTCAGGGCCGCGACCTACGGCGGGGCCAGGGCGCTGCGCCGTGACGACGTCGGGCAGCTGCGCGTGGGCGCGCGGGCCGACCTCGTCGTGCTGGACGCGCCGTCGTTCGTGCACCTGGCCTACCGGCCAGGGGTGCCGCTCGTCCAGCAGGTGTGGCGGGCGGGCGAGCGGGTCGTCTGAATCCGGCGGGCATTTCTCGGAATCCCGCGGGCCATTGAGTCCCGCGGGTCATCCTCTGGTCGTAGCCGCGACGCGCGGCGAGCTGCGGCGGGGGCGGCGTATCGGCGCCGCCCCCGCCTTTTCTCGCGCGCCAGGAAAAGAATTTCTCATCCCTGAGAAGGAGGTGCAGAACCGTCCTGTGGTCGTAGTTCTTTTGGGAATCTTTGCTTCGGGCCGGACGTTGCCGGGATATAGAACGCAGCTGCGGGAACGAGGTGCCTGGGGATGGCAAGGCCTACGGGGAATCGCACGCAGGAGGTCGCCGATCGCGACCTGCTCGGGACCTATCTGGCCGAGATCGGCAGGGTTCCGCTGCTCACCGCGGAGGAGGAGGTCGAGCTCGCCAAGCGGATCGAGGCGGGGCTGTTCGCCGAGCAGCTGCTCGACAGCGGGGGCTCCGAGCCGCGTATCGGGGACGCGGCCGACGAGGAGCTCGAGCGCCTGGCGGTTTCGGGACGGCGCGCCAAGGACGAGTTCATCCAGGCCAACCTGCGCCTGGTGGTGGCTGTCGCACGGAAGTACTCGGGGCGGGGCATGCCGCTGATCGACCTGGTCCAGGAGGGCAACCTGGGCCTGGTGCGGGCGGTGGAGAAGTTCGACTACCGGCGGGGGTACAAGTTCTCGACCTACGCCACCTGGTGGATCAGGCAGTCGGTGGGGCGCGCCATCCACGAGCAGGCCAGGCCGGTGCGGCTGCCCACTCACGCGGGCGAGCAGATGACCAGGCTCATGCGGGTACGGCGCGACATGCTGGCCGAGTTCGACGCCGAGCCGACCGACGACGACCTCGCCCGGGTGCTCGACCTGCCGATCGAGCGGGTGCGCGAGCTGCGCCGCTGGGCCTCCGACCCGGTCTCGCTCCAGCTCGGCGTGGGTGACGAGGACGAGACCGAACTGGGCGACATGATCGCCGACGAGACGTGGGCCGATCCCGAGCAGCAGGCGATCGACATCCTGGAGCGCGAGCGTCTCGACGAGTGGCTGACCGGGCTGGAGGGCCCGACCAGCGAGATGCTGCGCTGGCGCTACGGCCTGCTCGACGGGCGCGAGCACACGCTGACGGAGGTGGGGGAGCGCTACGGCATCGGCCGCGACCGCGCCCGCCGCATCGAGCGCGACGCCCTGGCCAGGCTCCGCAAGATGGCCTCGGCCGCCGCCTGACCGAGCCCTTCTCCGGCCGATTCTCCGGGCGCTTCGCCGGCCCCTTCGCCGCGCGTGGCCGCGCCCCGCGGGATCCGGCCGGTGGGCGCGGCCGGGGCCCGCTCGCGCGGGCCGCCCCGGCCACCCCGCCGCTCCATGACGGTTGCGGCGCGCGGGCCACAGAGGCGGTTGCGGCCGCCGGCGTACGCCGCCACGGCGGCCCTGCGGGCCCGCCCGTGGCTATCGGGCCAGCGGGGTCAGGTAGGTGTCCAGGTCGTCGAGGATCTTGCCGGCCGCCGTGACGCCGATGCCGAGCATCCACACCTCGTCGTCCACGTCGTGGGCGTGGCCGGAGGTCACCGCGCCGAGGTTCTTCCACAGCGGGCCGCCCGTGACCTCTGCCTGGCTCTTGGCGGCGGCGTCGCCGTACGCGCTGTAGAACAGGGCGTCGCCGTCGGCCTTGGCGATGTTCTCCTGGCTCAGCTTGCCGAACCGCTTGTCGTCCTGGTCGGCGAGCAGCTGCGCCTCCGGGCGCTGGACGCCCGCGTCGCCGAGCACGATGCCGCTGAAGGACTCGGGGCCGTACATCCTGATCTCGGTCGGCATGAATCGCACGATGCTCACCTTCAGCTTCGCGAACTTCGCGCCGACCTGCTCGGCGCGACCCTCGTAGGCCGACAGCAGCTTCTCGGCCTCGGCCTTCCTGCCGAGCGCGTCGGCGTCGAGGAGGAAGTTCTCCTTCCAGGTGACGCCGACCTTCTCGGTGAAGACGGTGGGCGCGATCCTGCTGAGCTTGTCGTAGAAGGCGGCCTGGCGGAACTTGGTGCCGAGGATGAGGTCGGGCTTCAGCGCGGCGATCGCCTCCAGGTTGGGCTGCTGGAGGGTGCCGACCGACGTGGTGGCCGACAGCGCGGAGCCCAGGTAGGCGGGCCACTTCTGGTTCTCGGCCGCCTGCGCGGCGCCGACGGGCGTCAGGCCGAGCGACACCATGGTGTCCAGCTTGTCGGTGTCGAGGACGACGACCCGCTTGGGCGTCTGGGGGACCTTCGTCTCCCCCATCGCGTGCTTGATCGCCCGGGTGGGCCCCGTGGCCGTCCCTTCGGGGGTGGAGGTGCCGCACGCGGTGAGCGCGAGGGCGGACAGCAGGGCGGCCGTGAGCCCGGCCAGACGGAACGTCATCACAGTTTCCTTGATCGCTTAGGTTAGGCAACCCTAAGTGTAGTACCGGTCTGTCCGAAACACCCGCGAAACACCGGGGTGCGGAGTTTCACGCATGCGAAACATGCGGCGTCAAACCACGAAACGGCGGAAGAAGACGCTGAGGCGACACGTCAGTGCGCTGCTGGGGGCATCCACTGCGACACGTACAGGCCGAAAGTGAAGGAGGGTCGCGTCGATGATCGATAGCGGCACTACCGCCTGGATGCTGGTATGCACCGCCCTGGTGCTGCTGATGACTCCGGGCCTCGCGTTCTTCTATGGGGGCATGACCAGGGCCAAGAGCGTCCTCAACATGATGATGATGTCGTTCGTCAGCATCATCGTGGTGACGATCGCCTGGGTCCTTTACGGCTACTCGCTGGCGTTCGACGCCTCGGGCAGCGACACGCTGAACTTCGTCGTCGGCGGCCTGGACAATCTCGGCCTGGCCGGCGTCTTCAACGCGGTGTACGAGGGTCTGATCGTCCAGGGCGGTCAGGTGACGGCCGAGGCGGCGGCGGCCGACAACTTCCCGATGATGGTCTTCTCCGCCTTCCAGCTCACGTTCGCGATCATTACGGTCGCTCTGATCAGCGGCGCCATCGCCGACCGCGCCAAGTTCGGCGCCTGGGTGCTGTTCTCCCTGGTGTGGGCGACGGTCGTGTACTTCCCCGTGGCCCACTGGGTGTGGGGCGGCGGCTGGCTCGGCCAGCTCGGCATCGAGGACTTCGCGGGTGGCACCGTGGTCCACATCAACGCCGGAGCCGCGGCCCTCGCGCTCGCGCTCGTGCTCGGCAGGCGCCAGGGCTGGCGCAAGGAGCCGATGCGCCCGCACAACCTGACGCTGGTCCTGCTCGGCACCGGCCTGCTGTGGTTCGGCTGGTTCGGCTTCAACGCCGGCTCCGAGCTCGCCCCCGACCAGACCGCGGGTCTGGCCCTCATGAACACGCAGATCGCCACCGCCGTCGCGGCCGGCGCCTGGCTCGTCGTCGAGAAGCTGCGCGACGGCCACGCCACCACACTCGGCGTCGCCTCGGGCGCCGTCGCCGGTCTGGTCGCCATCACGCCCGCGTGCGGCTTCGTCGACCCGTGGGCGGCCCTCGTCATCGGCCTGATGGCGGGCGTGGCCTGCGCCTACGCGGTCGGCCTGAAGTACCGCCTGGGCTTCGACGACTCGCTCGACGTGGTCGGCGTGCACCTGGTCGGCGGCGTCGTCGGCGCGGTCTCCCTGGGCTTCTTCGCCGCCTACCCCTTCCTCGAACAGCAGAACGAGGGCCTGCTCTACGGCGGCCCGATCAGCCAGCTCGGCCTGCAGATCCTCGGTCCCGTCGCGGTCGGCGGCTACTCCTTCGTGGTGTCGTGGGTCGCCGCCAAGGTGATCGACAGGACAATGGGCTTCAGGGTCGACGCCGACCAGGAGCTCGCCGGCGTCGACATCACCATGCACGCCGAGACCGGCTACGACCTGGGCACCGTGTACGCCTCAGGCGTGAGCCCGTCGACGGCGCTCGCCACGACGACCTCGAAGAAGGTGGACGCATGAGGCTCATCACCGCGGTCATCAAGCCCTTCAAGCTCGACGACGTGAAGGCCGCCCTCGAGCAGTTCGGCATCAAGGGCATGACGGTCAGCGAGGCCAGCGGCTACGGCCGCCAGCGCGGGCACACCGAGGTGTACCGCGGCGCCGAGTACCAGGTCGACCTGGTCCCCAAGGTCCGCCTGGAGGTGCTGGCCGAGGAGGACGACGCCGACGACGTCATCGACGTCATCGTCAAGGCGGCCCAGACCGGCAAGATCGGCGACGGCAAGGTGTGGTCCGTACCCGTCGACACTGTGATCCGGGTGCGCACCGGAGAGCGCGGTCCCGAAGCCCTGTGACCACGGAAGCGCGGTGACCATGACGGAGCCGAGGCGCGGCGAGGCGCCCGGCCGGAGGACACGGTGAGAGCAGACGCCCGCTCGTTCGCCGCGACCCGCAAGGAGCGGGCCGCGGACACCGACCGCTGGCTGAAGGACCTCCTGCGCACGGCCCATCCCGGCGGCGAGGGCGTCGCGCTCGTCGCCGTCGGCTCCCTCGGCAGGGGAGAGCTGGCCCCCGGCAGCGACCTCGACCTGGTCATGCTGCACGACGGCGGCGAGGACGTCGCCAGGATCGCCGACCGGATCTGGTACCCGATCTGGGACTCCGGCGTCGGCCTCGACCACTCCGTCCGCACGGTCGAGGAGGCCGTGAAGGTCGCCCGCGAGGACCTGAAGGTCGTGCTCGGCCTCATCCAGGCCAGGCACGTGGCAGGCGACCCCGAGCTGACCAGGAAGGCGCGGGAGACCGTGCTCGCCGACTGGCGAGCCGACTCCCGCCGCCGGCTCGCCGAGCTGCGCGAGGCGGCCGACAGGCGCGCCCGGAGCAGCGGCGAGCTGGCCTTCCGCCTCGAGCCCGACCTCAAGGACGGCCGCGGCGGGCTGCGCGACGTCCAGGCCATGCAGGCGGTCGCCGCCGCCTGGGTGGCCTCCGCCCCCGGCCCGCGCGTCCGCGAGGCCTACGAGCTGGTTCTCGACGTCCGGCACGCGCTCCACGTCGTCACCGCCCGCGGCGCCGACCGGCTGGTGCTGCAGGAGCAGGACGCGGTGGCGGGAACGCTCGGCCTGCTCGACGCCGAGGCGTTGATGCGCAGGCTCGCCGAGGCGGGCAGGACCGTCTCGCACGCCTTCGACGCCACCTGGCGTACCGTCGACCGGCTGCTGTCCGGCCCGATCCCCCGCGGCCGCAGGCCGCTGGCCGACGGCGTGGTCGAGCACGCGGGCGAGGTCGTGCTGGCCCGCGGCGCCACGCCCCGCACCGACCCGGTGCTCGTGCTGCGCGCCGCCGCCGCTGCCGCCGAGTCGGGGCTGCCGCTGGCCCCCGCCACCGTCTCCGTGCTGGCCGCCCAGTCGGCGCCCATGCCGGTGCCGTGGCCCGACGAGGCGCGCGACGCGCTGGTGGCCCTGCTCGGCGCCGGGCGCGCCGCCGTACCGGTGTGGGAGGAGCTCGACCAGGCCGGGATCCTGGTGAAGCTGCTGCCCGACTGGGAGCGCGTACGGCACCGCCCGCAGCGCAACCCCATCCACCGCTTCACCGTCGACCGGCACCTCATCGAGGCCGCGGCCAACGCCGCCGCCCACACCCGCGAGGTCGCCCGCCCCGACCTGCTGCTGATCGCCGCCCTCCTGCACGACGTCGGCAAGGGCTGGCCGGGCGACCACTCGGTCACCGGTGAGGTGGTCGTGCGCGACATCGGCGCCCGCGTCGGGCTGCCGCCGCAGGACGTCGAGATCCTCGCCAGCGTCGTCCGCCACCACCTGCTGCTGCCGGAGACCGCGACCAGGCGCGACCTCGACGACCCCGTGACGATCGAGAAGGTCGCCGGCGCGGTCGGCTCGCGCGAGGTGCTCGACCTGCTGGCCGCGCTCGCCGTCGCCGACGGCCACGCGACGGGGCCCGCCGCGTGGAACTCGTGGAAGGCCGCGCTCGTCGACGACCTCGTCCGCAGGGTGCGCAGCGCGCTGTCGGGCTCGCCGCTGCCTCCCGTGCCCACCCTCTCGCCCGCCCAGGCCGCCCTCGCCAGGCACGGCGGCGGCGCGATCCGAGTGAATGGGACAAACGTCACAGTCGTCGCCCCCGACCGTCCCGGCCTGCTGTGGCGCGCGGCCGGCGTTCTGGCCGCCCACCGGATGATCGTCCGCTCCGCCTCGGCCGCCTCCGCGAGCGCCACGGCCGTGATCGAGTTCTCCGTCGTGCCCGAGTACGGCACGCCCCCCGACCCGGCGACCCTCGAGGCCGACCTGCGCCTGGTCCTGGCCGGACGCCTGGACATCGAGCAGCGGCTGGCCCGCCGCGCCCGGTCGGTGCGACCCGCCAGGGTGCCGGTCGCCCCACCCCGCGTCACCCTGATCGACGACGCCTCCGCCACGGCCACCGTGGTGGAGGTCCGCGCCCACGACCGCCCGGGCCTTCTGTGGCGCATCGGCAGAGCTTTCGGCGAGTGCGGGCTTGACGTGAAAGCCGCTCGCGTGGAGACTCTCGGCGCGGAGGCGGTTGACGTCTTCTACGTAGTGGACCGCGCCGGGCGCCCCCTCAGCGACGACGCGCAGCGGACCCAAGTCCGCGATCACGTGCTCGCCGCGCTCCGGTAACCAACGGCAACGGTCTGCGGTCACCTTTGTAACGATTGTGTCCGTTTTGCCTGGTACGCGAGTTGTGGCGGATACGTTGTGGGGCGAATTACGGTCTTTATGATTCCTGTTGCGGACAGGGTTGAGGGGTAACGACGGCTGTGACGACGGTGACATCCGACGGCGGAAATACCGCCAGGCGGGACCGCGGGAAGCGGTCGATGCCACGAATGGGACTGCGTAACTGGCGCGTGAGATCTCGTCTCACCGCGCTCATCCTGGTACCCACCATCGCGGGTGTGGTCCTCGGCGGAGCGAGGGTCGTCTCCTCCGTCGACAGCATCGGCGTCTACGACCGCACCGTGGTCATCGCCGGGCAGGCGACCCACATCCGCGATCTGGTCCAGGCGCTCGGAATGGAGCGTGACACTGGCGGCTGGTTCTACGCGACCAAGCAGCGCAGGCAGCTCAAGGAGCCCTACGAGGACAGCAAGGACGCCGTCGACAAGCAGGTCAAGGCCGTCCTGGCCGACCTCGCCGCCATGGACGCCGCCTACGGCCCCCGCGTCCAGCAGGCCGCCAAGGTCGCCGCCTCCCAGCTGAAGTCGCTGCCGGCCATCCGGTCGCAGCAGCGCGCCAGGCCCGACTCCGGCGCCTACCGCTACCTCGTCGAGCAGCTCGTCCGCGTGCACGAGGAGCTGAGCCTCCTCAACAACGACCCGCAGATCCTCGGTGACTTCCGCGCGCTGACCGTGCTGATGAAGGCCAAGGAGGCCGTCTCCAGGCAGCGGATCATGCTGCTGGAGTCCTACTACGGCACCTCCAAGGTCGACGCGCAGCGGGTGACCGACTTCATCGCCGCGGGCGCCGAGCAGTGGCAGCTGGTCAACAGCTTCGCCGCCGACGCCGGCGCCACCAGGGCCACGGCCCTCGCCACCGGACTCAAGAACGACAGCGACGTGGTCAGGGCCGAGCTGTCCAAGGCCCGCGCCATCCGGCTGACCAACGACGGCCCGGCCTTCCAGGCCAGGGCGCTGCTCGTCGACCCCACCCAGTGGTTCGAGGACAACGCCAAGGCCATCACGGTCATGCAGAAGGTCGAGTCGAACACCGACCCCAAGAACCTGGGTCTCGCCCAGGCCGTGACCAACAGGGCCGAGGAGCTGCGGAGCGCCGAACTGCGCACCGCCCTCGTCATCGGTGGCGCCATCCTGCTCCTGCTGCTCCTGGTGCTGCTCTTCACCGTCCTCATCGCCCGCTCGATGGTCACCCCGCTGCGCCGCCTGCGCAGCGAGGCGCTCGAGATCGCCGGATCCCGGCTGCCCGACGTGGTGCGCAACCTGCGCGTCTCGGGCAACGCCACCGCGCCGGAGGTCGCGCCCATCGACGTCGAAGGCAAGGACGAGATCGGTGAAGTGGCGCAGGCCTTCGACGAGGTCCACCGCCAGGCCGTACGGCTGGCCGCCGAGGAGTCCGAGCTGCGCAGCAACATCAGCTCGATGTTCGTCAACCTCTCCCGGCGCACGCAGACGCTGGTGGAACGGCAGATCTCGCTGATCGACGGCCTGGAGAAGGGCGAGCAGGACGGCGGCCGCCTGGCCGACCTGTTCCGCCTCGACCACCTGGCCACGCGCATGCGCCGCAACTCGGAGAACCTCCTGGTCCTCGCCGGCCACGAGCCCACCCGCAGGCGCAGCCAGCCCGCCAAGCTCGTCGACGTCGTCCGCGCCGCCCTGTCGGAGGTCGAGGACTACGAGCGCGTCCAGGTCAAGGTGCACCGCGCGACCGCGGTCGTCGGCAGCGCCGCCAACGACCTGGTCCACCTGGTGGCCGAGCTGGTCGAGAACGCCATCCAGTTCTCGCCAAAGAACAGCCAGGTCCACGTCTCCAGCAGCATCATCGAAGGTGGCGGAGCGCTGCTGTCGGTGAGCGACCAGGGCATCTCCATGACCGAGGAGGAGCTCGCCGAGGCCAACCGCCGCCTGGCCGAGCCGCCCGTCGTGGACGTGTCGGTCTCGCGCCGCATGGGCCTGTTCGTGGTCGGCCGCCTCGCGCTGCGCCACGGCATCCGCGTGCAGCTGCGCAAGGGCGAGGGCACCGGGCTCCTCGCGATGGTCCTGCTGCCGCCGCCCCTGCTGGCCGACGGCAACCAGCCGCCGCCGCCCCCGCGGCCCGCCTTCGGCGGCAGCGCGTCCTCCGCGCCCGCCTTCGGCGCGCCCGCGCAGAACGGCGCCTTCACCGCGTTCGAGTCCTACGACTCCACCGCGAACGGACAGGGCACCCGGCAGGCCTTCGGCGCCTTCACCGCCGACACGGGCGGCGACAGCGGCTTCTTCCGCCAGCAGCCCCAGGGCGAGCGCAACCCGTCGTTCCCGAGCATCGACCTGAGCGCGATGCCGAACCTCGACCAGACCGCGCCGCACCCGGGCCACTCGCACCCGTCCTTCCCCAGCCTCGACCAGGCCGGCCAGCACCCGTCCTTCCCCGGCGCCGAGCAGAACGGGCACCCGTCGTTCCCGAGCAGGGAGCAGAACGGTCAGTACCCGTCGCTCCCGGGCGCCGAGCAGAACGGGCACCCGTCGTTGCCGAGCAGGGAGCAGAACGGTCAGTACCCGTCGCTCCCGGGCGCCGAGCAGAACGGGCACCCGTCGTTGCCGAGCAGGGAGCAGAACGGTCAGTACC
>NZ_JBSGJX010000060.1:26915-45114 GCF_053605785.1 Nonomuraea sp. NPDC003754
ACCCGTCGCTCCCCGGCACGGAGAAGAACGGGCGGTCCCCGTCCTTCCCGAGCGTCGACAGCGGGCTGCCGCGCCGCGGCCCCCGCGCCGACAGCGGCAACACCGGCGCCTTCACGTCGCCGCCCGCGACCGCGTCGTCGTCCTACCCGCCGGCCGAGCCGTACGGGTGGGAGGAGCACACCGCCGCCATGCCCGCGGTCGGCAGCTCGCCCCTGGAGCCCGAGCAGGAGGAGTTCCTGCCGATCTTCGCCGCGGTGGAGTCGGCGTGGTTCAGGCGGCCAGAGGAGGCCGCGCGACCGTCCGCCTCCGCGGGTCCCGCCACCGGCCCCTCCAGCGGCCCCACCAGCGCCCCCTCCACCGGCCCCGCCACCGGGAACCCGGCGGCGTCTTCGGCCGGAACTCCGGCGGGGTCCGCGGCAGGGTCTGCGGCGGCGCCCGGGCGGGAGCCCAAGTACCACCTGCCGGAGGCGCAGCGGCCCGCCCAGGCCGTACCCTCTGATGGTGACCAGTGGCGGACCCCCGCCGACGCGGGGTGGCGGGCGGCGGCCGCGGCCAGTGACCCGAGCCTCGGCGGCATCACCGCCGCCGGTCTCCCCAAGCGCACCCCGAAGGCGAACCTGGTCCCCGGCACGGCGGGTCAGGCGCCCCAGCAGATGACCCCGATGCCGCCGGTCTCGGCGGACCGGATCAGAAACCGGATGTCCAGCTTCCAGCAGGGCATCCGTCGGGGACGCGCGGAAGTGAACGATGAGTCCGCCCCGAACGGGTTGGATAAGGAGGACTTGGCGTGACGACCTTGAGCCACGAGGCCCATAGGTTCGACTGGCTGATCACTGACTTCGTCAGGAACACCCCCGGAGTGGCCCACGCCGTCGTCGTGTCGGCCGACGGCCTGTGCCTGGCCAGCTCCGAGGGCTTCCCGCCGGACCGGGCCGACCAGTTGGCGGCCGTGTCCGCGGGCCTGCTCAGCCTCACCGTCGGCGCATCGCGCGTCTTCGAGGGCGGCCCCGTGACCCAGACGGTCGTGGAGATGCAGCGTGGCCTGCTCCTGGTGATGGCCATCAGCGACGGTTCGGTCCTGACCGTCCTGGCCTCGCCCGACTGCGACATGGGTCTGGTGGCCTACCAGATGACCCTGCTGGTGGACCGCGCCGGTCAGGCGCTGACCCCGGCTCTCCGTGCGGAACTCCAGGCTGCCAGGACCCGGTGATGTGATGGTGTACGGGAGCGATGGGGCAGGGGACGAAGAGCCTCTGTTCCGTCCGTACGCAGTCACCGGCGGCAGGTCGGAACCCCGCTACCACTTGGCGATGGAGACGCTGATCTCCTCGATGTCGATCCCGGATGACGAGATGGCGCTGCTCACCCCCGAGCAGGAGGCCATCATGACGCTGTGCAGGTCGTTCCGGTCCGTCGCCGAGATCTCCGCGTTGCTGCGGGTCCCGCTCGGCGTGGCCAGGGTCGTCGTCGCCGACATGGCGGACGAAGGCCTCGTGCGCCTGCACCAGCCGCGTCTCGACCAGGGACAGCCAGACATGAACATGCTCGAAAGGGTGCTCAGTGGACTTCGCAGGCTCTAGCAGCGGCGGACTCACCTCGACGAAGATCGTGGTCGCGGGCGGGTTCGGCGTCGGCAAGACGACGTTCGTGGGTGCGGTGTCCGAAATCCTCCCGCTGACGACGGAAGCGGTCATGACCGATGCCTCGGCGGGCATCGACGACCTCGGCCTGACCCCGAACAAGCAGACCACCACCGTGGCCATGGACTTCGGCAGGCTCTCGCTCGACAGGGACCTCATCCTGTACCTGTTCGGCACGCCCGGCCAGCACCGGTTCTGGTTCATGTGGGACGACCTGGTCCGCGGCGCCATCGGCGCCGTCGTCCTGCTCGACACCCGCAGGCTCGCCGACTCCTTCCCCGCGATCGACTACTTCGAAGAGGCCAAGCTGCCCTTCGTCGTGGGCATCAACGGATGGGACGGGCAGTTCCTGCACTCGGAGGACGAGGTGCGGGAGGCGCTGGCGCTCGCCCCGCACATCCCGATCGTGCGGACCGACGCCCGCAACCGCGAGTCGGTCAAGGCGACGCTGATCTCCCTGGTGGAACACGTCGTCCGCGTCCGCGCCACCTACGGCGCCCCGGCCTGACCTCCTCCGGCTCCGGGGTTGGTGTTTGTCCCGGACTCGCGGCAGGCCGCCGTTCCTCTCGGCGGCCCGGGTTGGTTCGGTTGGTGTTTGTGCTGGTCTAGCGGCAGGCCGCCGTTCCTCTCGGCGGCCTTCCGCGTTCTCTCCTGCTCCCTCTACGGCAAGCCGGCTCGAGCCCACCCCGGGCACGGGGCTGGGGTCCGTCCAGGGAGACGGCCGGCCGGCGTGCGTGGTCGGCCGCCGTTACGCGGCACCTCCAGGCGCTCCCCACGGGACTGACGTCATCGCGTTGAGCACCGGGACCAGCTGTTCCTCCTCGTAGTCGAAGTGCGCTTCCAGCTCGGCCGCCAGCCTCTCGACCTCGCCGGCCGCGTCCCCGCCCTCGTCGAGCAGCGCGCGCAGCCTCCTGATCAGCCCGGCCACGACGGTGTGCTCCCGCCGCAGCCGAGCGAGCGCATCGGCGAGCTCGGGGTGCGTCTCCTCCAGATGCGGGAAGGCGACGTTGTCCTCGGCACCGTGGTGGAAGTGGAGCGCCTCGCAGAAGGTCAGGCAGTGGGCGCGCAGTTCCGCACTCAAGCCCTGCCCCTGCGCCGCCCCCTTCCTGACCTTCGCCAGCTCGTCACGCAGCCAGCCGTGCACCCGCACCAGTTCGTCCCCGAACGCCCGCACCCGCGCCGCCGACTCCGCCCCCGGGCTTCCCTGTCCCGCGCCTCCGTCCGACCGGGCCGCGCCGGTCCCGCCCGCCACTGTCCCGGCGCCGCCTTCCGCGGCTGCCCCTGCCCCGGTCGCCCCTGTCTCGGCTGCCCCTGCCCCGGTCGCCCCCGTCTCGGCGGCCCCTGTCTCGGTCACCTGTGTCCCGGTCACCCCCGTCTGAGCGGTCACCCCCGCCTGGGCGGTCACCCCCGTCTGAGCGGTCACCCCCGCCTGGGCGGTCACCCCCGTCTGAGCCACCTTCGTCCCCGTCACACTCGTCTCGGTCTCCTGTGTCGCGGTCGGCCCGGTCGGCCCGGTGTCGGTCACCTCCGTCGCGGTGGCCCTTGTCTCGGGCACTTGTGTCTTGGGCGTGTTCGCGCTGGTCATGGGCATCTCGGTGGCGGGGGACTCGTGGGAGACAGTGTCGTCGCGGGTCGCCGGTCGGTCGAGGCGGTGGAGGGCGACGACCGGGATGACCCGCGACGTGTTCGCCTGGTAGGCGGCGAAGGCCGGGTCGATGGCGGCCTGCCGCTCGTACATCCGGTCCCGCTCCTCGCCCGCCAACGGCACCGCTCTCGCGGCGAACCGCTCCGACCCCAGCTCCACCACGACGTCCGGGTTGGCCAGCAGGTTGTGATACCAGGCAGGGTGCCTGTCCTGTCCCGCGTTGGAGCCGAACACCAGGATCCGCTCGCCGTCCCGCAGGTAGACGGCAGGGTTGGTCTTCACCGCGCCGCTCCTGGCGCCCACCGTCGTGAGCAGGACGAGCGGGGCGCCCTCGAACATGCCGCCGACGGTGCCCCCGTTCGCCCTGAACTCCTCGATGACCTGCTGATTGAAGTCCTCGGCCATTCGATATCCTTAGATGGTCAAGATGATTTGCTTTGCAAGCAAAGCTAATTTCATAGGCAAGGTATTTCGAGGAGTGGGCCGATGTCAACGGAGGGCCTGAGCGTCGATGAAGGGATCCGCACGCTGCTGCTGCTGATGCCGCGCATGGTCGGGCGCGTGAAGCGGATCAAGATTCCGGAAGAGCTGCAGTCGCTGTCGCTGGCGCCGCGTCACCTGTCGCTGCTGGCGTACCTGCTGTTCGACGGTCCCACCACGGTGAACGACCTGGCGGCCCGGCTGGAGGTGGCGCCCGCGACCGTAAGCCTCATGGTCGGGGACCTGAGCCGCAAAGGCGTGCTGGAGCGGCGCGAGGACGACGCCGACCGGCGCCGGACGATCGTCAGCATCGCCGCGGCGCACCAGACCTCGATCGAGGAGTGGCTGGGGCGAGGGGCGGGCGCGTGGCGGAAGGCGCTGGAGCCGCTCACACCGGAGCAGCGCAGGATGTTCATCGACACCCTCCTGGCCTACGAGCGCGAGATCGGGGCCTGACCGGGCGAACGACCGGACGGCCCATCTCTCCACCGGCGGTCTCACCGCTCGAGCGGTCGTCGATCAGCGTGCTTGCTGACCTGGCTCATCGACACACGTTCCGTGCCGCCGTGGGGCCGCGTGCCCGAGGAGCCCGAAGGCTCGCCCGAGATGCGGGCTGATCTCCCCCGGGAGTCCGTCGGTCCGGTGCGGGTCACGTCGGAGTGGTTGGCGGGTACGGGTGCGGGGTCGGCCTGTGTCGGAGTGGTTGGCGGGTACGGGTGCGGGGCCAGCTGCGTCGGAGTGGTCGGCCGGATCGAGTGCGGGGCCAGCTGCGTCGGAGTGGTCGGCCGGATCGAGTGCGGGGCCAGCTGCGTCGGAGTGGTCGGCCGGATCGAGTGCCGGGCCGGCTGCAGCGGGGTTCGACGGCACAGCCGGCAACCTGCAACGCGCTCCGGATGTGAGCTCGCTCACACGGTGTCACAGCCCGATGGAGCATGTCGTCTTAGAGGGCATGACGAACGCGGAACAGACCTCGGTGCTGATCACCGGAGGCAACAAGGGACTGGGGTTCGAGGCGGCCCGGCGCCTCGGGGAACTGGGTTGGACGATCTTTCTCGGCTCGCGTGACGAAGGTCGAGGACGGGCGGCCGCCGACAAGCTGACCGCCGGTGGCGCGAACGTGGTCATGGTCCCGCTGGACGTGACCTCGGACGAGTCGGTGACCGACGCGGAACGACTCGTCCGGGAGCACACCGACCGGCTGGACGTGCTGATCAACAACGCCGGCGCGTCAGGAAGAGCCATCGCGCCCGCGGACGCGACGGTCGACGAGATTCATTCCGTCTACGACACCAACGTGTACGGACCGGTCAGGGTCACGCACGCGTTCCTTCCCCTGCTGCGGGCGGCGGACAATCCGCGTGTGGTGATGGTGTCCAGCGCCGTCGGTACCTTCGCGGTCGTGACCGATCCGGAGCAGCCCGCCTCGAAAATGCACGAGCTCGCCTACAGCTCGTCCAAGACGGCACTGAACATGATCACCGTCCGGTACGCCCAGGCGCTCCCGGAGATCAAGTTCAACATGGTCACCCCCGGGGAGGTCGCCAACCGCAAGTTCGCCGCCACCGACATGAACAATCACACCGGCCAGCTGACAGTCACCCAGGGCACCGACCCGATCCTCGAACTCGCGATGATCGACGCCGACGGGCCGACCGGGACCTTCATCGATCGCCTTGGCCGCATCGCCTGGTGACCGCCGCGCCCTGCCTCCGCGGTCGGGTCTGCCTTCGTGGTTGACCCTGCCTTCATGGTCGGGCCTGCCTTCACGGTCGGCGCGGGCGGGGGTATGTGGACAAGACCGTGCCGGTCGCGGCGCCGGAGGGAACCGTGCAGTGATAGGGCGTGATCGACGGGCCGGGCGCCTCGGATACCCTGCTGTCCGTCGTGCGGAAGCGTCCTCGAGCGAGAAGGCGAGAAGGCGAGTAGGTGAGCAGCGGTACGCGAGTCGGCGGGAGGGATTCCGTGCCTGGGCCGGCGGATGAGACGGGCGCGACCGGGTACCGGCCGCTGCTGTTCTCCATCGCCTACGGGATGACCGGATCCGTGGGCGACGCCGAGGACATCGTGCAGGACGCGTTCCTCGGCATGACCCGGGCGCGCCAGGCGGGAACCGTGATCGCCGACCCCAAGGCGTACCTGGCGACGGCGGTGACGCGGCTGGGCATCGACCACCTGCGTTCGGCGCGGGTGCGGCGGGAGACGTATGTGGGGGACTGGCTGCCCGAGCCGGTCGTCGTGCCCGCCGATGGGCCGGGCCCGGCCGAGCACGCCGAGCTGGCCGACTCGCTGTCGATGGCGTTCCTCGTGCTGCTGGAGTCCCTTTCGCCGGTGGATCGGGCGGTGTTCATGCTGCGCGAGGTGTTCGGGTACGGCTACCCGGATGTGGCGAGGATCATCGGCAAGACCGAGGTGAACTGCCGGCAGATCTTCGCGCGCGCCAGGCAGCGCATCGCCGCTGGGGGGCGGCTGCGCGACAGCACGCCGACCCCGGCGCGGCGGGCGCAGGGCAAGGAGCTCGCCCGCAGGTTCTTCGAGGCCGCCGCGGGCGGCGACATGGACGCGCTGCTCGGCATGCTCGCGCCCGACGTGGTGCTCCACGGGGACGGCGGCGGCAAGGCACAGGCGATCGGGAAGCCGGCGACCGAGCCGCGGCGCGTCGCACAGCTGCTCGTCGCCGGGCTCCGCCGGATACGGATGCTCGGCGTCTCCCTCCGGCCGGCCTGGGTCAACGGCGGGCCGGGCGCTGTGATGTACGACGCCGAAGGACGCGTGGCCGCCGTGGTCGAACTCGACATCGCCGACGGCGTGGTCCAGGCGGTCCACTCGGTCGCCAATCCCGACAAGCTTGCCCACATCGGACCGGTATCTGATGTAGCCCGACTGCCGGAGAAATAACGCGACTCGGTCAGGGGCGGGAGTCGATCAGGATCCGGAGCCGGTCGGGGATCCGGAGTCGGTCAGGGGCGGGAGCCGGTCGGGATCCGGAGTCGGTCAGGAGCGGGAGTCGATCAGGAGGGAGATGCCGTCGAGGAGGCGCTGCAGGCCGAACTCGAAGGTGTGCTCGGGGCTGTGTGCCGAGCCGTACACCTCGGCGGCGGCCTCGCCGACGCGCGACGCGACGGGGAAACGGTTGACGTCGGCGATCCGGTGCAGGAAGGGCGCGTGCGCCGCCCACCACTGCTCGTCGGTCATCCCGGTGTGCTTCTCCGCCTCCAGCGCCTCCACCGCGCCTCGCGCCGCGCCGTGGACGAACCCGGTGACGAGCGTGATGACCGAGTCCATCTCGACGTCGGTGAGGCCGATGCCGTCGATGGCGCGCAGCTCGTACTCGTACTTGGCCGTGGTGTTGGGGCCGAGCACAGGACGGCTGGTGGCGACCTGGAGCAGCCACGGGTGGCGCAGGTAGAGCGCCCAGTTCTCGCGGGCGATCTGCAGCAGGCGGGCCCGCCAGCCGCCGGGGAGGTCGTCGGGGCGGGCGGTCTCGCCGTAGACGGTGTCGAGCATGACGTCGAGCAGTTCGGGCTTGCCGGGCACGTAGGTGTAGAGCGACATGGTGCCGACGCCGAGCCGTTCGGCGACCCTACGCATGGACAGCGCCGCCAGCCCCTCGGCGTCGGCCACCTCGATGGCGGCCCTGACGATGCGGTCGACGCTCAGCTCCGGCTTGCCCTTGCGGCTCGGGCGTTCGCTGGTGCGCCACAGGAGGGCGAGGCTGCGGGCGGGGTCGCCCTTGCCGGTGTACTCGACGGTCACCTTATGTACGGTACACCGTACGGATTCCGCTGCCCAGCAGGGCCACCCAGGTCAGGCCGACGACGAGCGTGAGCCGCTGGAGCAGTCCCGCGATCGGGGAGAGTCCGGCGGCGCCGGAGAAGCCGACCCCGGTGATCACGAAGCCGGCGAGGAAGACGACGCCCGTGACGATCGAGTACGCCGTCCAGCCGGGCCTGCCCCATCCGGCGAAGCGCCTGGCGTACACGAAGCACGCGGCGGGCAGTCCCGCGAAGACCAGCAGCGAGAACAGGTCGTGCAGGGCGCCGGCGGTGGTGGAGGTCGCCGGCGTGTCCTGCGGGTAACCGTTCACCGGGTCGGTCACGAAGAGGCCGGCCCCGATCAGGCCGACGGCGAAGGCGAGCATGAGGGCGAGGCCCCAGCGGGAGGTGCCGCGCAGGCTGATCGCGAAGGCCAGCATGAGCAACCCTGTGACCAGGAAGTTCGCGGTCTGGGTCCAGCCGAGGTCGCCGATGGCGAGCGAGCTGACGGGATGCCGGAGCGGGTCGTAGCCGCCGCCCCGCGTGGCGCCCTCCACCAGGAAGGCGGTGACGAAGACCATCGCGCCGGCCACCCCCGACAACCGCATCAGCCTCATCGCGGTCCCTTCACCGATCACGCGCCCCACCTCCCATCCTGCCCGGCCACGTCACGGCGCGGGGCGGGCCGCCGACCGAATGACGCCGGACCGTGCCGCCGACCGGTTCCCCCCGTGCCGCCGACCGGCTTCCCCGGGGGGCGGGACCAGCGCCCCCCGAGACGGCGGCCGGTTTCCTCGGGGGGCGGGACCGGTGCCCCCGGGCCGCCGACCGGTTCCGTCCGGGCGGCGACGGGTTCCCTGGGGGTGAGGATCGGTGCCTTCGGGTCGGCGACGGGGTTTCCCCCGGGAGGGGGGGACTGGTGCGCCCCAAGAGGGCGACGGGTTCCTGGGGTGAGGGCCGGTGCCCTCGGGTCGGCGACGGGTTTCCCCCCGGGAGGGGTGGGGACTGGTGCCCCAAGAGGGCGACGGGTTCCCTGGGGGTGAGGATCGGTGCCTTCGAGTCGGCGACGGCTTCCCCCCCGGGGGTGGGGGACTGGTGCCCCCGGGAGGGCGACGGGTTCCCCGGGGGGAGGGCCGGTGCCCCCGGGATGGCGACGGGTTTCTCCCGGCCGGCGGCCGGGACGTGGCGCGCGCCGGGGTGGCCGGGGGAGGGCCCGGTGCCCGCTCACCTGGGCAGCCAGTCCTTCCACACGATCTTGTTCGCGTCGATCCACTTCTTGGCCGCCTGCTCGGCCGACATGCCGCCGTCGGTCATGTCGCTGGCCACCGCGTTCTGGTGGTCGTTCGTCCAGGAGAAGTTGCGGACCAGCTCGTAGGCCCTGCCGCCGGTGTCGGCGAACTTCTTGCTGACGATCTTGTCGAGCAGGTACGGCGGGTAGTCGCAGGCCACCTTCGCCGCCACGGCGTCGCAGCCGATCGCGTACGACGGAAGGTTGATCTTGGCCATCTTGACCTGCGTGAACAGCCACTGCGGCTGGTAGAAGTACATCAGCAGCGGGCGCCTGGTCCTGGTGGCCGACCGCATCGCCTTGATCAGCGCGTCCTCGCTGCCCGCGTAGACGACCTTGTAGTTCAGCTTCAGGTTGCGGACCAGGTCCTCGTCGGCGGTGACGAAGGTGGGGTCGCCGTCGAGCACCTGCCCGAGCTCACCCGACTTCTCGGTCCTGAACAGGTGAGCGTACTTGTTGAGGTTGCGCCAGTTGGTGATGTCCGGGTACTCCTCGACCATCCACTGCGGCACGTACCAGCCGATCACGCCCTTGTTGCCGTTCAGCCCCGCGGACACGGCGACCTTCTTGTCCTGGATGAACTCCTTCTTCTCCTTGTCGCGGCCCCAGTTCTCGACGATGACGTCGACGTCGCCGCTCTCGAAGCCCTTCCAGGACTCCTCCTCCGTCAGCTTCTTGGTCTCGACCTTGTAGCCGAGCTCGTGCTCGAGGAGGTAGGCGAGCACCGCGGCGCTGGCCTCGTAGCCGACCCACGGGTTGACGGCCAGCCGTACGGTGCCGGTGGCCTTCGGGGTCTGGGGTGCTTCGCTGGTGCAGCCGGTGAGGATCAGGCCGAGCGTGAGGGCCGCGGCCAGCAGTTTGGTTCTCATGTGCGGTCTCCGGCGTGCCCCCGCCGGCGACGGGGGCACACGATCGTCTACTTCGGGATCCAGGCCTGCCACGTGGCCGTGTGGGCGTCGATCCACTTCTTGGCGGCGGCCTCGGCGGACATCCCGTTGTTCTGGATGTCGTTGGCGACCGCGTTCTGGTCCTCGTTGGTCCAGGTGAAGTTCTTGACCAGCTCATAGGCCTTGCCGCCGGTGTCGGCGAACTTCTTGCTCACGATCTTGTCGAGGTCGAGCTCGGCGTAGTCGCAGGCGACCTTCTTGGGGTCGGCGTCGCAGCCGGCGGTGTACGGCGGCAGGCTCACCCTGGCCAGCTTGACCTTGTCGAAGAGCCAGTGCGGGGTCCAGAAGTAGAACAGCAGCGGCTTCTGCTGCTCCTGCGCCTGCGCCGCCGACTCCAGCAGTGCGGCCTCGCTGCCGCCCGTCACGACCTTGAAGTCCAGCTTCAGGTTCTTGACAAGCGCCTCGTCGTTGGTGACGTAGGAGGGGTCGCCGTCGAGCAGCTGGCCCTTGCCGCCGGACTCGGAGGTCTTGAACAGGTCGGCGTACTTGTTGAGGTTCTTGTAGTCGGTGATGTCGGGGTACTTGTCGGCCATCCACTGCGGGACGTACCAGCCGATGACGCCCTTGTTGCCGGTCGAGCCGGCCGAGGCGGCGACCTTCTTCTCGTCGATGTACTTCTTCTTGAGGTCGTCGTGCCCCCAGTTCTCGACGATGACATCGACCTCGCCGGTCTCGAAGCCGGCCCAGGCGACCTCCTCCTTGAGCTCCTTCTTCTCGACCGTGTAGCCGAGCTGGCTCTGCAGCAGCTGCGCGATCACGGCCGCGCTGGCCTCGTATCCGACCCAGGGGTTGATGGCGATCCTGACCGTCCCCGCGGCCGCGGCGCTCGCCGAGCCGCTGGGCTGGGTGGCGGGGCTCGCCGTGGTACCGCCGTCGACCCTGGCGCCGCCGCCGCACCCTGCGACGGCCAGGCCGAGGGCGACGACCCCGGCCATGAGGCGTATCTTCATCCGGTGATCATCCTCTTGAGTGGGGGGAAGTGCGCCTGTCGGCGCCCTGCGTGATGCGGTCGAGCATGATGCCCAGCAGCACCGTGGCCACTCCGGCGACGAAGCCCATGCCGAAGTCGGAGTGCTGGGAGAAGCCGGTGACGACGTCGTAGCCGAGCCCGCCCGCGCCGACCATGCCGCCCACCACGACCATGGCGAGCGTCATGACGATGCCCTGGTTGGCGGCCAGCAGGATGGCCCCGCGTGCCATCGGCAGCTGGACCTTCCACAGCAGCTGGCGCCGGGTGGAGCCGGCTGAAAGCGCCGCCTCGACGGAGGTGGGGGACACGCCGCGGATGCCGTCCTCGACCAGGCGCACCACGGGTGGCACCGCGTAGATCACCGAGGCGAAGATGGCGGTGAACCTCGTCGGCCCGAACAGCGCCAGCGCGGGCAGCAGGTAGACCACCGACGGCATCGTCTGGGCCGCGTCGAGCAGCGGACGCTGGACGGCCGAGAAGGCGCGCGAGCGCGCGGCGGCGACGCCGAGGACGAGGCCGAGCAGGAGCGCGGCGGCCGCGGCGACCAGAACGGTGGTCAGCGTGGCCATGCTGTGCTCCCACAGCCCCACCCCCGCCAGCGCCAGCAGGCACGCCAGCGCGACCAGCGCGGGGCGCGGCCCGCTCGCCCACCAGGCCAGCGCCAGGACGGCGGCGGCCACCAGCCACCACGGCGTGGAGGTCAGCACGTCCTGCAGCGGGTTGAGCAGGATCGTGGAGGTGATGTTCTTGATCGCCTCGGTGACGTCGTACCAGCTGAACTTGGCCCATTCCACCGCGTCGTTGACGGGGCCGCCGATCGGCAGCACCCACTGTTCGGGGAAGGCGGGGGGCAGCACGAAGGTGAGCGCCAGGCCGACCACGGCCGGCGCGCCCGCGACGGCGTACCCGAGGGGTCCCGCGGCGCTCCGGCGGGCCGCCGCCATCGTCATCCTGTCCAGGACGACCGCCATGACGACGATCGCGACGCCGGCCGGCAGCATGAAGCCGACGTTGGCCCGTGACAGGCCGCGGATGATGTCGGAGCCGAGGCCGGGGGCGGAGATGAGAGCGGCGATCACGACCATCGACAGCGCCATCATGATGGTCTGGTTGATCGCCAGCGCGATCGTCTCGCGCGCCATCGGCAGCTGTACCTTGCGCAGCGTCTGCCAGCGGGTGGCGCCGATCGAGTCGGAGGCTTCGGTCGCGGTACGGGAGACCTGCTCGATCCCCAGCGCGGTGATCTTGATGGCGACCGGCATCGCGTAGATGAGGGTGGCGACGGTCGCGGACGAGGGGCCGATGCCGAAGAAGAGCACCATCGGGGTCAGGTAGGCGAACGTCGGCATGATCTGCATGACGTCGAGCACCGGCGACAGGGCCCTGCGCAGGCGTGGCGAACGGCCCGCCCAGACGCCCAGCGGCAGCCCGATCAGCAGGGCGATCAGCACGGAGGCGAGCACCAGGGCGAGCGTGCGGACACCGGCGTCCCAGACGCCGAGCACCCCGAAGGAGGCGAATCCGGCCAAGCCGAGCAGCGCGATCCGCCAGCCGCCGGCCAACCAGCCGAGGCCGCCGATCACCCCGATCAGGCCGGGCCAGCCCAGCGCCTGCAGCACGGTCTCGAAGGCGGTGTAGAGCTGCCCGAGGTAGATGCGGACGTAGTTGATGAAGTACAGGAACAGCGGGTTGTCGTTCCTGTTGGCGTCGACCCAGTCGCGGGCGTCGTTGACGGCGAGGAAGGCGGCCGCCTCGTCGTCGTGCGGGAGGGTGGCGGTGCCGTTCAGCGTGAGGTAGCCGGCCACGAGGGCGGCGACGGCGACCGCGGGCACGACCCAGCGGGGCGGGCGGCGGATGCCGGGAGCGTCCGCGACGGCGACGGCGCCGCTCATGCGCGCGCCTGCGGGACGGGCGCCGTGCCCTCGCCCTGGTCCGGGTGCGCTCCCGCCGCGTCGTCGCCCTCGCCCTGGTCCGGGTGCGCTCCCGTCGGGTCGCCGGCCTCGCCCTGGTGCGCGCCGGGCTGCGCGGCCTCCTCGGGTGACGGTGCGGGCTCGGGCACCCGGATCTCCTCCGGTACGGCCGGCTCGTGCGCCATCGCCGACAGGATGTCCACGCGGTCGACCACGCCGATCAGCTCGTCCCCGTCCATGACACGGATGGGCCTGGCCGAGCCGGTCACCGCGGGGATGGCGTCCCTGATGATCGTGCCGGCCGGGAGGACGGGGCCGTCCAGATGCTCGCCCGGCTCCGGCGTCCGGCAGATCCAGCGCAGCGACAGCACGTGGCTGCGCGGCACCTCGCGGACGAAGTCGGCCACGTAGTCGTCGGCGGGCGCGCCCACGACCTCCTCCGGTGTCCCGAGCTGGACGATCCGGCCCGCCCGCATGATCGCGATGCGCTCGCCCAGCTTGAGCGCCTCCGACAGGTCGTGGGTGATGAAGACCATCGTCTTGCCGACCTCGCGGTGCAGCCTGATGACCTCGGCCTGCATGTCGCGGCGGATCAGCGGGTCGAGCGCGCTGAACGGCTCGTCGAACAGCATCACCTGGGGGTCGACGGCCAGTGCCCTGGCCAGCCCGACGCGCTGCTGCATGCCGCCCGACAGCTGGTCGGGGTAGGCGGTGGCGTGCCCGTCGAGGCCGACCAGGGAAAGGATCTCTCTCGCGCGCTCGTGCCTGCGCGGTTTGGGAGCGCCCTGGATCTCCAGGCCGTAGGCGACGTTGTCGATGACGCGCCGGTGCGGCAGCAGGCCGAAGTGCTGGAAGACCATGCTGACGTGATGGCGGCGTAATTCCCGTAGCTGGGCGGGGGCGGCGGCGATCACGTCCTGGCCGCCAATGGAGATCTTTCCGGCCGTCGGCTCGATGAGGCGGGTCAGGCAGCGCACCAGGGTGGACTTACCGCTTCCCGACAGACCCATCACGACGAACATCTCGCCTGGTCTGACATCGAACGTGACGTCTCTGACGGCGGCCGTGCAGCCGGTCTTCTCGCGTAGTTCGGCCGGGTCGAGATCTTTGTCAGGGCCTTTCATGACGCGATCCGCCCGCGGGCCGAAGATCTTCCACAGCCCGCTGACCTGGATCGCCGCACTGTCCTGCCCGGCTGCCACTTGCTGCCTCCAGAAGCTTGCCGGCCCCGCGGTTGGCCCGGTCCGAGTTGTCGAGGGTAGGCGCGACGGGGCTCAACATAGGGCCTGAATAACGCGAATCACAACGTCGTGACCATGTAGAGACGCGGGCGTTACGGAGTGGATCTTCAACTGGAACGCGGCAAACCCCCACAACCGGACAGAAGGTGATATATAGCGACATTTTCATCTCTGGATCCGATAACGGCGGACCGAAATTGGGGGCCCCAAGTTATCGACGCTTGTGTGGTACCCGACTAGATTTGTCGCGTTATGTTCGTTTGGTCGTTCAGGTATTGGTGTGCTGAAATAGCCGCCACTTGCTGGAGTTTTCCCAGGAGTCTCACGGGAGGCTCTCCCCCCAACTGAGGTTGCGTTCGGTGAGTAGAAGAACCAGTGCCAAGGCCGCCGACCAGGCCGCCGATCACGGTGGATGGCGGCTGCGCAACTGGCGGGTGCGCGCGCGATTAGTCGCGCTGATCCTCGTCCCGACCGCAGCGGCCGTCCTCCTCGGCGGCATCCAGGTCGTCGCCTCCACCAGCGCGGCGGCCGACTACGACCGCGCCAACCAGCTGGCCAAGCTCGCCCAGCAGATCGGCGGTCTCACCCACGAGCTCGGCGCCGAACGCGCCCGCACCGCCTGGTACATCACCCTCGGCCGCCCCGAGCGCGGCCTGGCCGACGTCCGCACCCAGATGAGCAGGGTCGACACCCAGGCCGACAAGGTACGGCAGAGCGCCGCCGTCCTCGGCACCGAGGTCGCGGGCCGGACGGGCGACGAGGTCGCGACCGTGCT
This sequence comes from Nonomuraea sp. NPDC003754, assembly GCF_053605785.1. Lineage (NCBI taxonomy): Bacteria > Bacillati > Actinomycetota > Actinomycetes > Streptosporangiales > Streptosporangiaceae > Nonomuraea > Nonomuraea sp. NPDC003754. The sequence goes on from NZ_JBSGJX010000060.1 coordinate 41,564, forward strand.
GAACCGCCTGGAGGACCTCGCCGCGCTGCGCGACCAGGCGCTCGACTCCGACCTGCTGCCCGGCGCCGCCCTCGACGCCTACACCACCGTCATCGCCGACCTGCTCACCCTGAACGACGAGCTCGGCAAGAACGGCGAGGACGAGGAACTGGTACGCCAGTCGGCGACGCTCGACGCGCTCGCGCGGGCCAAGGAGAGCGCCTCGCTGCAGCAGGCGCTGCTCACCAGCGTGCTGGTCGTCGGCAGGTTCGAGCAGGAACAGCTCAAGACCTTCCTCGGCGAGCAGTCCAACGAGGCCAACCAGCGCAAGGCCTTCGCCGCCGAGGCCACCGCCGCCGAACGCCGCCTGTTCGACGAGACGGTCAACGGCCGCGGCGCCGACCGGGCGCGCTTCCTGCGCGAGCTGGTCCTCACCAGGGTGAGCACCGGCGCCCCGCTCAAGGGACTCGACCTCGCCAAGCGCGACGACGCGCGCGAGTGGTTCGAGGCCGCCACCGTCATCGTCGAGTCCATGCGCTCGGTCGAGGAGCGGCAGTCGGCCGCGATCGTGCTGCGCAGCGAGGAACTGGCCGGGGCCGAGACCAAGCGCGCCTACCTGGTGGCCGGCGCCGTCGTGGCGCTGCTGCTGGCCGTCCTGCTCATCACCACCGGCGTGGCGCGCTCGCTGGTGCGCCCGCTGCGCAGGCTGCGCAGCGAGGCCCTCGACATCGCCGGCGAGCGGCTGCCCGGATTCGTCCAGCGCCTGCGCGAGGCGCGCGACAGCGACGTCTCCGCCGAGGTCACCCCGATCGGGGTCTTCTCCCGCGACGAGGTCGGCGAGGTCGCGCGGGCCTTCGACGAGGTCCACCGCGAGGCCGTACGGCTGGCCGGCGACGAGGCCAAGCTGCGCGCCAACGTCAACGCGATGTTCGTCAACCTCTCCCGCCGCAGCCAGACCCTGGTCGAACGCCAGCTGACGCTCATCGAGCGGCTCGAACGCGGCGAGCGGGACGACACCCGCCTCGGTGACCTGTTCAAGCTCGACCACCTGGCCACCCGCATGCGCCGCAACAGCGAGAACCTCCTGGTGCTCGCCGGCCAGGAGGCCGCCCGCAAGTGGACCCAGTCCGTCGAGCTGATGGACATCGTCCGCGCCGCTCTCGGCGAGGTCGAGAGCTACGACAGGGTCGTCATCCAGGGCGCCTCCGAGGTCGCCATCGCCGGCCAGGCCGTCACCGACACCGTCCACCTGCTGGCCGAGCTGGTGGAGAACGCCGTGTCCTTCTCCTCGAACGACACCAAGGTGACGGTCTCCAGCAGCCGCATCGACGGCGGCGGCGTCATGATCGCGGTGACCGACCAGGGCATCGGCATGAGCCAGGAGGAGATCTCCCAGGCCAACTGGCGGCTGGCCAACCCGCCGGTGGTGGACGTGTCGGTGTCGCGGCGGATGGGCCTGTTCGTGGTCGGCCGCCTGGCGCTCCGGCACAACGTCCGCGTGCAGCTGCGCAGGCAGGACGTCGGCGGCCTCACGGCGATGGTGCTCATCCCCGAGAGCCTGCTGACCGCCATCCCCGGCCAGCAGCCAGGGCACGGCTTCCCGGCGGGGCAGGGCATGCCGCCCCTGCACGGCTCGCCGTCCGAGCCGCAGATGCCGCAGGTGCCGCAGATACCGCCCATGTCGCCGATGTCGCAGCTGCCGTCGGGCCCGCAGGTGCCGCTCCAGCCGATGGTGCCGCCGCAGGCCGGGCCCCAGCCGTACGAGCGGCCCATGCTCGACGACCTGAAGCCCTCGCCCATGGGCGCGCCGGTGCTCGACTCGCCGCCCGTCGACTGGTTCGGCACCAACGACGCGCCCTCGGCCGACCTTTCCGACTTCCCGTCCGACTACACCTCCGACTTCACGGCCAACGGGCTGCCCAAGCGCGGCGGGCACGCTCCGGACGACGGTCCCGGCTTCCGCGAGATGCCCGGCCTGGGCGGCTCCCAGGGCCCCGACTCGTACGGCACGCTCGACCGCCGCCCGTTCGACTCCTTCGACGCGCCACCCAGGTCCGGCTTCCCCGACGCCACCAGCCCTCTCCCCAGGGTGGAGACCTCCTCGCTCGACACCGGCGAGGAGGAGTACCTGCCGATCTTCGCGGCGGTGGAGTCGAGCTGGTTCAAGCGGCCGGAACCTTTCTCCGACGCCCCGGACACCCCGGACGCCCCCGCGTTCGACACCGGTCCGCACGCGGGACCCAGCGCGGGGCCCGCTGCGGGACCCACCGTGGGGGGCGGCGTGCCGGGCAGGCCCGCGACGGCACAGCCGGCCGATCCGTACCCGCCGGAACCGCCCGTCGCGTCCCCGCAGGGCGCACCCTCGCCCGACGCCTGGTCGTCGCCCGCCGACGCGGGCTGGCAGGCCGCCCGCGCGGCCAGCGACCCCAGCCTCGGCGGCCTCACCTCCTCGGGCCTGCCCAAGCGCAAGCCCAGAGCGAACCTGGTGCCGGGCACCGCCGCCGCCCCGCAGTCCGCAGCTCCCACGCCGCCGATGCCGCCGGTCTCGCCCGACCGGATCAGGAGCAGGCTGGCCAGCTTCCAGCAGGGCGTGCGGAAGGGCCGCGCCGAGCTCGACAACGCGCAGGAGGAGGAGCAGCGGTGAAGGAGTTGAGCCAGGCCGCCAGGGACGTCAACTGGCTGGTCAGCGGCTTCGTCGAGGAGGTGCCCGGTGTGGCGCACGCCGTGGTCGTCTCCTCCGACGGGCTGCCCATGGCGTTCTCGCGCGGGTTCCCGAAGGACCGCGCCGACCAGCTCGCCGCCGTGGCCGCCGGGCTGATCAGCCTGGTGCAGGGCGCCTCCAGGGTCTTCGAGGGCGGCGGGGTCACCCAGACCGTCGTGGAGATGCAGCACGGGCTGCTGCTGGTGATGTCGATCAGCGACGGCTCGTGCCTGGCGGTGCTGGCCGCGCCCGAATGCGACATGGGCCTGGTCGCCTACCAGATGACCGTGCTGGTCGAAAGGGCGGGCCAGGTGCTCACGCCCGCCGTACGGGCGGAACTGTCATCCGCGCACCCCTGGTGATGGGAGACGATCGTGGCTTCGTGGAATGACGGCCCTCCTCCATATGGGCCGCCGGCGGACTACGGCAGGGGGTACGGCCAGCCGCCGGGTTACGGCCCCGCGCCCACCCCTCCCGAGGAGGAGCGCCCCTCGCTGGTGCGGATGTACTCGCTCACCGGCGGGCGCACCGCGCCGCGCACCAACCTGGCGATGGAGGCGCTGGTCTCCTCGGCGACCTCGGCGCAGCTCGGCATGAACCACACCCGTGAATACCGCGCGATCAGCGAGCTCTGCCGCCAGATCAGGTCCGTCGCGGAGGTGTCGGCGCTGCTGGCCATCCCGCTCGGCGTGGCCAGGGTGCTGATCGCGGACATGGAGGCGGAGGGTCTGGTGCGGATCTACCAGCCGCAGCTGGACGCGGGCATGCCGAACAGGAACCTGCTGGAAAGGGTGCTAAGTGGACTTCGCAGGCTCTAGCGGCCTGACCTCGACGAAGATCGTCGTGGCGGGCGGGTTCGGTGTGGGCAAGA
>NZ_JBSGJX010000061.1:0-39820 GCF_053605785.1 Nonomuraea sp. NPDC003754
TTGCCGAACACCTCGTCCCGCACCCTGATCGGCACCCCGAGAAACGTCCCCATCGGCGGATGACCCGGCGGGAAACCGTACGACTCCGGATGATCGCAGATCCGCCCCAGCCGCAACGGCCGCGCATCCTTGATCAACAACCCCAGCAGACCCAGCCCGTGCGGCCAGTGCTCGATCCTGGCGATCTCCTCCTCGCTCAACCCCACCGGGATGAACTGCAGAAGCGTCCGCTCCTCCCCCACCACGCCCAGCGCCCCGTAACTGGCGTCCACCAGATCGGTCGCCGTCTCCACGAGCCGGCGCAGCATCGTCTCCAGATCCAGGTCACTGCCCACCGACACCACCGCGTCCAGCAAGGCGTGCACCCGGTCACGGGTGGCCAGCACGGCGTTCAACCGGACCTGGAGTTCGGCCAGCAGCTCGTCGAGTCGCATGTTCGGCATGAGTGGATCGGGCACGTTTCACATCTTCTCAGCAGCGCGGCGAGGGGTCACCCTTGGCGTGCTCTTCGCTGCCCGGCGGTCCCGCCGGTGTGCGGCACGCCACCTCGCACGGCCGGGTATCGGGGACCTTCGTCCCTGTTCAGGCCGCGCGGCACGCCGAAGACTGAGATCACGTGCCAGGCACTCGACGAAGACACTCGACGGAGACACCGGAGGACGGGCAGGATGTCGGCGACCACCACCGCGCCCCACGGGCTCTCATCGGCCGAGGCGGCTGACCGCCTTGATCGCGACGGACCGAACCTGCTGCCGGAGAAGCCCCCGGTGCCGCTGTGGCGCCGGATCCTGTCCCAGCTGCGCGATCCGCTGATCCTGGTGCTGCTGGTGGCCGTGGTGCTGACCATCGTCACCGGCGACTGGAGCGACACGACGGTGATCATGCTGGTGATCGTGGTCAACACCGCGGTCGGTGTGAGCCAGGAGATCAGGGCCGACCGTGCCATCACGGCGCTGACGCGGCTCACCGCCCCGGCCGCCCGGGTGATCAGGGACGGCGTGGAGCAGCACGTGCCGGCCGCCGACGTGGTGGTGGGCGACCTCCTGGTGCTGGCCGAGGGCGACATCGTGCCCGCCGACGCCAGGGTGACGCAGTCGGCGGCCCTGCTCGTCGACGAGTCGGCCCTGACCGGTGAGTCGGTCCCCGTGGAGAAGGCGCGTGAGGAGCAGGTGTCGTCCGGAACCGTCGTGGTGCGGGGCCGTGGGCGGGCGGTGGCCGGCGCGACCGGCGTGGCCAGCGCGACCGGCCGGATCGCCGCCCTGATGGCCCAGGGGTCGGGCCTGACCCCGCTGCAGCGGCGCCTGATGGGGGTCGGCCGCCTGCTGGCCGGCGTCACCGTCCTGCTGTGCACGCTGGTGCTGGCCCTGGGGCTGGTGCGCGGCCAGCCGATCGAGCTGATGGTGATCACGGCGATCAGTCTGGTGGTCGCCGCCGTACCGGAGTCGCTTCCCGCCGTCGTGACCTTGAGCCTGGCTCTGGGCGCCCGCCGGATGGCCGCCCGCAATGCGCTGGTGCGCAGGCTGCCCGCGGTGGAGACGCTGGGATCGGTGACCGTGCTGGCGACCGACAAGACCGGCACGCTGACCGAGGGCCGCATGGTGGTCAGGCGGCTGTGGACACCCGCCGGTGAGGCGGCGGTCTCCGGCTCGGGCTACGCGCCGGACGGCGAGATCACCCGGGAGGGAACCCTCGATGACCGGAGCCTCACCGGCCTGCTGACCGCGGCGGCGCTGTGCAACGACGCCACCCTGTCCGCCGGCGACGAGGGAGAGTGGATCGCGATCGGCGATCCCACCGAGGCGGCGCTGCTCGCGGCCGCGGCCAAGGCGGGCCTGCGCCGTCCGGAGCTGGAGCGCGGCCTGCCCCGGTACGCCGAGATCCCCTTCGACAGCGGGCGCAAGCGCATGACCACCGTGCACCGGCGGGCCGGTGGCCGGGGCGCCGTGGTGCTGTGCAAGGGCGCCCCGGAGGCGCTGCTCCACGCGGCTGCCCTCGTGGACGAGCCCGCCCTGCTGGCCAGGGCCAGAGCGCGGGCCGACGAGCTCGCCCGGGACGGCTACCGGGTGCTGGCCGTCGCCAGGGCCGACCTGGCCGACGTACCGCAGGACGCCGAGGAGCGGGGCCTGTCCCTGCTCGGGCTCGTCGCGATCATGGATCCGCCGCGCGCCGCCGCGGCGGCGACCATCGCCGCGTGCCGGCGGGCGGGCATCCGGCCGGTCCTGATCACCGGCGATCATCCGGGTACGGCTCGCGCCATCGCCACCGACCTGGGCATCATCGACGCCGGCGACGCCGTGGTCGACTGCCGCGCCGCCGGGGGGCTCGACGGGCAGAACGCCGCCGTCTACGCCAGAGCCACCCCCGAGGAGAAGCTGGTCCTCGTCCAGAGCATGCGCGAACGCGGCGAGATCCTCGCCATGACCGGCGACGGCGTCAACGACGGGCCCGCCCTGCGCCGCGCCGACATCGGGGTGGCCATGGGCAGGCGCGGCACCGAGGTCGCCCGTCAGGCCGCCGATCTGGTGCTGGCCGACGACGACCTGAACACCGTGGTGGCGGCGGTCGAGGAGGGTCGCCGGGTCTACACCAACATCCGCCGCTTCCTGGTCTACGGCCTGTCCGGCGGCGCGGCCGAGATCGCCGTCATGCTGCTGGGCCCGGCCGTCGGCCTCGCGCTTCCGCTGCTGCCCGCCCAGATCCTGTGGATCAACCTGCTCACCCACGGGCTGCCCGGGGTGGCGCTGGGCGGCGAGCCCGCCATCCCGCAAGCCATGGCGACACCGCCCCGTCCGCCGTCGCAGAGCATCCTGGGCGCCGGGCTGTGGCAACGCGTCGTCCGCGTCGCCGTCGTGCTCACCGCGGTCTGCCTCGGTGTCGGCGTGTGGGCCTACCAGACGGACCGCCCCTGGCAGAGCATGATCTTCTTCGCTCTCGGCGCCGCCCAGCTCGGCGTGGCGCTCGGCTCCCGCACCCGGCCGGGCTCGCTGGCCAACCCGCTGCTGCTGCTCGCCGTCGCGGGCGCCTTCGTCCTGCAACTGGCCGGGCTGTACCTGCCGCCCCTGCGGGAGCTGCTCGGCACCGAGCCGCTGGCCGCGGGCGATCTCCTCGTCGTCACGGCGCTGTCGGTCCTCGGCTACGCCGCCGCGCGCCTGGACCGGATCCTGCACCGATCGCGGAAGTGACGTCGGCGGTGGGTAGGACCGTTCGCGGGCGAGGTGACGTCCGGGCAGCGGCGAAAAGCCCGGAATCGGGGGTGAACGTGCTTTCGCGGTCAAGAGCCTGTCATGGACGGCGTGGCTCCGTTGTCCGGGTACGCGGACTGCCGTACGACGGCAGGAGACATCACCAGTCATCACTGCATGCAGGGGGAAAAGATGATCTCGCGCGGTAAGCCGGACAAGAATGCCATGGTCGCGATCACCTTCTCGTTGCCCGGCGAGGTCACCGGGCCGGTCTCAGTCGTCGGCGACTTCAACGACTGGGACCCCTACGTCCACCCGATGACCAAGGGCCCCGACGGCCGGCACGCCGTCACCGTGACGGTGCCGCAGGGGCTCACCTTCGCCTTCCGCTACCTGCGGGACGGCGGCATCTGGTTCGACGACCCGCAGGCCGACGAGTACGACGCGCGGGGCGGCATCCTCCACGTCCCGGCCGCGGACGCCGGCCGTCCGGCCGCCAAGGACGGCAAGGACAGCAAGGACAGCAAGGACAGCAGCGACGAGCCCGAGCCGGTGTCGGCCTGAGGCGCGGTGTGATCGTCGCCCGGTCGCCGTCCGGCTCGGTGCCGCGACGGCGGCCGGCTTGGCACCACGACGGCGGCCGGCCCTTCCAGACATAGAGGGCCAGGGCGCGCTGGTGGTCAGACCAGGCAGGTGCCGCGGGACAGGGCGGCGACCGCCGAGCCGAGCGTGGCCTCGGCCATGAGCTTGGCGAACGCGGGAAGCGTGCCGGCCCGCTGCCACAAGGCCCGCTGCCGGTCCGCGCCGGTGCCGCGATGGACGAAGGCGGCCAGCAGCGTGCAGACCGGCTCGGCCAGGGCGACGCGGTCGGGCAGCGCGGCCGCCGCGCCGAGCCCGTGCCGGGCGGCGGCCGACAGGTCCGCGGCCACCTGGTCGTCGGTCAGCGGCGTGACGGGCACGCCCTCCCGGATGTCCGCCACGGCGGCGGCCATCAGCTCCCGCACCAGCGCGGCGACGAGCACGGTGTCGTCGACGCTGAGGCAGGTGTCCATGACGCGCACCTCGACGGTCGGGTAGCGGGGTGACAGCCGGGCGTGGAAGTAGGCCGAGCGCTCGTCCAGGATCTTGCCGGTCCTGACCAGCTCGCGCACCTCGGCGTCGTACTCCTCGACGTCGCGCCAGGCGCGGGGGGCCACCGCCGACGGCCATCGCGACCAGCGGAGGTACCGCCGGCTCGCCCAGGCGGTGTCCCGGTGTCCGGCGATGGGCGAGTTGGCGCTGATGGCGAGCAGCGTCGCCAGCCATGGCCGCAACCGCCCGATCACCTGCAGTCCCAGCTCGCGCGACGGGACGCCGACGTGCACGTGGCACCCGCAGGTGCCGGTCGTGGCCACCAGCCGCGGATAGCGCTGGGCCAGCCGCCGGTAGCGCGGATGGTCGGTGAGGGGCACCAGGTCCGGGAGGAATCCCGGTGCGACCCCGGAGGCCACCAGATGGCAGCCGACCTGCTCTGCCGCCGTCGCCGCGATCACGCGCCGGCGGGCGACCTCGCGCTCCACCTGGTCGATCGTCGCGCAGACGCCGGTGACCGTCTCGAGCTGATAGCGCAGAGCCTCGGGTTTGATGCCGTCGTGGCCGTCGAGACCGGCCAGTACCTGCGTCGCCATGGGAGCGAGCACGCCGGTGTCCGAGTCGAGGAGGAAGAACTCCTCCTCGACCCCCAACGTCAGCGGGAACGCGCCGGGGTCCGACCGTGTCATGACTCCAGTATCGGCGTCTGGAACGTTCCGTACAGGGGGCTGAGGTCCCGGATCCGGCGCCGAAGAGCCCGGCCGTCCGTCACGTCCGTCACATTCGTCAGCGTGGCGCCCGTGTCCCGCGCGGGTAGTGAGCAGGCACGGGTGTTCACCACGACCATTTGGGCATCGGAGCGTCCACGAAGCGGGCGATGTCGCGCTGCGTGACGACGGCCAGCTTGTCGGCGAGATCGGCGAGTGCGCGCGAGGCCGCGAGCTCGTCACCGATCTCGGGGATCGACGGATCGGTCGGATTGCGCCGCGCCCGGCCGGTTCCGGACAGATGCGTGCCCTCCCTCGTGATGAGTTCGGCCTTGGCCGTGGTGTCGTCTCCGTCCTCGGCGATGTAGATCTGCACGGTCCACTGTTTGGCTTTCATGGTGCCGCTTTCCTCAGCCAGGGTTTCGGCTCTCCGCGATGGAGACTTCACTCCCATCCACCCCCGCTGCGAGCCGGCTGCCAAGAGGCGAAAGGCCCCGGATGCGGCGGCGAAGGTCACGTCCCGCACCTCCCGCCGCCCAGGCGCACGGCGGTGACCTTGTACTCCGGGCACGACGCGCGCCTCCGCACAGCTCCTCACGCAAGAACTCTCGCAGCAGCGGCACCTCCAGCGCCTGCGTGTGGAAGGCCGCGCTCACCCCGTACGCGCACGCGTACAACAGCACCCGCTGCAACGCCTGACCCGCCGCGAGCCACTCCGACCTGCCGTCCTTCGCCGTCGTCAGCACCGCGACCACCCCGGTCGCCACCGCCGACTGCTCGCCCTCGATGCCCCACGGGTAGTCACGCTGCGGGAACCCGGTGTCGGCGGGCTCACGCGGATAGGCGTCGACCGGCACCCCGTCCCGGCGCGCGCTGCCCGGCGGGCGGGCCCACCGACGGGGATCATCCTGCGGTTGAGCAGAGCCTTGAGCGCGCTGCGTCGCATGGTGCCGGTTAGGGTCTGAGCACGATTTTGCCGTGGGTGTGTCGGCGTTCGAGTTCGGTGTAGGCCTGGCGGACCTGCGTCAGCGGGTAGACGTTGGCGATCGGGACTTCGAGGTGTCCGTCGGCGATCAGGGCGGCCAGTTCGGCAAGTACCTCGGCGCCCGGTCTGGCGTTGGTTCCGGGTTCGGTCTTGACTCCGTACTTGGCGGCTGCCGCGAAATCGGCGATGGTGTCGATCCGTTCGACAGCGACGCCGAGGGCAAGGGCCAGTTCGACGTACCCGCCGCCGTGGGTGTCGATGAAGGCATCGATGCCGTTCGGTGCGGCGGCCTTGATCCGGTCGGTGACGCCGTCGCCGTATGCGACCGGGATCACACCGTGTGCTTGCAGCCACTCGTGGTTGTGCCGGCTCGCCAGGCCGATGACCGTGGCTCCGTCACGGCGAGCGAGCTGAACGGCGAGCGAGCCGACTCCTCCGGCTGCCGCGGAGACGACAACGGTCTCCCCCTTGTCGAGTTGCACGGAATGCACTGCCCTCCAGGCAGTCACCCCGGCGACGTACAGGCCGCCAGCCACCTCCCAGGGGACGCCGCTCGGTTTGGGTGTGAGGTTGTCGACGTCGACCAGGACCAACTCGGCCTGGGCGGCCCGCTTCTCGGAGAACCCGATCACCTCGTCGCCGACCGAGAATCGGTCGACTCCGACGCCGACCTCGGCGACGACCCCGGCGAGATCGCTGCCTTGCCCTGACGGAAACGTCGAGGGAAAGATGTCGGCCATCGCGCCGGTGCGTATGGCCGCCTCACCGGGGTTGATGCCTGCCGCCTTGACCCGAATCAGGACCTGCCCGTCGTCAGGCACGGGGCGGTCGACATCGTCGACCCGCAAGACCTCGGTTCCGCCGAACTCGTCGTACCTGACTGCCTTTGCCATTGTCTTGCTTCTCCTTCGATGCACGACGCGCGGCTGACCTCGAGAACGGGAATGGTGGGCACCGGTGTGCTGATCACCAGGGCACAGTTCCGGCGTCGTCGAAGAATCCGCCGGTCGGTCCGTCGTCGGGCAGGGTCGCGAGGTGAATCGCGATGGCCGCGCCCTGTTGTGGTGTGCGGACGCCTCGGAAGCCGTTGAGGTCGGTGGCGGTGAAACCGGGGCAGCCGGAGTTGATCAGGATGTTGGTGTCGCTCAGTTCCTTGACGTATTGAATGGTGAGGGCGTTGAGGAAGGTCTTCGAGGCCAAGTAGGCGGCCGGAACCTGGCCCATGTCGATGCCGGGTGTGGTTTGCAGGGCGAGCGAGCCGACGCTGCTGGACATGTTGACGATCCGTGGTGATGCCGAGTCGCGCAGCATCGGCAGCATCGCGTTGGTGACCCGGATGACCCCGATCACGTTGGTTTCCACGACAGCTCGCACGGTCGCGGGATCGACCGTGGTAGGTGTCTGCGGCATGCCGCCGGTGATCGCGGCGTTGTTGACCAGAACATCGAGCCCTCCGGCATGGCCGGCGATCAGCTCGGCCGCCGCGGCCACACTTGCGTCGTCGGTCACGTCGAGCGGCACACCGAACGCATCGGTCCCGGCCGCGCGCAGCTTCTCCACCGCGGTGTCGCGGCGTTGCCGATCGCGCGCGCCCACACCGATTCGCCAGCCGAGCGCGCCCAGGCCAGCGGCGATCTCGTATCCGATTCCCTTGTTCGCGCCGGTCACCAGCGCGATCGTCCGTTCACTCATACCGTCGATCATGTTGCGGACTCGGGTGGGGCGTCCAAGACCGGTCGGGTGGGCGGCGATACCGCACGGGTATTGGTCGTGGTCAGCGCTGGATACGATGAGCGGGTGGAGACGCGGGAGTTGCGATACTTCGTCGCCGTCGCCGAGGAGTTGCACTTCGGGCGGGCGGCACAACGGCTCGCGATGGCGCAACCACCCCTGTCGCGGGCGATCCAGCAGCTGGAACGGCGGCTCGGAGTCGTTCTGCTGCACCGCACTGCTCGCGCCATCGCCTTGACCGAGGCCGGGTCGGTGCTGCTGCGGGAGGCCCGGACCGCGCTCGACGCGGTCGAAGCCGCCGAGCGGCGAACCCGCCGTGCCGCGGGCGACCAGCCGGGTGTGGTGCTGGCCGCCAAGGCCGGAGCGTCCAGGGAACTGTTGGCGAAGCTTCTGGACGCCTACGCCGCTGAACCGGGCTCCGTGGCAGTCGAGGTGATGTTGTGCGGGCCGGGCGAGCCGGAAAGTCTGCTGCGCACCGGGCGTGCCGACGTTGCTCTGCTCCACCGGCCTTACGACACGACAGCCGGATTCGACACCGAGGATCTGCACACCGAACAGCAGGTCGTGGTCCTGCCCAAGGGTCATCCCCTCGCCAACCGGGCGCATCTGTCGTTGGTCGAGGTCAACGCCCAGACGGACCTGCCCCTGCCGCGCTGGCCTGGACGAGATGGCGGCCATCCGGACGGCCCCGGCCCGCAGGTGCGCGACCATACCCAACTGTTCCAACTGATCGCGCTCGGACTGGCCTGCGCCGTCGTACCCGAGTCGCTCCGAGACCGGCTACGCGACGACCACGCCATCGTGCCGGTGCCGGACGCACCGGCCGTCACGACCGTCATCGCCTGGCCACCACACAGCAGATCCAAAGCCGTCGCCGACCTCGTCCGCACCGCGACACGCCTCTAGCCGATACCCGCGTAGCGCTGCATCTGGAACATCTCAGCGTGCTGGCTGTCGCGCACCGTGCGGGCGAAGTCGGCGACTTCCCCGCCACGATCCGGTGCGTCGCTCCCATCGGCCGGCAGGGCTGCTGCCACCCGGCGGCCGTGGCGGTGGGTTCCGGCCGGCGGTCGGCGGTGGCGAGGACGCCTCCGCTCACCGCTACGGCGGATGCCACAGCTGCGGTTGTCAGCGTCGCCACGGTCATGGAGCGTTTCATGTCATCCCTCCGCCCCTTGAAGGAGGTGCCTGTCTCAGACTCCTCCCCGCCCGCATTCCGCGCCCAGAGCCGTCAGGCCTGCTCGCCGGGGTCAATGGTCCTGCCGGCCAGGCAACGTTCGAAGAACGCCTCCTGCGAGCAGGTCAGGCGGCGGTGAGCGTCAGCGACCAGCGGGCGAGGGCGGCCTCGAGCGACGCGCGCGACTTCTCGTCAGGCTCCGGCACGTCGGTCGCCCAGGCCACGTACCCGTCGGGCCGCACCAGCAGGGCCGTGCAGGACCCGGCGGAGCGTCCCCGCACCTGTGGGTGCCCCCAGTCCCCGCCGGTGAAGTCGATCAGCAGCGGCCCGGCGTCCCTGGTCAGCTCGGCCAGTCGCGCTCCGTCGTCGAGGATCAGGTCGGGCGCCCACCGGCCCACCAGCGGATGGTCGCCTGCGGCGTAGCGGATGTCGTTGCCCGACATGAGATCGGCGACGCGCCGCAGGCTGTCCGGGTCGGCGAGCAGTTCGGTGAACAGCTCGCGCAGCCCGGTGACCTCGCTGCCGGGGGCGACGAGGGCGGCCTGGGCTCGCGTGGACATGATCACTCGCTCGGCGGCCGGGCGGCGCTCGGCCTCGTAGGTGTCCAGCAGGTCCTCCTCGGCCCGGCCGCCGATGACGGCGGCCAGTTTCCAACCGAGGTTGACCGCGTCCTGCAGGCCGAGGTTGAGCCCGGGGCCGCCGATCGCGGAGTGCACGTGGGCGGCGTCACCGACCAGGAGCACGCGCCGGTCGCGGAACCGTTCGGCCAGCCGGGTGTTGCCGCCGGTGAGCTTGCGCAGCAGGTGCGGCCCTTCGCCCTCGGGCGCGCCGAGCTCGATGTCGACGCCGAGCACCCGGCCGATGCTGGCCCGCAGCTCGGGGATGGTCAGCGGCCCTTCGGCGTCCTCCTGGCTCCATTCGGTCGTGGTGACCAGTGGCCACGGGCTGGAGGGCAGCGGCGCGTAGACGAACATGCCGCGCTCGGTGCGGTGATGCAGCATCGGCGGGATCGGACCGTATCCGGGCAGGTCCAGCCCGCCGGTGGCCGGGTCGACGAGCTCGGCGGGCACCCTGGCGTGGGCGGTGCGCGAGATCGTGTGGTCGGTGGTCACCCCGGGGAAGGCGATCTCGGCGAGCTTGCGCGTGATGCTGTGCCCGCCGTCCGCGCCGACCAGGTAGCGGGCCTCGATCCGGTACGGCCCGGCCGCGCCGGAGACCTCGATGACGACGCGGTCCTCGTGCTGGGTGAAGCCGGTGACCTCCTGGCCCCGGCGGATCTCCACGCCGAGCTCGATCGCCCGCTCCTCCAGCATCTGCTCGATCTTGCGCTGTGGGGCCAGCAGGGTGTGGAGCGGGTTGTCCTCGAGCATGCGCAGGTTCAGCGGCAGGGCGCCGAACACGAAACCGGGGGTCGGCGCGGGCGGGTCGGTGGTTCCGGCGAGCCGTTCGTACAGGCCGCGCCGGTCGAGCATCCGCACGACCTGGCCGACCAGTCCGTTGGCCCGGCTTTCCTGGGTGCGCTCGGGGAGCCGTTCCACGACCAGCGGGCGCACGCCGGCCAGGCTGAGCTCGCAGGCCAGCATGAGACCGTTCGGGCCTGCTCCGGCGATGACGACGTCTGTGACCATGACACCTCTCCTAGGGTGTTCGAGGGCATGACGGATCGACCGGCGCGCGGCCGGTTGATCTCGCGGACGGGGGTCAGGGCGTGGGGAGCCCCGCGGTGAGCTGGCGGAAGGCGTCGCGCAGCAGTTCGGCGACCGGAGGCCGCGAGTCGGCACGCAGCAGCAGGTCCGACACCGCCGACAAGACGGCGGCGACCGACCCGGCGACCAGGTGCGGGTAGAGATCGCGGTCGAGATCGGTGCCGGTCCGCTCGGCCACGGTGGCGGCCAGTTCCTCCTGCGCGGCCCGGCTCGCCCGCAGGAGTTCCCCTTGGATCGCCGGGTGCTGCAGCATCAGCCGGATGCCGGCGTTCCAGCCCTCGTCGGAGGGCGCCTCGTCCTCGGTCATGCCGAGGACGAAGCGTGCCGCGACGGCTTGGACGATGGCCTCCCACAGCGGCTCGTCGGCCGGCCTCGCACGCAGTTCCCGCGCGATCTGGGCGGCCCGCTCGCGATGCCGCGCGGCGATCGCCTCCGCCTTGCTCGAGAAGTAGTTGTTGAACGTGCGGGGTGAGACGCCCGCCTCGGCGGCGATGTCCTCCACCTTGACGTTGTCGAAGCCGCGCTCGACGGTCAGCCGGATCGCCGCCCAGCTGAGGGCGATCCGCAGCTCTTCCTTCTTGCGCTCTCTCAACCCCATGAGATCACTCTACACAAAAGTGCGTGCCACGCAATCTTTCGTGACACGCATCTTTTTCGGGGCACGTGGAGACCTCGCAGCCGCCTCTTCCTCGGCGGCGGACAGCGGATCCGCCGTCGCAGGGCGGCGCGGCCGTTCGCTGTGATGTTCACCCGGGCTTCCTCGGCCGTTGCCGGAAGATCAGCCGGGCGCTTCCGTTCACTCCCACAATCAGGACGTGGCTCACGAGACGTGGGCGATTTCCGGGATTTGTGAGACTCCGGATGCCCGCGTGGCAGGCGGAGATGGGGAGCACGGCATGCAGCACCACTCCAGCGGATCGTCGGCCTCCAGCCGCCGCTCGTTCCTGCGGGCCACCGGGCTGGCCGGCGTCGGCACGGCGGCCGCGATGGGCCTGACGGTCACGCCGGCCGCCGCGTCCGAAGCGGCCGCCTCGAGCGAGGCCGGGACGGCCGGATGGCGGCCCGACACGGACAGCCCGCGTTTCACCGTGGCCGTGATGCCGGACACCCAGTACCTCTTCGACGACACGAGCATCAGGCCCGAACCCGTCGAGGCGTCCTTCCGCTACCTGCTGGACAGGGGCCGCGAGGACAACATCGTCTTCCTGGCGCACCTGGGCGACCTCACCCAGAACGGTCTGAAGCACGAGTTCGAGCCGATCGGCAAGGCCTTCGAGCTCCTTGACCGGCGGGGCCTGCCGTACAGCGTGCTGGCCGGCAACCACGACATCGACTCCTCGACCGACGACCAGCGCGGCGCCACGCCGTACCTGGACGCCTTCGGGCCCCGCCGCTTCCGCCGCTCGCGCTCCTTCGGCGGGGCCAGCCCCGACGGGTACAACACCTTCCACACCTTCCGCGCCGCGGGCCGGGAGTGGCTGGTGCTCGCGCTGGACTGGCGGCCGTCGGCGGCGGGCATCGCCTGGGCGGCCGACGTCATCAGGCGGCATCCGACGGCGCCGGTGATCCTGACCGTCCACGAGCTGATCTACGCCGACACCTACGGCGAGGAGGGCCGCTTCTCCGACTTCGGCGCGCAGGTGTGGGACCGGCTCGTCGCGGGCAACGACCAGATCTTCCTGGCCCTGAACGGTCACTACTGGCCGCCCGCGCGGACCACCAGGAAGAACGCCGCGGGCAACGACGTCCACGCGCACATCGCGAACTACCAGAACCGCTACTACGGCGGCGCCGGGATGATCAGGCTCTACCGGTTCGACCTGTCCAGGAACACGATCGACGTCGAGACCTTCTCCCCGTGGCTGCTCGGCCAGGACGACGGCCGCCTCAACGCGCTGGAGCGCCTGGAGATCGAGCAGACGGGCCCGCAGGACTCCTTCTCGGTGGCGATCGACTTCGAGCGGCGCTTCGCGGGATTCGCACCCGTCGTCCCCCGCCCGTCGCGGCCCGCGCCGTCCATGGTGATCCCCGGCACGGTGGCCTACTGGCGCTTCGACGGCGCCCACGAGGACGGCTCGCCCGCCGCCGACACCGTGGCGGACCTGTCGGGCCGCGGCAACGACCTCGCCAAGGTCACCGTGCAGGGCAGCCCCGCGACCGCGCTGACCTGGTCGGCCCAGCACCACCCCGACCAGCCCGGGCACGGCAGCCTCTGCTTCGGCGGCGCCAAGAACCCGCTGCGCGGCGCCTACCTGCAGACCGTCCCTACGGCGCCGATCAACACCGCCACCTTCCCCACCGGCTACACCGTCGAGGCCTTCGTCAAGCTGCCCGCCGACTGGGATCCGGGCCAGAACGGCTGGGCGGCCCTGCTCAGCCGTTGGGGGCTGAGCAGGGAGGCGGGCAAGACGCAGGGCGACCCCGACGAGCCGGTGGCCACGCTCAGCCTGTCGCCGGGCCGCGAACCGCAGTGGGCCGTCTACCCGGTGAACCTGCAGGGACCCGTCACCAACTGGGGGCACGAACTTCCGCTCGACACGTGGTGGCACGTCGCCGTCGTGAACGACGGCCGCCACACCACCATGTACGTCGACGGCTGCCCCGTCGCGCGCAACCCCGCCACCAAGGCGGTGGGCCTGTCCACGGTGGGACAGCCGTGGCTGCTGGGCGGCTACGAGTACGGCGGCAAGCTGGACCAGGTGCTGCACGGCTGGGTCGGCGACGTGCGCATCGTCGACCGGGCCCTGCCGGTGGAGCAGTTCATGAACGCGTGACGCAGGCCGGGTGCCGGGCAGGGCTCGCCGCGGGTCGCCGGCCGGCGGCGACCTGCGGCAGGTCGCCCGGGTGCGGGGGTTACGCTGGAGTGGTGGTGGGGACCCGTACCGCGGCGGTCCTCATGACCGCCGCGTTGCTGACGGCCGCATGCGGAGCGCAGGGGGACGGCCCGGCCGGCGCGCTGCCCACCTGGCCGTCGGCCCCCGCCGCCGCTTCCGCCCCGGAGACCGTTCCCGCCGCGTTGAGGTTCACCGCCAGGACCCTGGACGGCAAGGATTTCAAGGGCGAGAGCCTGGCGCGAAAGCACATCGTCTTCTGGTTCTGGGCGCCGTGGTGCGGGAACTGCTGGGACGAGGCGCCGGCGGTCAGGGCGGCCGCGGCGAAGTTCGGTGACGTCGCCTTCATCGGTGTCGCGGGCCTCGACACCGAGGCGGCGATGAAGGACTTCGTCCAGCGCACCAAGACCGGCACCATCGTCCAGCTCTCCGACGACAAGGGCGTGGTGTGGACCAAGCTGGGGGTCACCGAACAGTCCACTTTCGTGTTCATGAGGCCGGACGGCTCGACCAGGCGGACGTTGGGGCCGCTCACCACCGAAGAGCTGGCCGGTTATGTCACCGCGACGCTGGCCGGCTAGCACGACGCCCCCGCCGGGGCCACGACGGTGGTGAACGCCGACCTGCCGCTCGCGCTGGCCCTCACCGCGGGCACCCTGGCCGCCTTCAACCCGTGCGGCTTCGCGTTGCTCCCGGCCTACCTGGCCATGCTGCTGTCCGACGACTCGGAGCCTCGCTGCCGTCCCGTGCCGCGGGCGCTCAAGCTCTCGCTGGCCATGACGGGCGGGTTCGTCACCGTCTTCGGCCTGTCCGGCCTGGTCCTGACCCCGCTGGCCGTATCGGTCGGGCAGTACCTCCCCTGGCTGACGATCGTGATCGGCGTCGTCCTCGCCGTCCTGGGGCTGTGGCTGCTGAGCGGTAGGGAGCTGTCGCCGCGCATCCCGAAGCCGGCCACCGGCCGCCCGGCGATGTCGGTGGGATCGCTGTACGGGTACGGGCTGACCTACGCGGTGGCCTCGCTGTCGTGCACGGTCGGCCCGTTCCTCGCCGTCGTCTCCGCCGCCCTGGTCGGTGGCGGGGTGCTCGGCGGGCTGGCGGTCTTCGTGGCCTACGCGCTCGGCATGGGGCTGGTGGTCGCGTTTCTCTCCCTGGCCGTCGCGCTGGCCAGGGACGCGGTCGTGGGCGGGCTGCGGCGGGTCCTGCCGTACGTGTCACGGATCGGCGGCGGCCTGCTCCTGCTCGCCGGGCTGTACGTCGCCTACTACGGCTGGTACGAGCTGCGCGTTCTCACGGGCGCCTCGAGCGGCGATCCGATCGTCGGCGCCGCCAGGGCCGTGCAGCGAACGGTGGCGGGATGGGTCGGGGCCCTGGGCGCCGGCTGGATCGCCGTCGCGCTGGCGGTGGCCGCTCTCGCCGCGTTCGGGCTGGGGCGCGGCCGTACCGGATCACGCCGGAAGTGAGCGCGGGAAGTGAGCACGGGAAGTGCGCGCGGCACGCCGGGCGGCGGGCACCGCTGCGGGAGTGGCGCCGGCGTCACCCTGCTGAAGCCAGGGGTGCCCAGGCGAACTCGCGCATGCCCTCGGCGAACCCGATCGCGGCCGTGAACCCCAGCTCCGCACCCGCGAGGGAGGGCGAGGCCACGATGTGGCGCACGTCGCCGAGCCGGTACTCCCCCGTCGTGACCGGCGCGGGACCGCCCCGCTCGGCGGCCAGCGCCGCGGCCATCTCCCCGACGGTGCGCGGTTCGCCGCTGGCGACGTTGTAGGCGACCAGCGTGCCTGGCCGCCCCGCCCCGAGCGCGGCCAGGTTCGCCCGCGCCACGTCGCGCACGTGCACGAAGTCGCGGCGCTGCCGGCCGTCCTCGAAGACCCGGGGCGCCCTGCCCGCCTCCAGAGCGGAGCGGAAGATCGCCGCCACCCCCGAGTACGGCGTGTCCCTGGGCATGCGCGGGCCGTAGACGTTGTGGTAGCGCAGCGCCACCACCGTGCCGCCGGTCTGTCTCGCCCATCCGGCAGCCAGGTGTTCCTGGGCGAGCTTGGTCGTGGCGTAGGCGTTGCGCGGGTCCGCCGGCGCGTCCTCGCCGATCGGGGCGGGGCACAGGCCGCCGCCGCATCGCGGGCAGCGCGGCTCGAACACCCCCCGTGCCAGGTCCTCCTCGGCGCGCGCGGCGGGGCGGACCCGGCCGTGCTCGGCGCAGTCGTAGGCGCCCTCACCGTAGATCACCATCGACGAGGCCAGCACCAGCCTGCCGACGCCGTGCCTGGCCATCGCGGCGAGCAGCACGGCGGTGCCGTGGACGTTGATCGAGGCGTAGTCGGGGAGGTCGGCCACGTCGACCCCCAGCCCCACCTTCGCCGCCTGGTGCGCGACGGCGTCCACGCCGGGCAGCAGCCGGTCCAGCGCCGCGCCGTCCCGCACGTCGGCGCCGTCCCGCAGGTCGAGTCCGACCACCTCGTGGCCGGCCCCGGCCAGGGCCGCGCGGACGTGGCCGCCGATGAACCCGGCCGAACCGGTGAGAAGTACCTTCACGCTGGCGAGACTACGACCGGCGCCGCGCCCGCCGTCCGGGAACGAGGTTCATCCCGGCGAGAGCGGCCGCGAAGCGGGAGCGTGGCGCCTCGGCCGCCACGCGGATCGTGTCCTGGAAGCAGTCGACGTCGGTCAGCTCCGGCATCACGGCCACCTGCAGCCCGGCCTGCCGCAGGCGCCGTAGCTGAGTGTCTCCCGTCGTGGCCCGGGACATCGGCACCCCCAGCACCAGCGCCGGGTCGGGCCGGCGCAGGCCGAGCAGCCAGAACCCGCCGTCCGCGGCGGGGCCGTACACCGCGTCCCCGGTCCGCAGCGCGGCGACCGCCTCGGCCAGCAGGTCCGCGGTCACCTGGGGCGTGTCCATGCCGATCACCACGACGGGCAGCGGGCACCGCCGGTAGGCGTCCTCGAACGCGGCGGCGAGGCGTTCGTCCAACGGCCCGCCGCGCTGAGGGATGACCACGAAACCGTCGGGCGACCACGCGCCGGGCGGGCCGTCGAAGGCGAGGACCCGCCGGCGCACCCGGACCGCGGCCACGGCGGCCAGGGTGTCCTCCAGTGAGGCCGCCGCCAGGCGCGCGGCCTCCTGGGGGGTGAACGGCGGGGTGAGCCGGGTCTTGACCTTGCCGGGTAGGGGTTCCTTCGCGAGGACGACGATCTGCGCGGCGGCGTGCCGGAGCGGGATCATGCCTGTCCGTCCTGCTCGGCCAGCACCCGCCGCATGTCGCCGAGCGCCCTCAGCGTGCCGCGCACGGTGCCGGTGACCTTGGACCGGCCGGCGCGCGGAAGGTAGTCCACCTCGGTCTCGGCGATGCGCCAGCCGGCCCTCGCCGCGCGCAGCACCATCTCCAGGGGATAGCCGGACCGCCGGTCGGTCAGCCGCAGTGCCAGCAGCTCGGCCCGTCTGCAGGCCCGCATCGGGCCGAGATCGTGCAGCTGGACGCCGGTACGGCGCCGCACCGTCGCGGCCAGGACGAGGTTTCCGAGGCGGGCGTGCAGGGGCCAGCGCGCGCCGGCGCGGGGCATGCGGCGGCCGAGCATCAGATCGCACCCGCCCGCCAGCACGGGGCCGGCCGTCCTGGGCAGCTGGCGCGGGTCCATGGAGGCGTCGGCGTCCATGAAGCACACCACCTCACCGTCGGCGGCCAGGAGCCCCGCATGGCAGGCCGCACCGAACCCGCGCCGCGGCTCGTTCACCACCAGCACGCCGTGCTCGGCCGCGACCCGTGCGGAGCCGTCGGTCGAGCCGTTGTCGACCACGATCGGGCGGTAGCCGTCCGGCATCCGCCCGAGCACCCACGGCAGGGCCGTCTCCTCGTCCAGGCACGGCAGCACCACGTCGACGGTCACAGCTTTCACGGTAGGGCCGACCGGGGCGGCGAACTCCTATGCGCCGGTGCGGTGTGCTCAAAGAGTTTCCAGCTCGGACCGGCCGTGGGCCTACCGTGGGAAAGGTGGTCGAGCGTTCCGGGGATCGGCCTGGCACGGCCGGCGAAGCCCCTGCCGGGCGGCCGCCTGCCCGCCAAGGCCGGCGGGTGCCGGTCGCGCTGGCCGTCTGGGCCGCGCTGATCGGGTGGTCCTTCTTCGAAGGCGCGGCCCTGCGCGCACGGGGCGCGCTCCCCATCGACCGCCTGGCGCCGCTGCACGGCGACCTCCGCCTGCTGACGGTCACGCTGCTGCCCGCCACCGTCTTCGCGGCCATCGCCGTCCTCACGTTGCCGCCCCTCGTGGCTCGGGCGCGCTTCGGCTGGGCGTTGTTCGTGTCGTACGGTTTCGCGCTGGCCTGGACGGTGCTGCTGGCGGTCTCGGACGACGGGCTGGCGGCGCCGCTCACCCATGCCACCGACTATCTCGCTGTGCTGCCCGCCGTGGGCAACGATCCGATGGGCTGGCTGGCCGGCTTCACCCGACACCTGCCTGACTATCCGACCCACGTGCGAGGACATCCACCGCTGGCCGTGCTCGTGCTGTGGGCCCTGGCGGCGGCCGGGCTGCGCGGGCCGGCCTGGGCGGCGCTGCTGGTCGTCGCGGTCGGCTGCTCGGCCACCGTGGCGATCGCCGTGACGGTGCGACGGCTGGCCGGGGAGACGATGGCCCGCCGCAGCCTTCCCTACCTGGCATTGACCCCCGCCGCGGTCTGGATCGCCACCAGCATGGACGCCTTCTTCGCCGGCGTCGGCGCGTGGGGAGTCGCCCTGCTGGTGCTCGGCCGGGCCTGGATCGCCTTCGCGGCGGGGCTGCTGCTCGGCGCGCTGCCGTACCTCAGCTACGGGCTGGTGCCGTACCTGCTCATCCCCGTGGTGGCCGGTGTGGTGGCCAGGGTGCCGCGCGCGACCGTGCTCGCGGCCCTGGCCGGTGCGGCGTCGGTGACGGCCGCCTTCGCCGCGGGGGGCTTCCTGTGGCCGGCCGGGGTGCTCGCGACATACGCCGAATGGGCCCCGGACCCGGGCGCCGCCGCCCGGCCGTACCTGTATTTCCTGGTGGCCGACCTGGCCGTGCTGGCCATGCTCACCGGACCTGCGACGGCGGCGGGTCTGGTACGGCTCCCGCCGTACGGCGTGCGGGCCGTCGTCGCCGCGGCGGGGGTGGCGGTGCTCGCGCTCGACCTCAGCGGGGTGACCCGTGGCGAGGTCGAGCGCATCTGGCTGCCCTACGCGGTGTGGATCGGCCTGGCGGCGGGGATGTCGCCGGGCCGCCGGTGGCTCGCGGCTCAGGTGGTCACGGGGCTGCTGTTGCAGGCCCTGGTCGACTCGCCCTGGTGAGCCGGCGACGTTCGCACTCGGTAAGAATCGAGGTAGTTGGCCAGGGATATCGTCTGGGTACTGGATGAATGACATTCCGTAACCAGGGAGGCGCTGATGGTCGACGCCGTGACGCTGCCACGGGGCGGCCCTGCCATGATGGCCTTCGTCCGCGTGGCCGTCGCCTGCTTGTGGATCCAGAACTCGGGCTGGAAGACACCCGGTGACGACTTCGGCCGGATGGGGCGGCGGGGGCTGTACCTGTTCACCGGCTACGCGGTCGAACATCCGGTGTTCCCGCCGTTCACGTGGCTTGTCGAGCATGTCGTGCTGCCGAACTTCGTCATCTTCGGCTGGCTGACGCTGCTCGTCGAGACCTCGCTCGGGGCGTTCCTGCTCGCGGGGCTGGCGACGCGGCTGTGGGCCCTGATCGGGATCGGGCAGTCGCTCGCGATCACGTTCTCTGTGCTCTACGCGCCGCACGAGTGGCACTGGTCCTACTTCCTGATGATCCTGGCGCACGTGGCGCTGTTCGCCACCGCCGCGGGCCGGTTCTACGGTGCCGACGGGTTGCTGCGCCCCTCCTGGGAGAGATCGCCCAACCTGCCGGCCCGGTGGCTGGTGAGGTTCTCATGAGGGCCCCGGACCGGTTCGCGCTCGCCCTGGGCGTCGCCTCGGTGCTGAGCGCCGTGTTCGTCTTCGTGCACGGCGACCCGTGGCAGCTGGTCAAGATGACCGGCCAGGCGGTCCCGGTCGCCATCGTCCTCGGCGTCCTGGCCTGCCTGGCCGGAGCGCTCCGGCGTCCGCCGATGCAGACGACCGCCGGCGCGCTGTTCGTCCTGTCCGCCCTGCTGGTTCTCTCGGAGCTGGCCTTCGGGTTCTCGCTGACCGCGGGCAGCGCGTCCACGGCGAGCCTCTGGCTGGGGCTCGGCATCGGGCTGGTGTCGGCGGGCCGTACGCCGCGGGAGCCGTGAGGGCTCCTCGCACGCCCCGCCGTACCATGGGAAGGAGCGACATGGATCTTTCAGCCCGCCTCGAACCTGTCCTGGACATCGCACGGCAGTCGGCCAGGACGGTGGACGCCGACGGCGGCTTCCCGGTCCAGGCGGTTGACGCCGTGCGCCGTTCCGGCCTGCTGGGGTTGACCCTGCCGCCGCGGCGGGGCGGTCTCGGTGGCGGTCCCGAGGCGCTCGTGGAGGTGCTGAGCAGCCTCGCGGCCGTCTGCGGGTCCACGGCGATGGTCTATCTGATGCATGTGAGCGCGGCCATGGCGGTCGCCGCGGCACCGCCGAGCGGCCATCCCGCGCTGCTCGAGCGGCTCGCCTCGGACTGCCTGGCGACGCTGGCGTTCAGCGAGGCAGGATCGCGCTCCCACTTCTGGGCACCGGTCTCGCAGGCCCGCCGTGAAGGGGACACGATCGCCGTGCGTGCCGCCAAGAGCTGGGTCACCTCGGCGGGTCATGCCCAGGTGTACGTGGTGTCCACCCTCGCCCCGGATGGCGAGCAGGGGGCGGTCGACCTCTACGCCGTCTTCGCCGAGAATCCCGGGGTCGAGGTCGCGGGCTCGTGGCGGGGGCTCGGCCTGCGCGGCAACGCGTCCTCTCCCATGCGCTTCGAGGTGCTCGCCGGCGACCACGAGCGGATCGGCGAGCCGGGCGGCGGCTTCCCCCTGATGCTCCAGTCGGTGATGCCGTGGTTCAACCTCGGCAACGCCGCCGTCTCGCTCGGACTGGCGCAGGCCGCCGTGGACGCGGCCGTGGCGCACGCGAGCGGCGTCAGGTTCCAGCACACCGGCGAGGGCCTGGCGGACCTGCCGACCATCCGCGCGCAGCTGTCCCGCATCGCGCTGGACCTCGCGATGGCCCGCGCCTACGTGGAGAAGGCAGCCCGCAGCCTCGCCGCGCCCGACGACTCGACCATGCTGCACGTGCTCGGCGTCAAGGCGGCCGCCAACGACATGGCCCTGCGCGTCACCGACACGGCGATGCGGGTCTGCGGCGGCGCCGCCTTCTCCGAGCACCTTCAGCTCGAGCGGTTCTTCCGGGACGCCCGAGCCGGCCATGTCATGGCGCCGACCGCGGACGTCCTCTACGACTTCTACGGCAAGGCGATCACCGGACGGGAGCTGTTCTGATGCTGACGATCGGCGCGGTGGCCTACACACCCAACGTCGTGCCCATCTGGGAGGGCATCCGCGGCTACTTCGACGGCAGCGGCGCCGAGATGGACTTCGTGCTGTTCTCCAACTACGGCAGGCAGGTCGACGCGCTCCTCGCCGGCACCGTCGACATCGCCTGGAACACCAACCTGGCCTGGGTGCGAACCGTGCTCCAGACCGGCGGGAGCTGCCGCGCCCTGGCCATGCGCGACACCGACCTGACCTTCGCCAGCGTCCTGGTGGCGCGAGCGGGCAGCGGCCTCAGCGGTCTGGACGCCCTGCATCGTCGCCGCATCGCGCTCGGATCCCGCGACTCCGCCCAGGCGGCGATCCTGCCCGTGCATTTCCTCACCCGCGCCGGCGTCACCGACGTCGAGTACCTCCGCATCGACGGCGATCTGGGCAAGCACGGTGACACCGGCCGCAGCGAGCTGGACGCGATCCGCGCGGTGCTCGACGACCAGGCCGACGCCGCCGCGATCGGCATCACCACGTGGGAGGCCATCGGCAAGGACGAGCTCATGCCCGACGCGCTCGAGGAGGTGTGGCGCTCCGAGCCGTACTGCCACTGCAACTTCACCACCCTCCTGCCGCCCGAGCGCACCGAGCCGTGGGTGGAGCACCTTCTCGCGATGGACTGGAACGATCCCGCCCACCGGCCCATCCTCGAGATGGAGGGCCTGCGCCGGTGGGTGCGGCCCGAGCTGGACGGCTACGCCTCGCTGTTCGAGGCGGTGCGACGGCAGGGACTCTCGCCGACATGGTGATCCTCGACCTGGTCGAGCGGATGGGCGCGCTCCCCGTCGGGGCGACGGCCGAGGTCCCGCTCGGCGCCGGGGAGGCCGAGCTCGTCGAACGCTGGTGCGCCCGGACCGGGAACGAGCTCGTCGAGATCGGCCGGGGCGTGGCCGTGGTCCGGCGGGGCCGCCCGCCCGACCCCGTCGCCGATCTCCCGGCCGACCGGCGGCCGGGAGCCCGGCTCTGGCTCTACACGAACTTCGACTGCAACCTCGCCTGCGACTACTGCTGCTCGCGTTCCTCGCCACGGACCGCGCGCCGCGCGCTCGGCCTGGACCGGGTGCGCCGGATCATGGCCGAAGCCGAGGGGGTCACCGAGGTCTTCCTCACCGGCGGGGAGCCGTTCCTCCTGCCGGACCTGGACGAGATCGTGCGCGCCTGCACCGACCGGTTCCACACGACGCTGCTGACCAACGGGATGCTCTTCCGCGGCCATCGGCTCGACATGCTGCGTGCCATGCCGCGCGACCGGCTGGCGCTGCAGATCAGCCTCGACTCGCCCACCCCCGACCGGCACGACCGGCACCGCGGCAAGGGGAGCTGGAACCGCGCGATGGCGGGCATCAGGACCGCGCTCGACGAAGGGTTCCGCGTCCGCGTGGCGGCCACCATCGCGCCGGGGGAGGACGCCGACGCCGAAGCGTTCCACGCCTGTCTCGACGGGCTCGGCATCGCCGTCCAGGATCGGGTCGTCCGCCCGGTGGCCAGGCGCGGATCCGCCGAGGAGGGAGTGGCCCTCACCGTGGAGA
This sequence comes from Nonomuraea sp. NPDC003754, assembly GCF_053605785.1. Taxonomy (NCBI): domain Bacteria; kingdom Bacillati; phylum Actinomycetota; class Actinomycetes; order Streptosporangiales; family Streptosporangiaceae; genus Nonomuraea; species Nonomuraea sp. NPDC003754. Next base: position 22,366 of record NZ_JBSGJX010000061.1, read on the forward strand.
CCCTCGTGCCCGAGGTGACGGTGACCGCCGAAGGCGTCTACTGGCATCCCGTCGGCGCCGACCACCTCGACCAGCTGGTCACTCGGGAGATCTTCCCGCTCTCCGCCGCGATCGAGGAGGTACGGCGCCGCTTCGCCGAGTACCGGCGTGGCGCGATGGAGGCGGCCGCGAGCTTCCCCTGCGCGTGAAGCGTCCTCGTCGCGGTGGTCGTTCTCGCCATCCGGCCCGCCGTCCTGGTTGGTGCACGCTCCGCGCTGCCATGGAGAGGCGGCGGGTCGTAGACTGCGCGGCATGGGTGATCTTCCCGTTTACGATGTCGTGCTGCTGCCCCCGGCCGACGTCGCCGCGGCGGCCGTCCGGTTGAGCGAGCAGTGCGCGGAGGCGGCTCCCGCCGAGTTCGTCCTGGCCGAGGAGCGGGTGTATCCGCACCTGTCGCTGTTCATGGCCACCTTCGCACCCGAGCAGTGCGCGGCCACCGTGCGGCTGCTGGGTGACATCAGCGCGCGGACGACGATGATCCCCTTGCGGGGTGATCACTTCGCGGGCAACGAGCACGGCATGTTCGAGCTGTTCTACGAGAAGACCGCGGCCGTCACCACGCTGCAGGAGGACATCCTGGCCACGGTGGCGCCGCTGCGCACGGGATGGCGGCGGCGCGATCCGGTCGGGCGCGTCCTGGCGGACTACCGGCGCACCGCTCCCGCGGCCGCCCGCGACAATCTCGAGCGGTACGGCTACGACGAGGTCGGCGCGCTGTTCCGCCCGCACATCACCCTGACCCGTTTCCAGAAGCCTGGTCAGGGAGTCGCGCCGGCGCTGCTGCCACCCGCGCGGTCGTTCACGGCGGCCTTCGACACGCTCGCGCTGTGCGTGATGGGCGAGCACGGCACCTGTACCGAGGTCGTCGCCCGCTTCGCCTTGGCCGGCGAGGCCGTCGGCCCGGCCCCAGCTCGCCCCTAGAGTGGAGATGGGATCTCTCCCGCCGGGATCGCGCGTCCCGTCCGATGTCTCCGGGAGCCTGGGCGCTCCAGGCCCCCGGAAACGGGTCAGCCGGTGGCGGCGTTGGAGTTGCCCGCCAGCTTGGTGGCGGCCAGGTCGTGCGCCAGGATCGCGGTCTCGACCGCGGCCACCGACGAGCTCTGCGTCACGCCCGGCAGGGTCGCGGTGTCCAGCGCGTACAGGGTGAACTCGTACTTGTGCGTGGAGCCGCCCGGGCACGGCCCGAAGTACTGCAGGGCCTTGTTGCCGCTGCTCATCGCCTTCTGCCTGGCCGGAGCCTGGCCGGGCACGTCGTAGCCGAGCCCGAGTCCCTCCGGCAGCGAGGCCTTGGCCGCCGGGATGTCCCAGATCGCCCAGTGCTTGCCGCCGTTGGCCGTGTCGATGAAGGTGATCGCGTAGCTCTTGGCCGTGGCCGGTCCGTTCGCCCAGGCCAGAGCGGGCGAGATGTCGTTGCCTGACACCCCGTCCTGCGCGCAGGTGTACCTCGCCGGGATGGTGCCGTTGTGCGCGAAGGCCGTGCTGGTCAGCGTGAACGGCGGGCCGGCGAACTTCAGCCTGACGATGTCGTTGTCGATGACGGTGGGTGTGCCCCCGTCCTTGTCGTTGTTGGTCGAGGTCAGCCACAGGCCGCCGTCGGGAGTCTTGACGATGGTGCGCAGCCTGCCCCACTGGCCGTTGAAGAAGGCGCGCGGGGTGTCGGTGGTGTTGCCGGTGATCTTCATGACCCACAGCCGCTGGCCGCGGACGGCCGCCATGTAGATCCAGTCGTTGACGATCTCCAGGCCGCTCGGCGAGGCCGACGAGACGCTCCACACCCTGACCGGGTTGACGTAGCGGGTGTCGCTGCAGGTGCCCTCGCAGGTCGGCCAGCCGTAGTTCTTGCCCGGCTGGATGAGGTTGAGCTCGTCCCAGGTGCCGTCGCCGAACTCCGACTCCCACAGCCTGCCCTGCGAGTCCCAGGCGATGCCCTGCGGGTTGCGGTGGCCGAGGCTGTAGACGCGCGGCGCGTTCGGGAACGGGTTACCGGGGGCGCCGGCGCCCGTGGGCGTCACGCGCAGGATCTTGCCGTTGAGCGAGTTCAGGTCCTGCGACCGGCTGCTGGTCTGCGCGTCTCCCGTGGTGATGTACAGCATGCCGTCCGGACCGAACTTGATCCGCCCGCCGTTGTGGAACTTGGCCTTGGAGATGCCGGTGACGATCGGCTCGCGCGGGCCGATGGAGCCGTTCTCGTACTTGAAGCGCACGACCCGGTTGTCACTGGCGGCCGTGTGGTAGGCGTAGACGTAGTGGTCGGTCGCGAAGGTCGGCGACAGCGCCAGGCCGAGCAGGCCGCCCTCGCCGACGGTGGTCACGGCTTCGGTGACCTTGCCGACGGTGGTCTTCTGGCCGGTGGCGGTCACCCTGACGACCTCGAAGCGGTCGCGCTCGGCGACCAGCGCGCTGCCGTCGGGCAGGAAGGCGACGCCCCAGGGCAGGTCGAGCTTGGCGACGTCGCGGTCGAAGAGCGGGTCGCCGCCGGTGGCCTGCGTGGAGGTCCGCACCGTCAGCGCCTGGCTCCTGGCCGAGACGTTGCCGTTGGCGTCGAACGCCTCCACGGCGAAGGAGTACTCGGTGTTCTGCGTGAGCCCGTCCGCGGTGGCGGTCAGGTCGGGCACGGTGGCGAACTTGACGCCGCCACGGTAGACGTTGTAGCCGGTCACCTCGACGTTGTCGGTCGATGCGTCCCACGCCAGGGTGACGCTGGTGGCGCTGACGTTCGTGGAGCGCAGGTTCGCGGGCACGCCGGGCGCCTCGTGGTCGTCGCTCGGCGGCGTCGTGATCGACACGTTGCCGCTGGCCGGCGAGCCGTTGCCGGCGGCGTCGTAGGCCAGCACGCTCAGCACGTAGGTGGTGTTGGGCGTCAGGCCGGTGACCGTGGCGGTCGTCTGGTTGCCGCCGACGGTCTTGACCACGTTGCCGCCGTTGTAGATCACGTAGCTGGAGACGCCCACGTTGTCGGTCGAGGCGTCCCACGCCAGGTCCACGGCGTTCGGCCGTACGTCGCCGACGACTCTGAGGTTGCCCGGCGCGGTGGGGGGCTGCCCGTCAGGCGGCACCGTGGCGGTGATGCGGTCCAGGTTGGGTCCGCCGTTCACCGTCGTGGCGGCGGCGCGGAGCTTGTTGGCGCCGGCGATCAGCGGGACGGTCACGGTCTTCTCCACCCACGTCGTCCAGGCGCCGGTGCCGGGGAAGCTGACGTTGGTGGCCGCCGCCCCGTTGACCGAGACGCCCATCGGCCGGTCGGCTGTGGTGCCGTTGGCGAAGCGGAACTTCACCTCGTAGTTGCCGGCCGTGGCGGCGTTGATCGTGAACTCCACGTGGGAGCCGACCACGTTGTCGTAGTTGACGAAGCCGGTCCCGGTGAAGCCGGCGTGGTTGGACTCCACCACGCCCTGGGAGATGGTCGCGTTCTCCGCCTGCAGCTCGGTGCTCGGCGCGGCCACCTCGACGTCGGCGAAGTCGAGGTTCGGGTTGCCGTTGGCCGTGGTGGCGGTGACACGGATCTTGTTGGTACCGGCGGTGAGGGGCGCGGTGAACGTGGCGGTGGTCCACGTGGTCCACGCGCCGGTGCCGGCGAAGACGTGCCCGGCCGAGATCACGCTGCCGTTGACCGCGATGTCGGCGGGCCGGTCGGCGGTGGTGCCGTTGGCGTAGCGGATGCCGATCGTGGCCTGGCCGGCCGTGGCGGCGTTGACGGTGAACTCGACGTGGCTGCCCGCCACGTTGTCGCCGTTGACGAAGCCGGCGCCGGAGAAGCCCGCGTGGTTGGACTCCACCACGCCCTGGGAGACGGTCGCGTCCTCGGCCTCGTACCGGGTGGGCGCGGCCTCGACGGGCACCGCCTGCAACGCGCTCACCAGTAATGCGGCCACGAGCGCGCCGGCCAACGCGCGCGCCCGGGAGAGAGATCGCATGGATCCTCCTAAGCGGGGGGGTGATAGTTAAGAATATTTCCTAACTTGCGATTGATGGGATCATTCCCGACGAGGCCTGTCAAGCGAGATGACACATCCCGGGAGACCTCCCGCCACTGGCGTACCGGCCGATCACCGCGCAGCTCGCACGCCGGGCGCGGCACCCCGATGGAGCGCTTCGGAACCCCCCGGCTCCAGCCGGGGGGTTCCGTCTGCGACGCGTCTTGACGATCGGCGGCGGTCGCCCGACCGCTTCCCGCATGCCGTGCGTTCCGTCGAGGAAGGGGTGCCGGCTCCTCCTTGCTGTCCGAACTCGTCCGCCCGGCCTACCGGGGTCGGACGTTGTGGTTGCCGGCGAACAGATTGCCGGGGTCGTACTGACGCTTGACCGCCGCGAGCCGCTCATAGGTCTGCGGCGGATAGATCGCGGCGACGTCCTCCTCGGTGGCGGAGGCGAGGAAGTTCGCGTAGGCGCCGTTGACGTGAGGCGCGAGTCTCTCCCAGATCGCTTCCAGAGCAGGACGAGCGGCCTCGACGACCGGCCACGGACCCGCGGTGGTGGTCACGAACATCAACTCGGCTCGGCGATGCGCGTAGGCGGTGGCATCGTCGGGAACCCGGGACACCGCCCCGCCGACGCTGCGAACGGCGATCAACGGCGACCGCTCCGACGCCCCTGCCTCAGCAAGGATCCGAAGGACCTCGGGCACCGATCCCCTGTCGACGAACGCGCTTCGGGTGAGCAGCTGGATGCCAGGCGGCGGGGTCGCGCCATCCACGAGCGTGTCCGCATAGGGTCTCAGCGCGACATCGTCGTCGATCACCGTGCCGAGCCGGCGGATCGGGTCGATCGCCCGCGCCGCGAGCCGCGGGTCATCGCCGTCGAAGGCGACCTGGATCTCGACCGGCGCTTCCGGCCCGCCGGCGAAGGGATTGGCGAAGACCACGATGGAGGTGAGCTCTTCGGGCGCGGTGCGGAGGTGGTCCGCCCACCCCTGGAGCACGCCGGCCGCCTCCGCCGCCGGGAAGGCGATCCTGCCGTAGAAGACGTCTGTCGTCGGGTGTGCCGCGAACTCGAAGGCGGTCACGATCCCGAAGTTGCCGCCGCCACCGCGAATCGCCCAGAACAGCTCCGGGTTGTCCTCGGCGCTCGCACGCGCCACCTCTCCGGCGGCCGTGACCACCTCTGCGGCGACCACGTTGTCCAGGGCCAGGCCGTACTTCCTGACCTTCCAGCCGATGCCACCGGTCAGCGTCAGCCCACCGACACCGACGCTCTTGGTGTCGCCCGAGGAGATCGCCAGGCCCTGCGGGGCCAAGGCGGCCGCGACCTGACCCCAGGTGGCGCCGCCGCCGATCCGCACGAGGTGGCGCTCCTTGTCGATGATCTCGACGTCCGCGAGCTCGCCGAGGTCGAGCACGACGCCGCCGTCGTTGGTGCCGAAGCCCGGAAAGCCATGGCCGCCGCCTCGCACGGCGAGCACCAGCCCCGCGCCGGCAGCGAATCTGACACCTGCTCGCACGTCACCGACGCTCTCGGGCCGCAGGACATAGGCCGGACTGCCCGAAGCCAGCACCGAGCGACGAGCCGATTCGTACTCCGCTCCGCCCGGTTCGATGATGTCGCCGCCGAAGTGACGGCGAAGGGTTTCAAGCGCTGAGCTCATGATGTTCCTTCCACACAGGAGAATCTCGTCATCCGAACTGGCCGGGCTGGTAGTCGCCGGCGGGCTGCTGGACGATGACGTTCAGGCGGTTGGCGGCGTTGATGAGGGCGATGATCGACACCAGCGCGGCGAGCTGCTCCTCGTCGTAGTGCTTGGCGGCGTTCGCCCAGACCTCGTCGGGGACGCCACCGGCCGCATCAGCGATGCGGGTGCCCTGCTCCGTCAGCTCCAGGGCGGCGCGCTCGGCGTCGGTGAACACCGTGGTCTCCCGCCAGGCCGCGACCAGGTTGATGCGCACCGAGCTCTCCCCTGCGTGCGCGAGGTCCTTGGTGTGCATGTCGGTGCAGAAGCCGCAGCCGTTGATCTGGCTGGCGCGGAGCATCACCAGGTCCCGAGTCGCGGCCGGCAGCGTCGAGCCATCGGTGATCACCTTGCTCGCCGAGGCGAAGTACCTCATGGACTTGGCCGCGAGCGGGCTGCTGAAGAGGTTCAAGCGAGGTTCCATGATGCGTCCCTTGCGTTGTTCGTGTTGTCGCGTGCTGCGCTGAACGAACACAAGATGCCGACGACCCGATCCTTGTGACAGCGCTGGTGTGTGGCGTGCGCCACAACCGGCGCCGCGGGCGGTACGGACCGGCTGCCGTCCCGGTGTCACAAAACGGCGGGACCCGGTGTCTGGTGGGTGACACAGTCGACAGCGAACAGGAGCCACACATTGGACGGCACGTCGCAGACCCCGCCCGAAGACCGCGGCGGGGGCATGAGCCAGGACGACAACCGGCGCTCCGCCACCGAGGCGTTCGTCGCCCACCGCAACCTGCTGTTCACCGTCGCCTACGAGCTGCTCGGCTCGGCCGCCGACGCCGAGGACGTCCTGCAGGAGACCTGGTTGCGATGGGCGGGCGTCGACCTCGGCACCGTACGGGATCAGCGTGCCTACCTGGTCCGCATCACCACCCGGCAGGCGCTGGGCCGGCTGCGTACGCTCGGCCGGCGCAAGGAGTCCTACGTCGGCCCCTGGCTGCCCGAGCCGCTGCTGACCGCGCCCGACGTGGCCGAGGACGTCGAGCTGGCCGACAGCGTCTCGATGGCGATGCTGCTGGTGCTGGAGACACTCACACCGACCGAGCGGGCGGTGTTCGTGCTGCGCGAGGTGTTCGATCTGGAGTACGACGAGATCGCCGAAGCCGTCGGCAAGAGCCAGGCCGCGGTCCGCCAGATCGCCCACCGGGCACGATCGCACGTCGCCGCGCGCCGGCCGCGCGGGGTCGTGTCCGCGGCCGAGACCCGCCAGGCGCTCGAGGCGTTCCAGCGGGCCATCGAAACCGGCGATCTGCAACGACTGCTCGACGTCCTCGCGCCGGACGTCGTCCTCCTGGCCGACGGTGGCGGAGTCGTGCAGGCCGCGCCGGCGCCCGTCGTGGGGGCCGACCGGGTGGCCCACGTGCTGGGCAGGATCACCCCCACGGCGTCGCTGCGGCCGGCACAGGTCAACGGCTACCCGGCGCTGGTCCTCCGGCGCGACGGCGAGATCGACACCGTCATGGCGGTACGCATCGACGACGGCCTCATCACCGGGCTCTACGCCGTACGCAATCCCGAGAAGCTGTCGCGCATGGAGCGGGAGACCGCCCTGCACCGCTGAACCCGGCGACCCGCCCGACCGCACCGCCGACAGCGAAGGACGCAGGGTGGTCGCCTGGACTTCGGCGGCGAGGGGCGCGACTGTAGAAGGGAGCACTCCCCCCGGCACGACAGCAGCCCCGGCGGCACGCACAGGCCACCGGCACCGGACGGGAGGAGCCGAGCTCGTGGACATGAAGCTCGAGGTCGAGGTGGGGCCGGTCGCCGACGTGGACCGTGCCGAGGACTTCTCCCGGGCGCTCAGGTGCCGGGGCGCTGCCCCACGCGGGGACCGGAGCACGACGGGTGTCCAGCCCGGTTCCGGACCGCCAGAGCCACCCTTCTTCCGCCCCGTTCGGTGAGCCCGATGCGAACGGCAGGGTGACGGGTGCTCCTCCTGCCGGCGAAGGACAGCCGGCGAAGCCTCGAGAGAAAGGAGCCGGCATGGCTGCGACCACACACCGTTCCATGCAGGTCGCCGAGCCCGGCGGGGAGATGTCCCTGGTCCGGGTGGATACCCGGGAGCCGGGCCCGGGCCAGGTGCGGATCACCGTCGAGGCGTGCGGGGTGTGCCACTCCGACGCGTTGATCACCGGCGGGCACCTCCCGGGCACCACCTTCCCTGTCACGCCAGGACACGAGATCGCCGGACGTATCGACGCGGTCGGCGGCGACGTCACCGGCTGGTCCGTCGGTGACCGGGTGGCGGTCGGCTGGTACGGAGGCAGCTGCGGCCACTGCGACGCCTGCAGGGAGGGCGACGGCGTCCTGTGCCCCGAGCTCCAGGTGCCGGGTGCCGCGTACGCCGGAGGGTTCGCCGACTCGGTCGTGGTGCCGGCCGTCGCCCTGGCCGCGGTCCCGGACGAGCTGACGGCGGTGGAGGCCGCGCCCCTGGCCTGCGCCGGCGTGACCGTGTACAACGCGCTGCGCCGCAGCAGTGCGCGTCCCGGCGACACCGTCGCGGTCCTCGGCCTGGGCGGCCTGGGGCACCTGGGCGTGCAGTTCGCCGCGAAGATGGGCTTCAACACCGTCGCGATGGCCCGCGGTCCCGACAAGGCGTCGCTGGCTCACAAGCTCGGCGCGTCCCGCTACATCGACAGCGCCACCGAGCAGACCGCCGACGCGCTGCAGGCGTACGGGGGAGCCAAGGTGGTGCTGGCGACGGTGACCAACGCCGCGGCGATGTCCGCGACGGTCGACGGGATGGGGCGCCGTGGTGAGCTCATCATCGTCGGCGTCGACATGGAGCCGCTGGACGTCACGCCCCTGCAGCTCGTCAGCGGGGCCAGGCGGGTGTACGGCCACGCTTCAGGCATCGCGGTCGACACCCAGGACACCATGAGGTTCGCGACCCAGAGCGGCGTCCGGGCCTGGACCGAGGAGGTCCCGCTGGAGGAGGCCGGCGCGGCGGTCCAGAAGATGATGTCCGGTCAGGCCCGCTTCCGCATGGTCCTGACCACCGGTAACTGAATATCTCGTGTGCGGGACGCCTGGCCCTTCCCGTGGCGGCCCCACCGGTCCGGGCCGGCGACGAGGGCTTCGTCGTGCCGGCCGATCCCGAGGACAACCAGCTCTGCCTGCTCGACCGACGGCATCCCGAAGGATGCCTGGTGGGATCGCTGTAGGGGGAATCATGAACAGAATCGTCGTCGCCGGGCTCGGGGTGGTGGCCGTCCTCGGCCTGTCCGCGGGCTCAGCCCAGGGCGGGATCGGCCCCGTGCATGAGGTGAGCGAGCTGCAGTACGAGATCCTGATCAATCAGTGCCGGTACGCGGACACGCCGGATGCGCGGGCCGAGTGCCGCTCGGAGGTCAGGCGGACCTATCGCATCGGGCGAGCCGACCCGACGCTGGACTGCCGCACGTATTCCGGGGTGAGCGTGTGCGGCGAGCTGAGACTGAGCCCCTCCGAACGCGCGTGCGTGAAGGACTCGGTCGCGAAGGGTCTCCCCTTCCGCCGCGCCGAGGTCGAGTGCTACGCCTGGAAGCCTTGACGCAGGCACCTCGACCAGGAGGACACAGGCCGGCGACATCCGGCTAGGGACGGTCGTGCTCTCCGGGGCGGACGAGGCCGCTTTCGTAGGCGAAGACCACCGCCTGGACGCGGGTGGCCAGGTTGAGCTTCATGAGGATCCGGGACAGGTGGGTTTTGACCGTCGCCTCGCCCAGGTACAGCCGGGCCGCGATCTGGGTGTTCGTCAGGCCCTGTGCCAGCATCCTCAGAACGTCCGTCTCCCTGCTGGTGAGCGAGTCCAGCTCGGCTGTCCGGCTCGTCGTGCGGGTGGGCTCCGGCTGACCGGCGAAGGCGGCGATCACCCGCAGGGTCACCGCCGGGTGCAGCAGTCCCCCGCCGGCCGCGACCGTCCGGACCGCCTCGACCAGTTGCTCGGGTGGGGCGATCTTGAGCAGGAAGCCGCTGACCCCGGCGCGCAGGGCGGCGGCGACGTGCTCGTCCTCGTCGAACGTGGTGAGCACGATGACCTTGCTGTCCGGGTGATCCCGTACGAGCCGCCGTGACGCCTCCAGCCCGTCCATCCTGGACATGCGCACGTCCATCAACACGACGTCCGGCCGGGTGCGCGCGACCAGGTCGAGAGCCTCGACACCGTCGGAGGCCTCGCCGACGACCTCGATGTCCGGCTCGCCGCTCAGCACCATGCGCAGGCCCACGCGGACCATCACCTCGTCGTCGACGAGCGCTACCGAGATCGTCATGATGTCGCTCCTCGGACGTCCGGCAGCCGGGTCATCGTCATGGCCACCGATCGTAACCATCCGCGGCATCGGCCGACTCCGCCGGATGGCGGACCCTGCCGGCCTGCCGGGTCCGCCGAACAGCGGACCCGCCCGGCATCCGGCCCACCGCAGCGAGGAGCGGTCATGTACCCGACGGTCCGCGACCGGTTGACCGGCGGGCAACCGTACTCCGATGGTAGGGCTTACCCTCCCATCGAGACGGGTGCAGCCATGATCCCCGCCAGGAGGGATCCTGGCCAGACTCCTCGGCATGTCCAACGTTCAGAGTGTCCGGCCCCAGACCGGCAGCGACTACGCCCGGCTCCTCAAGCGCGTCACCGCGGCCGGGCTGCTCAGGCGCCGGCCCGGCTACTACGCGCGCAGGATCGCGCTGGTCGCAGGACTCTACCTGGCCGGGCTGGCCGCCTTCTTCGCCCTGGGCGACTCCTGGTGGCAGGTGCTCGTCGCCGCCTTCTTCGCGATCATGTTCGCCCAGGTGGCGCTCCTCGGCCACGACATCGCCCACCGCCAGGTCTTTCGCACCATGCGCCCGACCAGGATCAGCGGGTGGATCGCCGGCAACCTCATGATCGGGATGGGCTACGGCTGGTGGATGGACAAGCACACCCGCCACCACGCCAACCCCAACCACGAGGAGCTGGATCCGGACGTCGCGCCGGACATCCTGGTCTGGTCCACCGACCAGGCCAGGGCCAGCAGCGGCCTGTCCAGGTTCATCGGACGTCGTCAGGCGGCGCTGTTCTACCCGCTGCTCCTGCTCGAAGGCCTGAACCTGCACGTGTCGGGCTTCCGCTCACTGCGCAACCCGGCCGTCAAGCACCGCCTCGTCGAGGGCACGCTGCTGGCCGCGCACGTGATCGCCTACCTGGCCGCGCTCTTCCTGGTGCTCTCCCCCGGCAAGGCGCTGGTCTTCCTCGTGGTGCACCAGGGTCTGTGGGGTCTCTACATGGGGTCGGTGTTCGCGCCCGGGCACAAGGGCATGCCCACCCTCAAGCCCGGGGAGGAGCTGGACTACCTGCGCCGCCAGGTGCTGACCACCCGCGGCGTTCGCGGCGGCTGGTTCATCGACACCGCCATGGGCGGGTTGAACTACCAGATCGAGCATCACCTGTTCCCGAACATGCCCACGCCGCACCTGGGGAAGGCCCAGGTCATCGTGCGGGAGTACTGCGCCGAGATCGGACTCCCCTACTGCGAGACGGGGCTGCTGGAGTCCTACCGGCTGATGCTCCGCCACCTGCACACGGTGGGCGCGCCGATCCGCGCCGTGTAGCGCCCCGGCGCCGCCCGCCAGGGCGAAGGCTGCTGGTCGAGGGGCCGCCGATCCCGCGCGAGGCGGTGGGGCGCCAGGTGCGCGGGTTCGGCTGATAGGAAGGGCCCATGAGTGAGCAGACTGGACCCGCCCCGCGCCGCCTGACCCCCGAGGAACTGGAGTCACTCCTGCAGAAGCAGCAGTTCGGGGTGCTGGCGACGGTGAAGCGCAGCGGCCACCCGGCCATGTCGACCGTCCTGTACCGCTGGAGCCCCGTCGAGCGCGTCATCCGGATCTCCACCACGGCCGACCGGCTGAAGGCGCGGCAGGTCCGTAACGACCCGCATGTCGCCCTTCATGTCAGTGGCCCCGACGTGTGGTCGTTCGCGGTGGCCGAGGGGCAGGCCGAGGTGCTGGACAGTCCCGAGGAACTGCTGGCGTTCGCCGGAGAGGTGACCGATCCGGCGGCTTTCCTGGAGCAGCAGGCGCTCGAGCGGCGCGTGGTGATCAAAATCAAGCTTTCCCGCCTGTACGGCACGGCCCTGGACGTTTCCTGACGCCGGCGCCGACCCTCGCGTGCGCCACGCCTAACTATTTTGCATAGTAGTTAACGGGACAGGCGCCGTGGGGCGCGGCGCCGCCGGACGGACGGAGGCGGACGTGTCGATCGGAGAGCTCAAGGACCGCAGCACCGCGATCCTCGACGTGAGCGGGCTGCGGTGGGCCTCGGAACAGAGCGTCGTGCACGCGGTCCTGAGCCGCCGCCCCGGGGTGCTGGACGTCGAGGTCAATCCGGTGGCGCAGACGGCCACCGTGGTGTTCGACCCCAGGGCCACGTCGGTGGCCGACCTGCGCCGGTGGGTGCGGGAGTGCGGCTATCACTGCGCCGGGCAGTCCGTGCCGGCCCACATCTGCGATCCGATGCTGGAGCCCGACCCGCCGGGGGATGCGCACGCGCGCCACGGCGCCGCGACCGCCGTACGGGAGAAGGCGGCGGACGCGCGCGCGGGCCACGAGGGTGAGCCGTCGCCGCACGACTTGACGGGGCACGGCGATCACGCCGGCATGTCGATGGAGGCGATGGTCGCCGACATGCGCAACCGGTTCCTGGTGGCGGCCGTGCTGTCGGTGCCGATCCTGATCTGGTCGCCGATCGGGCGCGAAGTGTTCGGCCTGCGCGTGCCGGTTCCGTTCGGGCTGCGCGAGGACGTGTGGGCGTTGCTGCTCAGCCTGCCGGTGATCTTCTACTCGTCGTGGATCTTCTTCGAGGGCGCGGTGCGGGCCCTGCGCGCCCGCACGCTCGACATGATGGTGCTGGTGGCGGTGGCCATCGGGGCGGGCTGGCTGTACTCGGTCATCGTCACCTTCACCGGCGGCGGCGAGGTGTTCTACGAGGCGGCCACCGTGCTCGCCGCCTTCGTGCTGCTCGGCCACTGGTTCGAGATGCGCGCCAGAGGCGGGGCCAACGACGCCGTCCGGGCCCTGCTCGACCTGGCGCCGCCCAAGGCGCTCGTCGTCCGCGACGGCGAGCCGGTCGAGGTGCCCACGGCCGAGGTGGTCACGGGCGATCTCCTGCTGGTACGGCCCGGCGCCAAGATCCCCGTCGACGGAGTGGCCGAGGACGGCGAGAGCGACGTGGACGAGTCCATGGTCACCGGCGAGAGCCTGCCGGTGCACAAGACCGCCGGCTCGACCGTCATCGGGGCGACCATCAACAGGAACGGCACCCTGCGCGTGCGGGCCACCAAGGTGGGAGCCGACACCGCGCTCGCCCAGATCGTCAAGCTGGTCCAGCAGGCGCAGAACTCCAAGGCGCCCGGCCAGCGGCTGGCCGACCGGGCGGCGTTCTGGCTGGTCCTCGTCGCTCTCGTCGGCGGCGCCCTGACCTTCGCCGCCTGGCTGGTGGCGGGGGCGGGCCTCAGTACGGCGGTGCTCTTCGCCATCACCGTGGTGGTCGTCACCTGCCCGGACGCCCTGGGCCTGGCCACACCCACCGCGATCATGGTCGGTACGGGACTGGGCGCCAAGCGTGGCGTGCTGTTCAAGAACGCGATGGCGCTGGAGAGCGCCGCCCGCATCCAGGCGGTCGTCATGGACAAGACCGGGACGCTGACCAAGGGCGAGCCCGAGGTCACCGACGTGATCACCGAGGGCATCGGCGAGGCCCGGCTGCTGCGCCTGGTCGCCGCCGTCGAGCGTGAGTCCGAGCATCCGCTGGCCGAGGCCATCGTCCGGGAGGCCGACGGGCGGGGAGTCGACTCCGCGCGTGCGGTCACGTTCGAGAACGTCCCAGGCCATGGCGCGATCGCCGTCGTGGACGGGAGCCGCGTCGTGGTGGGCAACCGCAGGCTGATGGCGGCCGAAGGCATCGAGCTGGGCGAGCTGGCCGGCCGCCGTGAGGAGCTGGCCGCCGGCGGGCGCACGGCCGTGATCGCCGCGGTGGACGGTCGGGCCGCCGGGCTGTTCGGCATCGCCGACGCGCCGCGCGAGACGTCCGCGGCGGCGGTGGCGGCCCTGCACGAGGCGGGCGTCGAGGTCATCATGCTGACGGGCGACAACGAGGCCACGGCGCGGCGGATCGCCGAGCGGCTGGGAATCGACACGGTGATCGCGGAGGTGCTGCCGGGCGACAAGGCGGCCAGGATCGCCGAGCTGCAGGCCGGCGGCCGGAAGGTCGCCATGGTGGGCGACGGGGTGAACGACGCCCCCGCACTGGCCAGGGCCGACCTCGGCATCGCCATCGGCGCGGGCACGGATGTGGCGATCGAGACCGCCGACGTGGTGCTCATGCGTTCCGATCCGCTGGACGTCCCCACCGCCCTAACCATCGGCCGCGGCACGCTGCGCAAGATGCGGCAGAACCTGGGCTGGGCGGTCGGCTACAACGCGATCGCGCTGCCGATCGCGGCGGGCGTCTTCGAACCTGCCTTCGGCCTGGTGCTCCGTCCGGAGATCGCCGCCCTGTCGATGTCCGGGTCCAGCGTCATCGTCGCGCTCAACGCGCTCGCCCTGAAGCGGCTCCGCCTCCCCGGGCCGCCTCGATGACCCCGCGGCCCTGAGCCACCGCCCGGACGCCCGACGGCCGGGCGGCGACTGACGGCCAGGCGACAGGTGACGGCCAGGCGACAGCCGAGCGGAGAGTCACGGCCGACCGGCGGGTGACGGCCGGGCGGCCTGTCGCGGCCGACCGGCGTGTGACGGCAAAAACGCGGCGCGGAGGATAGCCGCCCGACATCCGGGCAGAATTCACTATGGCTGGTAGTACGTGTTCGGCAGAGGCGGCGGCCCCGCCGCCGATCCGGAACGGCCGCGCCCGACAGCCTCCACGCCGGGCGTCGCGATCGCAGGGAGGAGATCACTCGATGCGTGCGATCAACAAGCTTCCACTGGCCGGAGCCGGAGCGGCGGTCGTCCTGCTCGCCGTCACGGGCTTCGCCGGCGCCGGCGGTCTCCAGGCCGCGTCCGCGGCGCCCGGTCCTGCCACCGCGACCGCGTCGCCGTCCGCCGCCGCCAAGAATTCCCTGGTGGAGGTGACGATGAAGGAGTTCTCCTTCGCCTTCGCCAGGAACGCCCTGCCCGCCGGCACTTACACCTTCGTGCTGGACAACGTGGGCAAGACATCCCACGCGATGGCGATCACAGGGCCGGGCATGAAGAAGGGACAGCAGTCGAAGACCGTCGAACCCGGCCAGAAGGGCCGGTTCACCGTCACCCTTCAGCGCGGCCGGTACGCGGTGTGGTGCCCGATCGACAATCACCGGGCGCAGGGCATGCAGACCACCCTCACCGTGACCTGAGCGGCGGACCACCTTTCTACGACGCTCCATAGGAGATACCGGTAGCATGCGACCGTGGGAATGGAGCGGAAGGCATCGCTGACCGGCGCGCTGTCGCGCCTTCTGCTCCTTGTGCTCCTCATGGTGGGCGTGGCCGCGATGCACACCTTCGGGCACCTCGACAACCGGCACGACGCCACGCCCCACACGACGACGGGCGCGCTCCACCCGGAAGGCGCTCACCCCGCCAGGCCGGACGCCGGCCCCAACCGCCCACAGGCCGACCCCGGCCGTCCAGACGTCGATTCCAGCCACCCGGATGCGGGTCCCGGCCACCCACAGGCGAATCCCGGCCACCCGGATGCGGGTCCCGGCCGTCCAGACGCCGATCCCGGCCGTGCGGACGCCGATCCCGGCCACGCACCGGGCGGGGCGCCCGGCACCGTGTCGATCTGCCTGGCGATCATCGCCGCACTGCTGGCCCTGGCCACGCTGCGGATGCGGCTGGCCGACCCGTTCGACGCATGGCTCCGACCAGGTACCGGACGGCGAGCGCCGCCCGCGCTTGCGAGAACGCCTCCCCTGTCGCTCACCCTGACGCGCACGGTCGTGCTGCGGACCTGAGCGGAGACCCGGACCGCGGCGGCTCCACGCCCGGTCCGGTCCGCCCATCCGTCAGCACGACCTTCAGCGAGGCATCGATCATGCACCACATCAGCCGGCGTACCCTGCTCAGGGCCGGTCTCGGCCTGCTGGGCGGCGCCGCCCTCACCGCGTGCGCCCAGACCCCCTCGTCCCCGTTCCTCAGCCCGACCAGCGAACAGGTCCGCGCCGCCGAGCGGGCCCGCCGTACGGGAGCGGTGCGCGACTTCCGCTTGAGGGCCGCCCCCGCCGAGGTGGACCTGGGCGGCCCGATCGCGCAGACCTGGGCCTACGACGGCCGGATCCCCGGCACCCCGATGCGGGTCAAGGCCGGCGAGGTGGTCCGCGCCCGCCTGTCCAACGACCTGCCCACCGACACCAGCGTCCACTGGCACGGTCTGGCCCTCCGCAACGACGCCGACGGCGTGCCCGCCGTCACCCAGCGGCCCGTCACCGCCGGCACCGCGTACACCTACGAGTTCGCCGCTCCCGATCCGGGCACCTACTGGTTCCATCCGCACACCGGGACCCAGCTCGACCGCGGGTTGTACGCCCCGCTGATCGTGGAGGACCCGGACGAGCGGCTGGGTTACGACGACGAATGGATCGTGGTCCTCGACGACTGGCTGGACGGGATCACCGGCACCCCGGACGAGGTGCTCGCCGCGTTGTCCGGCGGCATGGGCATGGATCACGGCGGGGGTACGGCGACCGCCACGCCTGAGCGGATGCCGGGCATGGACCATGGCACGACCCCGCCCCGGCCTGAGACGGCCACGCACATGCTGATGGGCGCGACCAGCGTGCTTCTCGGCGGGGACGCGGGCGACGTGCGCTACCCGCACTTCCTGCTCAACGGCCGGATCGCCACCGCGCCGGAGACCTTCCGCGCCAGGCCGGGCACCCGGCTGCGCCTGCGGATCATCAACGCGGGCGGTGACACCGCCTTCCGCGTGGCCCTGGCCGCGCACCGCATGACCGTCACGCACACCGACGGCTTCGCCGTCCGGCCGGCCGAGACGGACGCCCTGCTGCTGGGCATGGGCGAGCGCTACGACGTGCTGGTCACCCTCAAGGACGGCGTGTTCCCGCTGGTCGCCCTCGCGGAAGGGAAGGACGCCGTGGCGCGCGGGCTGATCCGCACCAGCCGCACCCCCGCGCCGCCCGAGCCGGACCTGCGCCCACGCGAACTCCAGGGCGAGGTGGTGCGCTACGCCGAGCTCCGCCCCGGCGAGGCCGTACGGCTCGCACCCAGGAAGCCCGACCGCACCATCGAGCTGGAGCTCACCGGCGGCATGATGGCCTACGACTGGGGGATCAACGGCAGGAAGTACGACCCGGCGATCGTTTCCGCGGTGCGCTCCGGGGAGCGGGTCCGCCTGTCGTTCGTGAACCGCACCACGATGTGGCACCCCATGCACCTGCACGGCCACACGTTCGCGCTGGCCCGGGGAGGCATCCGCAAGGACACCGCGATCGTCATGCCGAACGGCACGCTGGACGTCGACTTCGACGCCGACAACCCGGGGCTGTGGATGATCCACTGCCACAACGTCTACCACGCCGAGTCCGGCATGATGACGCTCCTCGGCTACCTGAGGTAACCGGCCACGCCTGCGGCCGCGACGGGCGCAGGCCCCGATCGCCCGCGTCCCGGTAGGGCCGGGCCTCGGGCGATCGGCCGTTCGGGGGCGGCATCGGGGCTCGCCCCCCGCCGCCGCTGTCGCCGGCGACCGGGACCCGGACGATCGGCCGTTCAGCGGCGGCGTCGGTTCGCCCCGACGCC
>NZ_JBSGJX010000062.1:0-38272 GCF_053605785.1 Nonomuraea sp. NPDC003754
CGGCTTGTCGACCGCTTCCACCTGTCCACCTGGCGACAGTGCCTTGACCTTCTCGAACACCACGGCCCTGAAGAACTCATCCGCCAGGTCCGCGCGGCCGAACGATCCGACCTGGACGCTGCCCGGTGGAAGCGCGGCAAGATCTTCGATGACGCCACCGCAGCCCACTGGCTGTTCGCCTAAGCACCGCGGCCAAGGCGTACCGGCTCCTCAAGGCCATCTTCACCACCGCCGTCGATGACCAGCTGATCAAACGCAACCCATGCCGCATCAAGGGCGCGGGACAGGAGAAGTCCGCCGAGCGCCGGGTCATCAGGTCTACAAGCTCATCGAGGTCATCGAGCAGCGATACCGCGCCCTGGTGCTGCTCGGTACTTTCGCGAGCCTGCGATGGGGCGAGCTGGCCGGCCTTCAACGAAGAGACCTCGACCTCGACGCCGGAACCATCCGTGTGGA
Organism: Nonomuraea sp. NPDC003754; assembly: GCF_053605785.1. Taxonomy (NCBI): domain Bacteria; kingdom Bacillati; phylum Actinomycetota; class Actinomycetes; order Streptosporangiales; family Streptosporangiaceae; genus Nonomuraea; species Nonomuraea sp. NPDC003754. Next base: position 457 of record NZ_JBSGJX010000062.1, read on the forward strand.
ACGCCAGCTCATACAGATCACCGGCAAAGGGCTCGTGTTCACCGACCCCAAGTCCGCAGCAGGCAAACGAACGGTCGTAATCCCCGAGCTGATCCTGAAGGACTTCGCCCAGGAGGGTGACGAAGGACTGGTGTTCGTCGGACCCGACGACGCCCCGATTCGCAACAGCAACTTCAACCGCCGGGTCTGGCCCACCGCACTCGAAGACACGGGCCTACCGAAGATCCACTTTCACGACCTCCGGCACACCGGCAACAACCTCGCCGCCAACGCCGGCGCCTCGATCCGCGAGCTGATGACCCGCATGGGTCACTCCAGCACACGCGCCGCGATGATCTACCAGCACTCCACCGACGAACGGCAACGCGAGGTGGCACGCAAGCTCGATCACCTCGCCCGAGGAGCACTCAAGAAGCCATCGGGCACGTGACGGGCACGCCTCCCAAATTCCTCCCAGACACATAGAAGCCCAGGGCAGATGATCATGTCTGACCTGGGCTTTTTCACAGGTGAAGAGAGGTGGAGCCTAGGAGATTCGAACTCCTGACATCCTGCTTGCAAAGCAGGCGCTCTGCCAACTGAGCTAAGGCCCCTCAAAAGGGCCTGTTGACCTGCGGAAACGTCTGCATGGTCAAACTTGCCCCGGCTGTACACCGTACCAACACCATGGGCTTTCCCGCCACTCGGTTGCCGCGCGTCGTTCCTGGCCCGGCTGGGGGCAGCGGTCCGCTGACCGCTCCGAAATCCTTGCGTGGGCGATGGTCTGCCGGGGGCTCGTCGGCGCCGGCCGGGGGCGCCTCATCTAGTGGTGGACCTCAGGGGAGGCCGGTCAGAGCGCACAGTCGAGGGGGCGTGGATCGACCGCCGTAGCTCATGTGTTCTACTCCCGATCATGAAGCTTCGTCTGATCGCCGCCTTGTCCTGCGTCGCGGCCCTGGGGCTGAGCGGGACCGCGACGGCGGAGGCGTATCCCGTCAAGCAGAAGGTTCTCACCGAGAACGAGCTGTACAGGATGGGCAGGCTGCCCAAGTCCACGTGCGAGGAGCAGCCGGTCGCGCGCGACGACCGTGCGGCGGCCAAGCGGTACATCGGCGGGGTCATGCAGTGCCTCGAGGCCACCTGGGAGCAGTACCTGTCGGAGAACGGCGTGCGGTTCGAGGGTGCCCGCCTCAAGTTCGTCAGCAGCGGCTACTGCGACATCAACCCCAAGTGGGACTCCGACAGTGTCTACTGCCACGACGCCCGCGCGGTTGTCTTCAAGCTCGGCCGGTCCTGGCTCGACGATCCGTCCGACCTGTGGCTTCTGCACAACACGGCCACGATCTACGCCCACCACGTGCAGCGGCTCGTCGACATCGTCTACAGCGTGGACGGCCAGGCCTTCTACGACAGCCCGACCGAGCGCGCCGAGCGGGTGCGCCGCTACAACCTGCAGGCCGCCTGCTTGTCGGGCGCGTTCGTCAAGAGCGTCTGGCCCCTTGAGGGTAGGTCCTCGCGCGACTGGAAGTATCTCCTGTCGATCGTGCAGGGTGACGCCCCCGGGCATCGGAGGCTGTACGGCAAGACCGCCAACGTTCGCCTGTGGGTCGGGCGCGGTTTCGCCACCGGGGATCCTGGCGCGTGCAACACCTGGACGGCGCCTGCGGCCGAGGTCGCGTAGCGGGCTGCTGGGCTGCCGGACGCGCGGCCGAGGTCGCGTAGAGGACGGCCGCCGGACCCGTGTGGTCGCCCTGGTCCGGGGGCCGAACGGATGCGGGACCGAGACGGCCGGGGGTCAGTGGCCCCGGCCGTCCGCCACGAGGCGAAAGGGCTACCGGAGGAACACCCTGATCGGGTCGAGCACCAGAGCCGGCTGCAGCGGTAGCGGCTGCGGCTGCTCGAGCTGGGTGGTCCGCTGGTCGGCCGGGAGGCTCTCCCGCTCCCTGCAGGAGAACCCGAGGATCGCCCCCGGGTAGCCGCCCGCGTACCCCGACACCCTTCGGCCCGCCGGGATCCTGCACACGTAGGTGACGTTCTCCTGGCTGTCGTTCGGGACGATCCTGAACGCGGTCGTGATCTCCCCGAAGGTGGGTGCTCCGTTCATGGACTCGCAGTACACCGCCATGACGGCGGCGGCCCCGTCCCTCTTCTGGATGTCGAAGCACCCGTAGGTGGGCAGCGGGGCGGCGTGGGCCGGGACGGCGAACAGGCTGGCACTGCTGGCGGCCAGCACGACAAGTGCGTGCGCAAGACGCATGGGTACCTCTCACAGGTGTATCCGTCGTGATCATGCATGATCACGAGACGCGACATACCCGATGACGGAGAGTGACTAACGTCAGGTCTGCGCGACGGCCACCGCGGGCGGGTCGTACTCGCCGCCGAGGAGTAGTTCGGGGAACTCCGCCAGCGAGTGGAGGATGTGGGTCGCGCCGCCTTTGAGCAGGCGGTCGCGGCTGTGGACGCCCGTCATGAGCCCGGCGACCACCGAGGCGCCGGCGCGCCGTCCGGCCAGCATGTCGTTCTCGGAGTCGCCGACGACGGCGACGTGGCGTACGTCCTCGACGCCCAGCCGGAGCACCGCGTGGAGCACCATGTCGGGCCAGGGCCTGCCGCGGCCCGCGTCTTCGGGGCTGATGGCGAGGTCGATCTTGTCGTGCCAGCCGAGCACGCTCAGCACCCTGCTCAGGGTGGTACGGCTGAAGCCGGTGATCAGCGCGGTCCGGAGGCCCGAGCCGCGGATCTTGTCGAGCGCCTCCACGACTCCGGGCACGGGAAGGAGACCTGCCCGCTCGATGGCGCCCTCGTAAGAACGCTCGAACGTCAGGTTGGCGGCCTGCGCCTGGGCCTCGTTGCCAGGGAAGATCCCGCGGAAGACATCGATCTTGGGGCAACCGCGGGACCGGTGCACGTGGACCATGGCCCGCGCGTACGCACCGGTCCCTGGGACGATGCCCTGGGTGGCGATCGCCTCGGCGAATGCTCGTTCGACCGTGGCGATGTCGCCGATCGTGGTGCCGGCGAGGTCGAGACAGACCAGCGTGATGGGGCCGGACTCGGTCATACCCTCGTCGCCACGATCGTCAGTTCTCGCTGCCGGTCGCCTCGGTCCAGAGATCGAGCTCGGCCCGGTCGGCCTGCACCTTACGCCAGATGAGCAGCCCCCCGAGGGCGAGCAGCGCCAGAACGAGCAGCTTCTTCACGGTGTGACCCCACTTCTTCGACGGTCTCACCTTGCCGGGGTGAGACAACGCCCGGTTGCAACGGTTGCACAGCAGCCTAGCAAGGCTTGGCTCTGCTCCCCCGGGTGCGGACCTATCCAGTTCTACCCAATCTTCCGATACGACGGCGCCAACGGCGACGCGGATCCGCGGCGCGTCCCATTATGGACACCTCTTGCATACCTGGCCGGGGTACGTGAGAAGGGTCCAGGGACACGCCTCACCGAGCGCACGAGCCTCACACGCAAACCGAAACCGAAGCCGCGCACGTCCACCTCGACGCCAGAAAAACCAGCCTCGCCGGAATACCCTAGGGGGGTACGGTGTTATGCTGGATGAACAGGGGAGGCGAGAACCATGGCTGGATACACCGGCAACAAGGATGACCACCTCCGGCGCCTGCGCCGGATCGAAGGCCAGGCCAGGGGCCTGCAGCGGATGGTCGAGGACGACAAGTACTGCATCGACATCCTCACCCAGGTGTCGGCCACCACGAGCGCGCTCCAGTCCTTCGCCCTCTCCCTCTTGGAGGAGCACCTCGCCCATTGTGTTGCCGAGGCCACCCTGAAGGGCGGCCCGGAGGCGCAGGCGAAGGTCAAGGAAGCCTCCGACGCCATCGCCCGGCTCGTCCGTTCGTAACCGAGTTCACCACACGAAGCACATCGACAGGGAGATATCAGATGAGCACCGCCACCTACACCGTCAAGGGAATGACCTGCGGCCACTGCGTGAGCTCCGTGAAGGAGGAGGTCGGCGAGGTCCAGGGCGTGACCGGTGTCGAGGTGGACCTGTCGACGGGCCTGCTGACCGTGGAGAGCGCCGCCCCCCTCGACAAGGACCAGATCGTCGCCGCCGTCGAGGCGGCCGGATACGAAGTGGCCCATCAGTGATGAACACTCCCGCCAAGCTGGGCGCATACGCTCTGGGCCTCGCCGTCGTCTTCGGCGCGGCGCTGGGCGTGGGCAGCGCGGTCGGCCAGGTGGGCGCGCCGCCCCAGGCGAGCGCCCACGCCGAGGCCGCAGGCCACACCGGGGCGAGCACCGGGACCACCGGTCACGCCGCGACGGAAGGCCACGCCGAGACCGCCGGCACCACCGAGGCCGCGGGTCACGACGAAGCCGCAGGCCGCACAGAAGAAGCTGGTCACACCGAGAGCGCCGGGAAGGACACGGCGCCCGAGGACATCCCCGGGGGGCTCCAAGTGTCCGAGAACGGCTACACCCTCACGCCCGCGACCACCACGCTGGAGCCGGGCAAGCCTGCCGACTTCAGCTTCACCGTCACGGGCCCCGACGGCAAGCCGGTGACCGGCTTCGAGGTCCAGCACGAGAAGAAGGTCCACTTCATCGTCGTCTCCCGCGACCTGAACAGCTTCCAGCACCTCCACCCCGAGGAGGGCGCCGACGGCGTGTGGACGGTCAAGCTGAACCTGCCTGAGGCGGGCGTCTACCGCGCCTACGCCGACATCCTGCCCGCGGGCGGGAGCGCGATGACGCTCGGCGTCGACCTGTTCGCCGGCGGCGACTTCGCGCCGAAGCAGCTTCCCGCGGTCAGCCGTACCGCCGAGGTCGACGGATACACCGTGACGCTCACCGGAGACGTGGTGCCGGGACAGACCACCAAGCTGACGCTGGCGGTCGCCAAGGACGGCAAGCCGGTCACCGACGTGCAGCCCTACCTGGGCGCGCTCGGCCACCTGGTGGCGCTGCGCGCGGGCGATCTCGCCTACCTCCACGTGCACCCGGAGGAGAACAGCCTCACCTTCTACACCGAGGTGCCCAGCAGGGGCGACTATCGTCTGTTCCTCGACTTCAAGCACCAGGACAAGGTCCGCACCGCCGCGTTCACCGTGAAGGCCGACGCGGCCGCCCCGAGCGGGACACCCACCACCCCCACCACCACCACCGCGCCCCACGGGCACGGCCACTAGACGCAGCCGAAAGGAGAAGGTGATGGCCACCGAGACAGCCGTCGAACTCTCGATCGGCGGCATGACCTGCGCCTCCTGCGCCAACAGGATCGAGCGCAAGCTCAACAAGATGGACGGCGTGACCGCGACGGTCAACTACGCGACGGAGAAGGCGAAGGTCACCGTCCCCGAAGGGCTGGACCCGCAGCTGCTGGTCGCGGAGGTGGAGAAGGCGGGCTACACCGCCGAGCTGCCCCGCCCGCGGGCCGAGGAGCGGCCCCAGGAGGAGGCGGAGGAGGACGAGCTCAGACCGCTGCGCAACCGGCTGGTCACCGCGCTCGTGCTCAGCGTCCCGGTGATCGCCATGGCGATGGTGCCGCCGCTGCAGTTCACCAACTGGCAGTGGCTGTCGCTGACGCTGGCCGCGCCGGTGGTGGTCTACGCGGGCTGGCCGTTCCACAAGGCCGCGTGGACCAACCTGCGGCACGGCGCGGCGACCATGGACACGCTGGTGTCCATCGGCACGCTGGCCGCCTTCGCCTGGTCGCTGTGGGCGCTGTTCTTCGGGACGGCCGGCATCCCCGGCATGACCCACCCGTTCGAGTTCACGATCGCGCGCAGCGACGGCTCGGGCAACATCTACCTCGAGGCCGCGGCCGGGGTGACGGCGTTCATCCTGGCGGGCCGCTACTTCGAGGCCAGGTCCAAGCGCAAGGCGGGCGCCGCGCTGCGGGCGCTGCTGGAGCTGGGCGCCAAGGACGTCGAGCTGGTCGACGGGCGCAGGATCCCCGCCGACCAGCTCAAGGTCGGCGACCGGTTCGTCGTGCGGCCGGGCGAGAAGATCGCCACGGACGGCGTGATCGAGGAGGGCTCGAGCGCGGTCGACGCCTCGATGCTGACCGGCGAGTCCGTCCCGGTGGAGGTGCGTCCCGGTGACCGGGTCGTCGGCGCGACGGTCAACGCGGGCGGCCGGCTGGTCGTCAGGGCCGAGAGGGTCGGCGCCGACACCCAGCTGGCCCAGATGGCCAAGCTGGTCGAGGACGCGCAGACCGGCAAGGCGGAGGTCCAGCGGCTGGCCGACCGGATCTCGGGCATCTTCGTCCCCATCGTGATCGCGCTGGCGGTCGGCACGCTCGGCTTCTGGCTGGGCACCGGTGGCGGCGCGGGCGCGGCCTTCACCGCCGCGGTCGCGGTGCTGATCATCGCCTGCCCGTGCGCGCTGGGTCTGGCCACGCCGACGGCGCTGCTGGTCGGCACGGGCAGGGGCGCGCAGCTCGGCATCCTGATCAAGGGGCCGGAGGTGCTGGAGTCGACCAGGAAGATCGACACGGTCGTCCTGGACAAGACCGGCACGGTCACCGAGGGCAGGATGACGCTGACCGCGGTCCACGTGGCCGAGGGCGAGGACCGCGAGGAGGCGCTGCGCCTGGCGGGCGCGCTGGAGCACGCCTCGGAGCACCCGATCGCGCAGGCCGTGGCCAGGGCGGCCCGGTCGCAGGCCACGGTGGAGGACTTCGCCAACATCGAGGGGCTGGGCGTGCAGGGCATCGTCGACGGCCACGCCGTGCTGGTCGGCCGGCCGAGGCTGCTGGCCGAGTGGTCGCAGCACCTGCCGGCCGAGCTGTCCGAGGCGGTGGAGCGGGAGCAGGAGGCGGGCCGTACCGCGGTGGCGGTCGGCTGGGACGGCAAGGCGCGCGCGGTCCTCGTGGTGGCCGACGTCGTCAAGCCGACCTCCGCCGAGGCGATCGCGCAGCTGCGCGCGCTGGGCCTGACCCCGGTGCTGCTCACCGGCGACAACGAGGCGGTCGCCAGGACCGTCGCCGCCGAGGTCGGCATCGACGAGGTCATCGCCGACGTCCTGCCGGCCGACAAGGTCGACGTCGTCAAGCGGCTGCAGGCCGAGGGGCGGTCGGTGGCCATGGTGGGCGACGGCGTCAACGACGCGGCCGCACTGGCCCAGGCCGACCTCGGTCTGGCGATGGGCACCGGCACGGACGCGGCGATCGAGGCCTCCGACCTCACCCTGGTGAGAGGCGACCTGCGGGTGGCCGCCGACGCCATCAGGCTGTCACGCCGGACGCTCGCCACCATCAAGGGCAACCTGTTCTGGGCCTTCGCCTACAACGTGGCCGCGCTCCCGCTGGCGGCGCTCGGAATGCTCAACCCGATGATCGCCGGTGCCGCGATGGCGTTCTCCAGCGTCTTCGTCGTCACCAACAGCCTGCGCCTTCGCGGCTTCAAGTAGTCCCCAGCGGACGGCCGGCGCCATCGCGGCGCCGGCCGCCGCGAACATCCCGCCGAGCACCAGCCAGCCGGGCGTGCCCCAGCCGATGACGAGCGTGGTGAGCAGGACCGGCCCCGCCATCCTGGCGACGGCGGTGCCGGAGCCGAAGAACCCCTGGTACTGGCCCTGCCTGTGGGCGGGCGCGAGGCCGAAGCCGATCTCCCAGGCGCCGGCGGCCAGCAGCATCTCGCCGAGCACCTGCAACAGCGCCGCGGCCAGCAGCAGCACGACCGTGTCGCCCTGCGAGAACACCAGGCACGACACGAACAGGACCAGGCCGGCCAGCCGTACCGAGCGGGAGGCCGAGACCAGGTCGCGCACCCTGCGCGCGACGCGGACCTGGAACAGCACGACGCACGCGGTGTTGAGCACCAGCACGGCGGAGACGGTCCACGCGGGCGCGTCGGTCCGCTGGACGATCCACAGCGGCAGCACCAGGCTGATCAGCGGCCGGTAGAGCAGCATGACCGTGTTGAGCAGGGTGACCACCGCGTAGGGCCGGTCGCGCAGGACCGCGAGGCGCGGCTCTCCCTTCACCCGCGGCACCGCCGGTACGGCGGGCATCCGGGTGAGCACCGCCGCCGCGACCAGGTAGCTCGCCGCGTCGACGGCGAAGACGGTCAGGTAGGCCGCCGTGGTGTCGAAGTGGAGCGCGAGGCCGCCGAGCCCGGCACCCACGGCCAGCCCGGCGTTCAGCGTCGACTGCAGGACGGCCCGCACGTGGGTGCGCTCGGCGGGCGGCACCAGACCCGCGAGCAGCGCCTGCTGCGCCGCCGACAGCCCCGTCTGCGCCGCCGCGTAGAGGCAGACGGCCAACAGGAACAGTGGGAACGAGCGCACCAGCAGGAACGAGCCGACGCCCGCCGCCGTCGCCACGGCCAGGAGCACCGCCACGCCGCGCGGCCCCCGCCGGTCGGCCAGGTGTCCGAGCGGGACGCCCGCCACCGTGCCGACGGCCCAGCCGATGGTCAGGCCGAGGCCGATCTCGGCGGGCGACAGGCCGGCGATCCGGCTGAAGTAGAGGGTGGAGGTGACGACGTAGGCGCCGTCGCCGATGGCGTTGGACAGCTGGGCGAGGGTGAGGAGGCGGCGGGGGTTCGTCACCAGGCGAGGCTACGGGCGCGACTTGGCCGTCTGTAAGCTCCAATTTCGAGCTAACCGATGGGGCCAAGATGGACTTCCACGTCAGCCTCTCCGGCAGAGGCGATCTGGCCGCGCAGATCTACCGGCAGGTGCGCGACGCCATTCTCGACGGGCGGCTGAGGCAGGGCGAGCGGCTGCCGCCGACGCGGGAGCTGGCACGCGGCCTCGACGTGGCCCGCAACACCGTGGCCGTGGCCTACGAGCGGCTGATGGCCGACGGCTTCCTGGTGGGCAGGGCGGGCGCGGGCACGTTCGTCTGCGCCCCCGCCAGGGTCGAGACGGGGCGCAGGGCTCCGCAGGGAAGCGGCGTGCGGCCGCGCGCGGTGTGGCGGTCGATCCCGCCCCTGGCGGGACGGTCCGCGCCCGCCTTCGACTTCACCGTCGGCACGCCGGACCTCCGGCTGTTCCCCCTGGAGACGTGGCGGCGGCTGGTCGCCAGGGAGCTGCGGGTCAGGGTGGCCGGGTACCTGCCGCCCGAGGGCCACGAGGGCCTGCGTACCGCGATAGCCCGCTATTTCGGGATCTCGCGGTCGGTCAGGGCGGCGCCGGACGACGTGATCGTCACGCAGGGCGCCCAGCAGGCGCTCGACCTGATCGGCAGGGTGATGATCGAGCCCGGCGACTGCGTGGCGGTGGAGGAGCCCGGCTACCCGCCCGCCCGGCGCCTGTTCCGCTCCCTGGGCGCCCGCGTCGTGAGCGTTCCCGTGGACGCCGAAGGGGTGGACGTGACGGCCGTTCCCACCGCCGCCAGGCTGGTCTACGTCACGCCGTCGCACCAGTTCCCGCTCGGGACGCCGATGTCGCTGGCCCGCCGTACGGCGCTGCTGGCGTGGGCGGCACGGCGCGACGCGCTGGTGATCGAGGACGACTACGACAGCGAGTTCCGCTTCGAGGACCGGCCGCTCGAACCGCTGCAGAGCCTGGACCGCAGCGGCAGGGTCGTCTACGTCGGCTCGTTCTCCAAGACGCTGGCCCCGATGCTCCGCCTCGGCTTCCTCGTCGCCCCGGCGTCGCTCCAGCCCGCGCTGCGCGCCGCCAAGCAGCTGACCGACTGGCACAGCGAGACCACCACGCAGGCGGCGCTCGCCCGGTTCATCGACGAGGGGCTGCTGGCCAGGCACGTGCGCAAGGCCACCAAGGAGTACGCCGCCCGGCGGGCGCGCATCGCCGCCTTCCTGGACGACCGGCTCGACCTGGTGCCCTCGGCGGCGGGGCTGCACCTGTGCGCGAAGGGCGAGGTCGATCCGGCCGCGGCGCCCGAGGTCGCGGCCGAGGACCTGACGACCTACTACGCGGGCCCCGCGCAGCGGGGGGTCGTCCTCGGCTACGGTGGCATCTCACTCGAACACATCGACGAGGGACTGCGCAGGCTGTTCGCGGCCGGAGACAGGGGGCGACGGTGAAGGATCTCGGCCTGCTGCGTGAGCGCCGCTTCGCGTTACTGCTGGCGGCCAGGTTCGTCTCGGTCCTCGGCAGCGCCTTCGCGCCCGTCGCGCTCGCCTTCGGCGTGCTCGGCCTGCCCGGCGCCGACGCCACCACGCTGTCGGTCGTGCTGGCCGCCGAGGCCGTCCCGATGGTGGTGTTCATGCTGGTCGGCGGGGTGATCGCGGACCGGTTGCCGCGGAACAGGGTGATGCTCGCCGCCGACGCGACCAGCGCGGCGGCCTTCGCCGCCCTGGCCCTGATGTTGCTGACCCGCTGGACGCCCGTGCCGGCCCTGGTGATCGCCGCGGCGGTCAGCGGCGTCGCGATGGCGATGATGTATCCGGCGCTGACGGGGATCGTGCCCGACGTGGTGCCGTCCGAGCGGCTGCAGACCGCCAACGCCCTGCTCGGGCTCGGCACGAACGCCGGGCGCGTGATCGGGCTGGTGCTCAGCGGAGCCGTGGTGACGCTGGTGGGCAGCGGGTGGGCGCTGGTCGCCAGCGCCGTGATGTTCGCGCTGGGGGCGACCTGCGTGGCGGGGATCAGCCTGCCGCCCGCGGAGCGGATGCTGACCCCCGGTCACTCGGTGCTGGCCGACCTGCGCGACGGCTGGCGCGAGTTCATCTCCCGCCAGTGGCTGTGGGTGGTCGTGGCGCAGTTCTCCGTGATGGTGATGGCGATGCAGGGGGCGCACGGCGTGCTCGGCCCGCTGCTGGCCAAGCAGAGCCTCGGTGGCCCGCCGGCGTGGTCGGCCGTCCTGGCGGGTGAGGCGGTCGGCATGATCGGCGGGGTCGTGGTCGCGATGCGGCTGCGTCCCCGGCGGCCCATCCTGCTCGGGACGCTGCTGATGATCCCCACGGCGCTGCCGTACCTGCTGCTGGGGTCGGGTGCGCCGCTGTGGACGGTGGTGCTGGGCGCGGTGCTGATGGGTGTCTGCATGGACGTCTTCGGGGTGCTGTGGCAGACCACGATGCAGCGGGAGATCCCGCCCGCGTCGCTGTCGCGGGTCAGCTCCTACGACGCGCTCGGCTCGCTGATGTTCGGGCCGATCGGGCTGCTGGTGGCCGGCCCGGTCGCCGTCGCGACCGGGCCCGCGCCCGCACTGCTGGGCTGCGCGGCGCTCATCGTCGCCGTCGCGCTGGCCGCGCTGCTGTCACCGGGGGTGCGCGGCCTCACCGCCCGATGACACCACCGCCGCAGCCGCCCCGCCCGTGGAGAGCAGGGCGGCAAGCCCCCCCTAGAGCAGGGCGGCCAGGGCGGCGGCGGTCTGCGGGTGGGCGGCCAGGAGCGTCGCCACCTCGGGGTTCCCCTCGGCGACCGGCGGCCCGCCGGCCTGCTGCCACTCGCCCGAGCAGCCGAGCAGCGCGGCGAGGGCGTCCGTGGCGGCGGGGTGCGCGGCCAGCAGCTCCCCGACGGGTCCTGCCGCGACGGCCGCGGGCACCGCCGGAGCGGCCTGGGCCGACCAGGGCGCCACCCACGCGTCGACGGCGGCCAGCGTGCCGGGGAAGGTACGGCCCGCCTCGCGCACCAGCACGGGCACGAGCTCGGGCGCCTCCTTGCGCAGCGCGGCGATCAGCTTCGGCAGCCACGGGATCAGCACGTCGTCGGGCAGCCGCCCGAACGCGCCGGACAGCACCTCGACCACGAAGGACGTCAGCGCGGGAGCCGACTCCAGCGCCTGCACGAAGCCGGAGACGTAGAGCGGCACCGACGGCACGACGAGCGGGTTGTCCAGCAGGTCGGCGGTGAGCGCCCGCAGGTCCGCCATGGACAGCAGGCCCAGCTGGAACTTGGCCGTCCACAGCAGCGCCACCTTCGGCGGCGCCTCCGGGTGCGACTGCTGCACCGCCAGCTCCAGCTGCGCCCTGTCGCAGCCCAGGGACAGCGCGAGGCTCTCCATGGAGAACAGGAAGCCCAGCATCGCGCCGACCTGCCTGACCCCCGACTCCTCGTCGACGAAGGCCGTGGGCAGCAGCGTGCAGTAGTGGGCGTAGCCCGCGGTGACGAACGCCTCGCACCAGGCCGGCAGCCCGTGGCCCGCCGACCGGTAGTAGGCCAGCAGCCGCCGGATCCGCCGCAGCACCTCGGGGGCGTCGTCCACGGTCCGCTCGGCGGCCAGCAGCTCCACCGCCCGCGCGCCCAGCTCCTCGGTGAACCTGCGGCTGCCCAGGAACAGGAGTGAGTCCTCGACCGCGGCGAGCACCGTGGCGGCGGTCGCCTTCTGGTCCCACGCCGCCGCGCGCAGCCGCTGCTCCAGCACCTGCTCGATGGTCACGCCCTCGTAGCCGAGCTCGATCAGCTCCCGCTGGTACTTGCCCAGCCACAGGTCCCAGCTCTCCTGGATGGACCGCTCGCCGAGCACCCGCGAGCCCATGATGGGCTTCACCGCGCCCTCGGGCAGCAGGTAGCGCAGCATCCACAGCAGGTCGGAGCACGGCACCAGCTCGGGGTCGGTGTCGAGGTTCATCAGCGCCCTGGACAGCGTGCGCTTCTGCAGGTCGAGCCCGAGCGGGGCGAGGCGGTCGAGCACGTCGCGGGCCAGCGGCGGCAGCGAGTCGTAGCCGACCTGGCCGATCCTGTCGCCGCCGAGCATGATCTCGCACAGGCGGCGCACGTCGCGCCGGCCCGGCACGACGTCCTTCTCGATGCAGGTGACCGCGGCGTCCTGGAAGTCGTACGGCGTGGGCCGCTTCCTGTTGCGCATGCCCGCCAGCAGGATCGACGTCTCGTACACGGCGATGGCGTCGGCGGTGCTGGACTGGTAGCCGTTGCGGCGGGCCAGCCGGACGATCTCGACGCACCAGTCGAGCAGCTCGGCCTCGTCGAAACTGTCGAGGGAGGGCGGCTGCCGCAGGAAGTCCGACAGCCGGTCGCTGACGGGCCTGGGCGTGGCCGGCGTGGCCTTGCCCTTCCTGGGCTTGCCGCCGAGCCTGAACGGCGTGACGCCGGTGCGCTTGACCGCCTTCTCCCACGTCGCCGAGGCGATCGACACCGAGCCTGGCGCCAGGGCGAACTGCCGCTCGATCTGCGAGTGGCTGGAGGGGATGAGGCCGTAGAGCCACTGCGTGGCCGTACGGGGGGTGATGTCGAGGTGCTCGCCCATCACGGGGCTGGCGGCGTGGAAGGCGCCGCACACGTACAGGCAGGTCGCAGGGTCGGCGCCGGTGGCGGCCAGGTGCTCGCGCATGCGGGTCCACATGTAGCGCTCGCGGTCCTCGTCGACCTCGTTGCCGTCGGGGCGCAGGCGCCGGAACAGGCTGCCGATCAGCACCATGACCTGGCGGTAGGTGTCGTAGTCGGCGCCGGAGAGCGGCTGCTCGACGTACTGGTCCCACCACTCCGACCAGTGCCGCACCTTGCCGTGGTGGAGCAGGTGCTCCTCGAGTTCGGCGAAGCGGGGGCGCAGGTCGCCGATCTCGACGCCGACCGTGTCGACCACCGGTTCGACCGTCTTCTCCGCGGCCGGGTCGCCGTCGCGCTCGCGCGGCGCCCACTGGAAGACGTGGTCGACCGAGCGGTCGACCAGGACGATCTCCACGCCGGGCGTCTGGAGCGCGTAGGCGATGGCCTGGTACTCCGCCGACGACTCGGTGATGGGCGCGATCACGCTCAGCGGCGCCCATTCGGCGGGGAAGCCGTCGATGTCAGTGGCGAAGGCCTGCAACGCCACGGGCAGGCGGCAGTTGACCAGCTCGTCGAGGACGGGCCGCAGGTCCTCGCACAGCTCCAGGTAGATGACCTTGGGCTGCTTCTCCCTCAGCCTGCGCACCATCGCCAGCGCGGAGGCCGGCGAGTGGTGGCAGACCGGGAAGATCTCCAGCTCCTCGGCCAGCGCCCGCTCGACGTCGTCGACCATCCCGGGCAGGATGCCGACGCCCGCGAACTCCTGGGCCGCCGCGGCGAGCTGCTCGCGCAGCGGGTCGAAGGGACCGCTCATGAGAGCGTGGCGATCGCCTGGCGGCCGCCTTCGAGGAACTCCGCCCAGTCGCCGCCCTCCTTCTTGCTGCGCGGCTCGACGACCCCGTGCCAGTACTTGTTGAGGATGGCGAGGTCCTCGGGGCTGCGCCGGGCCAGCGAGGTGACCAGCGAGCCGGCCAGGGTCTGGGCCCGCAGCCTGGTGTCGCCGAAGAAGGTGCTGTGCAGGATGGCGTCCTCGAGCACGCCGATCTGCTCGGCCGTGGACAGCGCCGACTCCAGCTTCTCGTCGTCGCTGGTGGCCGAGGCGGCCGCGGCCCGCAGGTCGGAGAAGCTCTGCAGCAGGATGTCCAGCAGCGTGGGCGGCACGTCGAGCTCGATCTGGTGCCTGCGCAGCAGCTCCGTCGTGCGGAAGCGGACGATCTCCGCCTCGCTCTTCTTGTTGGTGACGACGGGGATGCGGACGAAGTTGAAGCGGCGCTTCAGCGCGGAGGACAGGTCGTTGACGCCCCGGTCGCGGCTGTTGGCCGTGGCGATGATCGAGAAGCCGGGCTGGGCGAAGACGATGTTGTCGTCGCCGTCGGGGAGCTCGGGGATGGAGACGTACTTCTCCGACAGGATCGAGATGAGCGCGTCCTGGACGTCGCTGGTGGACCTGGTCAGCTCCTCGAAGCGGCCGATCACGCCCTGCTCCATCGCCGTCATGATCGGCGAGGGGATCATCGACTCGCGGGACTGGCCCTTGGCGATGACCATGGAGACGTTCCACGAGTACTTGATGTGGTCCTCGGTGGTGCCCGCCGTACCCTGCACGACCAGGGTGGAGTTGCGGCAGACGGCGGCGGCGAGCAGCTCGGCCAGCCAGCTCTTGCCCGTGCCGGGGTCGCCGATCAGCAGCAGGCCGCGGTCGGAGGCCAGGGTGACGATGGCGCGTTCGACGAAGCTGCGGTCGCCGAACCACTTCTGCGGGATCTCGCGCTCGATCCCGTCGGAGCGCTCGGAGCCGAGCACGAAGATCCGCACCATGCGGGGGCTGAGCCGCCACGAGAACGGCTTGGGGCCTTTGTCGATCGACTCCAGGTAGTCGAGCTCGTCGGCGTACTTGGTTTCAGCGGGTGCGCGCAGCAACAGGGTCTCCTAGGAGAGAAAGCTCTTGAGCTCGAACACAAGTTTGCGGATATGTCCGGAAATTACCGGAGTGCCCAGGTCCTTGAGCTTCTGGCGGAACCAGGGGTCCACGCTCGCGTGACCCGAGCTGTTCACCGAGCCGACGGGGATGAACTTCACCCCCGAGCGGTGGATCGACTCGAAGTCGGTGATCAGCGACCGGTTGTCGTAGAAGTCCGAGATCCACACCATGACGGTGTTGCGCGGATCGGTGATCTTCGGCCTGGCCAGTGCCATGGCGACCGTCCCGTCGGTGCCGCCACCCAGCGTCGTGCGCAGCAGCACCTCAAAGGGGTCGTTCACCCACGGCGTCAGGTCGAGGGCACGGGTGTCGTAGGCGACCAGGTGCACGTCGACCTTCGGCAGGCCCGCGAAGATCGAGGCCAGGATGGTGCAGTTGACCATCGCGTCGACCATCGAGCCCGACTGGTCGACGACCACGATCATCTTCGCGGGCGTCGTCCGCTTGGCCGTGTGGCGGTAGAACAGGCGGTCGACGTACAGCCGCTCGTCCTCGGGGCTCCAGTTGGTGAGGTTCTTCCAGATGGTCCGCTCGAGGTCGAGATTGCGGAAGACGCGCTTGGGCGGCACCGACCGGTCGATCGTGCCCGCGCTGGTCTTCTCGACCTGGGTGCGCAGCACCTCGGCCACCTCGTCGACGAACCTGCGGATCAGCGCCTTGGCGTTGGCCAGCGCGATGCCCGACAGGTTGGCCTTGTCGCGCAGCAGCTGCTCGATGAGCGACATGCTCGGGGTCAGCTGCCTGGCCAGGTTGGGGTCGGCCAGCACTTCCCTCAGGTGCATGCGCTTGACCAGATCGGCCTCGATCTGGCCCAGCTGCCCGGACTCGTCGCCGATCACCTGCTGGAAGCAGGCCGCGTCCTTCTTCCACGTGTCGAGCTGGGTCGCGGTGACCGTGCCCGAGCCGGTGTTGAAGACGTTGAGCAGCAGCTTGCTGACCAGGGCGGCCTTGCGGACGGAGTCGAGGTCGTGAAGGTTGTCGAGCTGGTCGCGCAGGTCGGGGAAGCGCTGTGTCAGGTTGTCGATCGAGATCGACGGGTCGAGCAGCGCCGCGGGCAGTCCGAGGTCGTCGACGATGGCGACGCCGGCCGACTCGAGCGAGGGCTGCTCGTCGGGCTCGAACAGCCGCGCGAGGAGGCGCCAGTAGAGCACCTGCCTTCTGTTCTCGTCGCTCATTTCCGCAGCAGCCGTCCCGCTCGTTCCCGCAGCACGTTCACGGCCTCGCCCGCCTTGGTGGCCTTGGGGCTGAGCGCCGGCTCGGCGTTGTGCGGCGCCTTCTTGCCCTTCTGCACCGCCAGCGGCTGCAGGACCCAGCGCCCGCCGTCCCACCGCATGAGGCCGACGCAGGCCGTGGCGCCCGCGGCGAGCTCAGGGGTGATCGGTCCCGCGGCCGTCAGTCCTTCGATGTCGTAGTCGGCGAGCTTGCCCTCGATCAGCACGGGCTCGGCGATGCGCACCGGGTGCCGCTCCAGCGGCGCCACGCCGGGCGCGACCGCCTCGGGCAGCAGCACCCTGGCTGTCACGAAGGGGTCGGCCGGATCCTGCAGCGCGACCTTGTCCTCCTGCCACAGCAGGTCGCCCCCGCTCAGCAGGGTCAGGCCCCTGACCTCGACGGCACGCTGCTCGGCCAGTGCCTTCAGCAGCAGCGGGTAGCCGCCGAGCAGCGGCCACAGCGCGAGCCCGACGATCGTGTCGACCTTGGCGACGACCACGCTGGTGCGGACCAGCAGGTTCTGCCCCGTGGTCTCCAGGACCCCGTGGACCTGCACCTGGACGGCGGTGCCGTGCTCCTGCACCTCGACGCCGAGGATCAGCAGCCGTCCCGACACCTCCTCGGCGGCGGCCTCGGGCCAGCCGCCCTGCGACAGCAGCAGCGCCCTCGACCACAGGTCGGCCCAGCGCCGCGCGGGCAGGTGCTCCATCGTCGCCACGGGAGCCGACGCGCTCAGCTCGGCGGCCAGCCCGTCGAGCAGGACGGCCAGGCGCCGGGAGCCGGGGTCGGCCAGCAGTCCCTCGACCACCTGCGAGGAGGCGGAGACCAGGTCGTGGTCGACCCCGCGCCAGCCGGTGATCGCCAGCTCGCTCAGCCACGACCGGCAGCTCTCGGCGGCCTTCGAGCCGCTCTCGCCGGCGACGTGCTCGGCCCGCTGCCGGCCGAGCGCGGTGTCGAGCTGGCCGAGGAGCGCGTCGTGGACCGCGCCGAGCAGCGCGGACCGGCCGGCCGCCAGCACCGTCAGGTGCTCCTCGCCGATGGAGCCCGCGGCGATCTTCTCGGTGGCCTCGGCCACGCGCTGACCGACCGGCGTCGTGGCCAGCGCGCCCGCCAGGGCCCTCAGCCGCTCTCCTCCGGACCGCGCGAACCCGTGCGTCAGGGCCTCGTCGAACCCGGTCACGACCTCGAGGGCCTCTTCGACTCCCGCGGGGGGAGCGTCCAGTCGCATCAACGGAACCAATGCATCTCGGGGACGGGCATGGTGGACTCCGGCACTTCCAGATAGGCCAGGTGGCGCAGGAAGCGGCTGAAGACCATGGCGGCGGGAGCCGGCGCGTGCTGGCCGTGCAGCTTGCGGATCAGGCGCTCGCCCTCGCCGACCTCGACGCGCAGGTACCTGGCGACCCGGTCGAGGCCGTACTGCACGATCGCCTCGTCGACGAGCGCTTCCAGGTGCTTGCACGGCCCTCCGTACAGGCCGCCGCACGGGCGGTTGTTGTTCGTGCTGCAGTTGAACTCATGGGTCGTCGCGGCGATCGACGAGACGTACACCCTCGCGATGTCGGAACCGCTCGACACCACGCCCTGCAGCCGGCCGTCCGCCAGTTCGACGAAGGGCACCTTGGCCAGTTTGCGCGGTTGTACGGGTGCGATCACCCGTACGGCGCTACGTGTTTCCCACGCGGGACTGTCCGCGTTCACGACCTCGACCTCCAGCCTTGTCGGCATGCGGGCGATCAGTGAGTCGGTAACTTACCCCATTCCCGATACGTCCGGACACGCTTCTCGATCATGCGGGAGGCCGATATCGCTACCACAAAAAGCCTAGATTCAGGGAAGCACTTCCAGACCGAGCGCGCGCCGCAGGAACTCCAGCTGGTGGAGCAGGACGTTCTCGGACAGCGCCTGATGGCTCACGCCGGAAAGCGGAAGCACCTCGTGCGGCCGGCCCGCCGCCAGCAGCGCCGCCGACATCCGCAGCGTGTGCGCCGCCACCACGTTGTCGTCGGCCAGCCCGTGCACCAGCAGGAGCGGACGGCTCAGCGACGCCGCCTCCCTGATGGGCGAGCTGCGGTCGTAGGCCTCGGGATGCTCGTCGGGGTGGCCGAGATGGCGCTCGCGGAAATGGGTGTCGTACAGGCGCTGGTCGGTCACCGGCGCCCCCGCCACCGCCGCGTGGAAGACGTCGGGACGGCGCAGCACCGCCATGGCCGCCAGGAACCCGCCGAACGACCAGCCGCGGATGCCCACCCTGGTCAGGTCGAGGCAGGGCCGCAGCCGCGCCGCCTCGTGCAGCCCCTCCACCTGGTCCTCCAGCACGGGCCCCGCCAGGTCGAGGTGGATGGCCCGCTCCCACGCGGGACCGCGGCCCGGCGTGCCCCTGCCGTCCACCGCCAGGACGGCGAAGCCCTGCTCGGCGAACCACTGCGACACGTACACCAGCCACGACAGCGACGCGGTCACCTTGCGCATGGCAGGCCCGCCGTACGGGTCCATCAGCACGGGCAGCGGGCCGTCCTCCTCGCGGTGCCACGACGGCAGGAACAGGGCGGCTCTGAGGGCCTGCGGGCCGAGGCTGAGCAGTTCCATCCTGGGTTCGAGCACCGGGCGCTCGGCACGCGAGGCGATCTCGACCTCGTCCGCCTCGCGCCGCACCGTGACGCGGGCGCCCTTGGTCGTGTGGGAGACGAGGACCGTGGCGCCGCCCCGCGTGGCGCCGCCGTGCACGCCCGGCTCCGCGCTGATCCTCCGCAGGCCGTGGTCCGGGTCGTGGGCCCACAGGTGCGTCTCGGTGGGCTCGTCCGACGCGGTGAACAGGACGGTCTCGCCGTCCACGGCAAGGACCTCGTGAAGCTGCAGCCCGTCCGGCGTGACGGGGTGGCCCTCCCGCAGCAGCGTGCGCGTGTCGCCGAGATCGGCGCAGGTCAGCAGCGCGCCGGAGGCGGTGCGCGCGGGCAGCCCGCCGACCAGGGTGACCCACGCGGCGTCCCGCTGCTCGGCCAGCACCTCGACGGCGCCCGTCGCGGCGTCGACGCCGAGCACCTGGACGTGCCGCTGGTCGCGGCTCTGCACGGCGGCGTAGGGCCCGAAGGCGTCCCAGCCCGCGGCCGTCAGGTACTCGAACGCCTGGCTGTCCCACCGGACGGCGACGCCGTCGCCGTCCAGGTCGGTGATCCACAGGCTCACGTCGGCGTTGGCGGTTCCCACGGAGGGGTAGCGGATGGCGACGGGCGGCCGGGTCGGGTCGGCCGGGTCGGACACGTACCACTGCTGGACGGGCGTGGTGTCCACCCGCGCCACCAGGAGGGACCGGCCGTCCGGCGCCCACCAGTGGCCGCGGCGCCTGCCGATGGACTCGGCCGCGATGTGATCGGCCAGCCCGTAGGTCACCTCGGGGCCTTCCGGCACCGCGATCGCGCGATCGGCCGAGCCGTCGGCCGCCACCACCCGCAGCTCGCCCCCGCTGACGTAGGCGACGTTTCGGCCCGTCGGGTCGGGACGCGGGTCGGCCACCGGCCCGGCGGCGGGCAGCTCGCGGACCTCGCCGTCGCGGGTCCTGACCGTCCACAACCGTCCCGACAGCGCGAAGGCCAGCAGCTCGCAGGCGCGGTCGGCGGCGTAGCCGACGATTCCCGACGACAGTTGGCGGGCGCGCTCGCGGCGGATCCGCTCCTCGGCGGTCAGCCGCTCCTCCTCTCCCGCCAGCAGGGTGAGCGGGTCGGCGAGCAGCCGTTCCCTCCCGGTCGCGACGTCCAGCGCCCACAGGCAGGAGACGGGGTCGTCGCCCGCCCTGGTGCGCAGGAAGAAGACGGTGCCGCCGTCGGGCGACACGGTGAAGGCGGAGGGGGCGCCGAGGGTGAAGCGTTTGGTGCGGGCGATCTGGTGAGGCAGTGAGGTGCCGGTCATTCCACTTCCTTCGGTACGGGAAAGTACGTCAAAAGCAGAATGGCCGCCCCCGTCACGCGGGAAGCGGCCTCACCATCGAGATCATTTTACCACGGCGCTCACGTAATACAGCATCGGCGGCAGGGTGCCCCTGACCTTGACGCTGCCTCCGGCCGGCGGGATCAGCTCGTCGAGCACGTCCTCGGGGCTCGGCTGGAGGGCGTGCCTGGTGACCGGCCGGGCGAGCGTGGCGGCCAGGCCGGTGGTCGGCGGGCTGAACTCCACGATCAGCAGCCGCCCGCCGGGCCGCAGCACGCGGGCCATCTCCTGGACGGCGGCGCCCCGGGAGGCGGCGGGAACGTGGTGCACGGCGAGGCTGGAGACGACGACGTCGAAGGAGGCGTCGGGCAGCTCCAGCGCCTGGGCCCGGCCCACCAGGTAGGAGCAGGCGCCGGGCGCCCGCGCCCTGGCGTACGCGATCATCTTCGGTGCGGGGTCGACACCGGTCACCTGCCCGCCGGGATCGACGAGCGGGGCGAGCACGCGGGTCAGGTAGCCCGTGCCGCAGCCGACGTCCAGCACCCTGTCGCCGGGACGGACGCCGGACAGCGCCGCGATCCGCGTGAACACCTCCCTTCGCCGCCCGAGGAAGGCGATGGAGGAGAGCAGGTCGTAGGCACGCGGATGGTTGATCGTCTTTCCGACGTCCGGGTCCCGCATGGCGATCACCCCATGAGCGGGGCAGCGGCTCTGCCCCAGCTCTTGAGGTCCCTGCCGGACGGGCGCAGCAGCAGCATGGCCGCGTCGTCGTGCAGCGGTCCGGCGACGTGCGCGACCAGGTCGAGGCGCAGCGCCTCGAGCGCCGCCTCCGGGTTGTCGTCCTTCAGCAGGAAGGCGCGCTCGGCCAGCGGGTAGAACCCGCCCTCGGGGTCGCGCGCCTCGATCACCCCGTCGGTGTAGAGCAGCATCTGGTCTCCCGGGCGGAACCGGATCCGGTACGGGAGCGGACCCTCGACGTCGAGCGCCCCCATGCCGAGCGGCGGCGCCGTCTCGTCCGGCTCGGCGAAGCTGACCTGCCCGCCGGGGTGCAGGATCAGCGGCGCGGGATGCCCGTAGTTGAGCAGCGTCATCGTGCCGTCGGGGGTGGCCTCCAGGAGGACGGCGGTGACGAAGTCCTCCCCTTCGAGCCGCCGGTTGAGCGCCTTCTCCAGGCGGGTGCTGACGCCCAGCAGGTCGGGCTCGTCGTGGGCGGCCTCGCGGAAGGCGGTCAGGACGATGGCCGCGGTCTCCACCGCCTCCAGGCCCTTGCCCTGCACGTCACCGAGGATCACCCTGACGCCCTTCGGGCCCGCCGCCACCTCGTACAGGTCGCCGCCGATGCGGGCGTCGGCGGCGGCCGAGGTGTAGGAGAGCCCGACCCGCAGGTGTCCCACCCGCCGCGGCAGCGGGCGCAGCAGCACCCGCTGGGCCACCTCGGCCACCGACCGCACGTTGGCCAGCTCGCGCTCGCGCCGTTGCCTGCCCACCGTGGCCACCAGGCTCGCCGCGGTGACGCCCGCGATGACCAGCAGGCTCTGGTAGCTCTGGCGCGACCCGACCAGGTTGTCGTGGGCGGCCAGCAGGAGGGAGAGCACCAGCGCGATGCCGCCGATGACCACGGTGCGGCGGACGGTCCCCACGAGGCTGGCGAAGGCGGGGCCGAGGGCCAGCAGGGAGAAGAACCCGAACTCCGGTCCCGACAGCAGGCTGAGCACCGCCACGATCCCCATCATGGCGTACGGCAGCGCGGTCATGATCAGGTGTGCCGCGCGGTTGTCGGCGGCCTCTCCCCCTGGTCTCACCATCGCATGCCTCCACAAACCCCTGGTCAACCTCCACTCAACCGCCGACCAGACTTCCCGGCACACCGCGCCCGCTGTAACAAGCGACAAAGAGAACGGAAAACAACTATCCAGACATAAGGGATATACGTGACCTTCCCTTCCAATGGAACGGCGCCGCCCCCGGTCAGGGGCGGCGCCGGGCCGTGCGTGCTACTGGCGGGTCACCTTGACGTCGTCGACGCCCGCCTCCACGAGGCTGGCGCCCGAGGCGTCGGCCGCCTCGACCAGGATGCGCACCGTCTGCCCCGCGAACGACGAGATGTCGGCGGTGGACGAGCCCCACGCGCCGTCACGGTCGGAAGCGGCCCCCAGCTGCTGGAACACCGTGCTGGTCGTGCTGCCCACGACCTTCACCCGGAAGAAGTCGGAGCTGGAGGAGTTGCTGCCGTGCGCCAGGTACCACGAGAAGGACACCCGCAGCACGCCGGAGGCCGGCAACGTGATCGGCGGCGACTGGATCGACGTGGTCCCGCCGTCGACGTCGTGATCGCCCGCGGCGGCGCCCGCCAGCCGTCCGGTGACCAGGTCGTTGACGCCGCTCGCCGTCGTGCCCACCTGCTTGGTGCCGCTGGACGTGGTGGCCTCGGGGTCGCCGCGCTCCCAGAGGCCGGTCGTCGCGGTGTCGGTGCCGCCGGGGTTGGCGGTCCAGCCCGTGGCGGTCTCGAAGTCGTCCGACCACACGGTCGTCGGCGGCACGGCCGTGCCGAGCGTCCACACCGCGTACGCCGCCGCGTCGGCGTTGCGGTCCAGCGCCGTGTCGTTGACGTTGCTCGTCGTGTCGCACGAGCGGTGGTAGCAGGGGTCGAAGGCCTGCCCCGCCGTACCGCCCCAGAGCTGGGCCTGGGCGCTGGACTTGATGCCCTCGGCGCCGGTGAACGTGCCGCCCGCGGGGATGCCGCGGGAGATGAACGGGCCGTAGTCGGAGCGGCCGTCGAAGTCGGTGCCCCTGGTCGGCACGCCGATGGAGGCGAAGTAGTCCTGCAGCGTCCGCTCCAGCTCCGCCGAGCCCGCCGGGCCGGGACCGGAACCGACGCCGTCGGAGTTGTCGCCGTCGTAGACGAAGTAGCCGGCGTTGGGCGAGCCGACCATGTCGAAGTTCAGGTACCCCTTGATCTTGGCCCGGTCGGTGGCCGACAGGTTGCCGACGTAGAACTGGGAGCCGCGCAGGCCCAGCTCCTCGGCGCCCCACCAGGCGAACCGCAGGTGCTTGGTCGGCTGCAACGCCTGACGCGACACCTCCAGGGCGGTCTCCAGGATCGAGGCGCTGCCCGAGCCGTTGTCGTTGATGCCGGGACCGGCCGTCACGCTGTCGAGGTGGGCGCCGACCATGAGGATGTCGTCGGGGTCGCCGCCGGGCCAGTCGGCGATGACGTTGTAGCCGGTGGCGCCGTTGTAGGTGAACGACTGCAGCGTGGTCTGGAACCCGGCCGCGTCGAGCTGGGCCTTGACGTAGTTGGCCGAGGCCAGGTAGCCGGGGCGGCCGTGGGCGCGGTTGCCGCCGTTGCCGGAGGCGATGGACTGCAGCTGGCTGAGATGTGCCTTCACGTTGGCCAGCGAGATGTTCGGCGGCGCCAACTGCACGGCGGCCGCCGAGGCGGGCTGGGCCTGGGGCGCGGCCAGCGCGAGCACGGCGGCCACGACCAGGAGGCGGGACTTCATCGGTTCCTCCGTGGGGGGTGGACAGAGGGTGCGATGGAGGGAGGGCGGTTCCGGAGGGAGACCGCCCTCCCTCACGGGTGTGCTCAGCTCGCGGCGCTACCGGTGGTCACGGCCGGTACGGCGGCGCGGGCCGCCGACGCGGCCTGCCGGTCGGGGATGTCGCGCGTGTTGAAGGCGTAGCGGGCGACGGAGTCGGCGATCGCGTCGGCGTTGACGTCCAGCGCCGTCGCGTTGATGTTGGCGATGCCGTCGCACGCCGCGTGGTAGCAGGCGTCGTAGGCGACGCCCGCCGTACCGCCGAACATGGCGGCCTCCTCGGCGGTCTTGAGCTGCTCGGCACCGGTGAAGATGCCGCCCGAGGGGATGCCGACCGCGATGAACGGGCCGTAGTCGGAGCGGCCGTCGAAGTCGGTGCCGACGGTGGGCAGGCTGCGGCCGGTGAAGAAGGCCTTCAGCTGCTGCTCGATCTCCGCCGATCCGGGCGGGCCCGCGGGCGAGCCGGCGTTGTCGGAGTCGTCGCCGTCGTAGAGCTTGTAGGCGTGGTTGGGCGAGGCGACCATGTCGAAGTTCAGGTAGAGCTTGATCCGGTCGCGCTGCTCCTGGGACAGCTTCTCGACGTACTGGTCGGAGCCGAGCAGGCCGATCTCCTCCGCGGCCCAGAAGGCGAAGCGCACCTTGTTGCGCACGGGGAACTGCTTCAGCTGGAGCGCGGTCTCCAGGATGGCGGCCGAGCCCGAACCGTTGTCGTTGATGCCGGGGCCCTCGGGCACGCTGTCGAGGTGCGCGCCGACCATGACGACGTTGCTCGGGTCACCGAACCTGGTCTCGGCGATCACGTTCTCGTCGGTGCCGAGCACGAGCGTGGAGTCGACCTTGAGGTGGACGGTGGCGCCCGGCGTGCCGGCCAGCGCGTTGCCGACGGCGAAGTCGGCGAACACCATCGGGATCCCGGCCCGCCATTCGCCGAGGTCCAGCGGGTACGCCTCGGTCCTGCCCGGCTGGCCCTCGTTGAAGACGATGATCCCCGATGCTCCCGCCTGGCCCGCGTTGCGCACCTTGGTGGCGAAGGGGCAGGTGCCGCGCTGGATGAGCGCGATACGGCCGGCGACGAAGCCCGAGAAGTCGGACATCTCGCAGCCGCTGGTGGAGGTCGGCGTCGGGGTGGGCGGCAGCGTCAGGTCCACGCCCTGGACCTGCGCGGTGACGTCGCCGGCAGGCGACGGCTGGAAGGTGAAGAAGTCCTCGTTCGGCACGGAGGAGCCCAGCACCGGCGGGGTGTTCTCGGTCCAGCTGTCGACGTAGTTGATCGGCTGGAGCGTGACCTTGTAGCCCGCCTTGCGGAGCTTGCCGGCCACGTAGTCGCGGGAGGCGTCGTATCCGGCCGTCCCTGCGGCGCGGTTGCCGCCGTTGGCGGTCGCGATGGCCTGGAGCGCGTCCAGGTGCTTCTTGACGTTGGCGCCCTGGACTTTCTTGACCAGGAGCTTGGCGAACGCGTCGTCCACGGGGCCGGCGGCGGCGGAAGGGACGGCGATCGCGGAAAGGGGGAGGGCGAGGATGGCGGCCGTGGTGATGGCCCTGCCTAAGGACAGGCGCATGAAGCTCCTTCAAAAAGAACCGGGCGTGCGCAAGATCCCCCGAGCGCACGCCTTTTGGAACGTACCTCTTTTCCCGTTACGCGCCTAGTGCCGCAGATTTGGTCATTCGCGACGTGTCAAGTCCATGCTCCAGTTCGTGATCCAGGTGCGCTCGCCGTCCACGGAGAAGGCCTGTTCCCAGCGGGCCGACCGGTCGGAGATGTCCGACCACACGAAGCGCACCCTGACCGGACGGCCCGCGTGCACGTCGTCGCCGTGGAACTCGCCCCTGCCGGCCGCGAACCCGCCCACCACCGGCGGGAACAGCCGGCCGGTGCTGCTGCTGGCCCAGTACAGGGACCAGCACTCGCTCTCGCGGTCGTACAGCCGCACCGTGAGACCGCTGACCCCCTTCGTCGGGAACTCGATCTCGTCGATGTTCGCGCCGCCGCCGAAGTGCCGGGAGGCGCGGCTGACGCCGGGGAACTCCTCCCAGTCGGTCGCCTCACCGAGAAGGCACGACTCCTCGAGGAAGTCGGTCCGCCGCCGGTTGGTGACGTCCCAGGTGCCGGTCAAGAAGTCGAAGTCGCTCATGCGGTGGACGGTAGGCCCCCTCCCCTGCCATCTCATGTCAGTGAACAGACCTCGATCACGACAGGGACGCCACAGTGGGTATGCCTGTAGGTGCCAGTCGCCGGCGCATCGGGGGTGACCGCCATGGACGATTCCCACGGAATCGAGGGCATGCTCACCGGACTGCTCGACCGCAGCCACACGGCCACGCTGGAGGAGCTGCCCGTGCTGGTGAACCGGTACGCCGCGGGCGCCGGGCTGGAGACGGTGCTGATCTACCTGGCCGATCTCCAGCAGAGCATGCTGCGGCTGCTGGCGGTGCGGGGCGAGCCGGCGGGCGAGGAGCCGAAGGAACTCGACATCGACACCACCCTGGCCGGACGGGCGTTCCAGGAGGTCCGGGTCCTGGGCAAGGCGGGCGCCGACGGCGCGACCGACTGGTGGGTGCCCCTCCTGGACGGCACCGAACGGCTGGGCGTCCTGCGGGTCACCGCTCCCTCCGGCACGAAGGAGGCCGCGGACGCCATGCGGCACCTGGCGTCGCTGGTCGCGCTGCTGCTGGTGAGCCAGCGGGCGCACAGCGACGCCCATCCGCGCGTGGTCCGCTCGCGGCCGATGAACCTGGCAGCCGAGCTGCAGTGGCACCTCATGCCCCCGTTGACCTTCTCCACCGGCAGGGTGGTGGTGAGCGGGGTGGTGGAACCCGCCTACGAGGTCGGCGGGGACGCCTTCGACTACGCCCTGGCGGGCGACATCCTCCACCTGGCCGTCTTCGACTCCATGGGCCACGACGTCTCCTCCGGCGTGACCGCCAACCTGGCCATGACGGCCTCCCGCAACCATCGCCGGCATGACATACCGCTGGCCGCCAACAGCGAGCTGATCGAACGGGTGCTGATCGACGAGTTCGGGCGCGGCACCCGTTTCGTGACCGGCATCCTGGCCGACCTCCACCTCGCCACCGGCGTGCTGACCTGCGTCAACCGCGGCCACCACCTGCCGATCATCATCAGGGGCGGCCGCTGGACGTTCCCCGTGGACTGCCCGCCCGCCCACCCCATGGGCCTCGACCTCGGCATCCCCGTCGTCACGTGCAGGGAACAGCTCGAACCCGGTGACCGGATCCTGCTCTACACCGACGGCATCGTCGAGGCGGGCGCCAGGGAGGGCAGGGAGTTCGGCCTGACCAGGTTCGTCGACTTCATCATCCGCCACACCGCCTCGGACCTGCCCGTGCCGGAGACCCTCCGCCGCCTGATCAAGAGCATCCTGGCCTACCGGAACGGCCGGCTCGACGACGACGCCGCGGTGCTGCTCACCGAGTGGTACGGCCCCGACGACCGCCCGCTCCTCGTGTGACGCGTGGAGCGGGCGGGCCCCCGCTCCACCACCGCCCGCCACGCCATCCGCACGGCGCCGCCGCCGATGTCACTCCGCCCGCGTGTCGCCGGGGGTATCGCCACGCGCGCGCCGCCGCCGGTGTCACTCCGCGCGCGCGGCCGTTCTCCTGGAGCGCAGCCCGAGCAGGACGTCGAGCACGACGAACGCCGCCAGCGAGAGGCCCATCAGCGGCAGGAACCAGCCCACCGCCGCGGCGGCGACGACCAGCGGCGCCAGGACCACCACCGGCACCCGCCGCAGGCCACCCCGCGGGTACGGCGCGCCGAAGCCGCGGCCCGGCCGCCGCGCCCACCACATCCGGTAGCCCAGCACGATCAGCGTGATGATCCCGGCGGCCAGCGCGACCAGCAGGATCTGGTTGGCCAGGCCGAACAGCAGGCCCATGTGGCCGTCGATGCCCCAGCGTGCGAGCTTGGCGGCCGGCGGGTAGTCGGCGAAGCGCAGCTCGTCCGTCACCTGGCCGGTCCCCGCGTCGACCGCCACCTGGTCCAGCCGCTGCGGCCACTCCTTGTCGATCTCCTTGACCACGTAGGAACCGCCGGTCTCCTTCGGCCAGACGATCTCCAGCGGGCCGGACAGCCCCCTGCCCGCGGCCGCCTGGACGACGCGGTCCACGCCGGCGTCCGACGGCCCGGCGTGCTGATGGCCTCCCCCGCTGTGGGCGGCGTGGTCGCCGGACGAGGTGGAGATCGACGGGGTCGTCCAGCCGAGCGCGGCGCGCACCTCGTCGACGTTCTCCCCCGCGTACGCCGACCAGGTCAGGCCGGTCGCGGACAGGAAGAACAGGCCGAGCACCGCCCAGAGACCGAGGGAGCCGTGCCACGACAGGACGCGCCGCAGGCCGGTGGCGCCACGCTCGGGCGCGGCCAGTCCGCGCAGGCGGCGCCCCTCGCGGCGGCGCCTGGTGACCCACAGCAGCAGGCCGCCGAGGGCCACCACCCACAGCCAGCTCGCGGCCAGCTCGCTGTAGATCCGGCCCGGCTCGCCCAGGTGCAGGCTGCGGTGCAGCGTGGAGATCCAGGCCCGCACGGGCAGCGCGCCCGAGCTGCCGTAGCTCTCCAGCACGCCGTGCACCTGTCCGGTCGAGGGGTTGACGAAGACGGCCAGCTGGGTGCTGTCAGCCAGTCCGGGAACGTCGAGCAGCACGCGCGTGGTCGTGCCCGGCTCGGCGGGCCGTACCGCGGTGACGGTCCCGTCGGGCCGCGCCGCGCGGGCCGCGGCGATCTGCCCGCTCAGGGGCAGCGGCGGGCCGCCCGTGGGCGCGGTCAGCTCGTGCCGGTAGACGATCTGCTCGATCTGGTACGACGCGGCGTACAGCAGGCCGGTGGTCGCGGCGACGAGCAGGAAGGGGGCGATGAGGACACCGGCGTAGAAGTGCAGCCGCAGCACCAGGGGACGCAGCGCCGCCCAGGTGGCGCGCCGGGCGGGCGGCGCGGCCGCCGTCGCCTCGGGTCGCTCGTCGGTGGATGAGGTCATGGTGACGTTTCTCCGTTCGGTGAGAGGGCGCGCCACAACGAGGTACGCGCCGTCTCGGCGAGGGTTTCGACGCGTGGCCGCGCGATGGCGGCCACGCCGAACAGGCCCGGCGACACAGGCGGGGCCAGAATCCGGGCAGCGGTGCCCGGTCAGAGAACGGAGAACGACACCGGCGGTCCACGCCGGGAGACCACCACCGCGAACGGCGCGCGACGCGGTGGGACGGGGCCGCGCCAGGGCGTGACCCGGACGGCCGGCCCGAACTCGATCGGAACGGCCGGCAGGAGGAGCAGGGCGGCCCACGCCATGCTCACGGAAGCGCCCGCCAGGTGCAGCAGGGTCGCCAGGGCCGACTCGCCGCGGGCCAGCCACCAGGCCGAGCCGACCGCCGCCACGACGTGGACCAGCAGCATGCCCAGGCCGGTGCCGTGGCCGTGCGTGGCCGGCGCCGACACCTCGGGCGGGGCGCCGGCGGTGAACAGGTGGTGCATGCCGTACTGCGCGGCGAAGCAGGCCGCCAGGAGCACCTCGAGGCCGCGCTGGCGGCGGCCGAGCAGGAAGGCCCCCGCCCAGGTGAGGGTCAGGGCCCCGGCCATGGTCTCGAGACGGACGCCCGCGCCTCCGGCCAGCACGTGCAGGACGGCCGACACCAGCACGCACGCCACCGCGAACACGGCGGCGCGCAGCGCGCGGATGAGAGGCCGGCCGACATCCACCCGCTCATGGTGCCATCGATCGACCGCGCCGCCCAGCCCGGTCTCTCACCGCCTTCAGCCGTCGGCGCCACCGGTCCCCCTGGCCGGTGTCCGGTACCTCCCCCGCCAGGGCTTTCGCCGGGAGGCCGTCGGTGGAAGACCGGACCGGGTGGAGGACCGGACCGGGTGACGGCGGACCGGGTGGAGGACCGGACCGGATGGCGGCGGACCGGGTGGAGGACCGGGTGGCGGTATCCGTCGTGCGGACGGGGTCAGCGGGACTGGCGGGCGCCGCGGCGCCACACCTCCGCGACGGCGCGGGTGGCGGTGATGTCGCTGGTCGGGTCGCCGTCCACCAGCACCAGGTCGGCGCGGAGGCCGGGGGCGATCCTGCCGCGGTCGGTCAGGCCGAAGTGCCGGGCCGGGACGCTGGTCGCGGCGGCCAGCGCCGCCTCAGGGGCCAGTCCCGCCCGGGTGAGCAGGAGCAGTTCCCTGTGCATGGCGGCGCCGTGCAGGGGCGCGAAGGCGTTCGCGTCCGTGCCGGCCAGCAGCGGCACCCCGGCCGCGTGGAGCGCCGTGGTCGCGCGCAGGGCGTTGGCGACGCCTTCCGGGTGGACGGGCACGGCCGTGTAGTCCCTGTCGATGGCCGTGCGCGCCCCCTCGGGCAGGCGCGAGGCGATGCGCTCGTCCCGCACCAGCTCGACCTGGGCGGGGTCCTGCGTGATCGTCTCGATGTAGGAGAGCGTGGTGACCACGAAGACGCCGTGCGCGGCGATCCGGGCGGCCAGTTCCTCGGCGGTCGGGTCGCCTGGCTCCCCGTGGTGGAAGACGTGCGCGAGGCCGTCGACGCCCGCGTCCAGCGCGATGACGGTGTCGCGTGCCGTCGCCACGTGCGCGATGGTCGTCAGCCCCGCCGCGTGCCCCGCCTCGACCAGCGCGGCGACCACGTCGGGGCCCATGACCGGCAGGTCCAGCCTTGCGGTGCGGCCGTCGTCGACCACGATCTTCAGGTAGTCGGTGCCCTCGGCCAGCCGCTTCTCGACGAACTCCGTGGCGTGGGCCGCGTCGGCGATCGTGTCGAACGGCCCGACGGCGTCGCCCAGCCAGTCGAGCACGCCCGCCTCGGCGGCCATGATCTGGCTCGGGTGCCCGTCCGGCGCGGTCGCCAGGACTCCGGCGCTGCGCAGGTCGGCCACGTCGTCCCGCTCGGCGGCGAGGCGGCGCTGGCGGGCCAGGTTGGACGGCAGGCAGAACATGTCGAGCTCGGTGGTGACGCCGAAGGTCAGCGCCTGGGCGAGCATGCCGTCCGAGACGTGGGTGTGCGCGTCGATCAGGCCGGGCAGCAGGGTCTTGCCCGAGCCGTCGATCTCCAGGTCCGCGGGCCGGCCGTCGGAGGGGGCGATCAGGTCGTCGACGATCAGGACGGTGGCCCGGGGCTGGACGCGCTCGCCGTCGAAGACGCTCACGTCGGTGATCAGGGTACGCATGTCGGCACTCCTCTGCAGTGATCTCGCCCCTGATAGTAAGGCGTCTAACTATCAGGGGTAAAACCACCCCCATAGGAGCGCCGTCCAGGCAGCAGCCAGGTGGTGTCAGGCCGCCCGTCGGTGTCAGGCGGCGTGGTCGGCGGGCCTGGCGGCGGTGCGCAGGTCGAGGCGGAAC
Source organism: Nonomuraea sp. NPDC003754 (assembly GCF_053605785.1). Lineage (NCBI taxonomy): Bacteria > Bacillati > Actinomycetota > Actinomycetes > Streptosporangiales > Streptosporangiaceae > Nonomuraea > Nonomuraea sp. NPDC003754. The sequence continues at coordinate 31,542 of NZ_JBSGJX010000062.1, forward strand.
CCGTCGGCGGCGAGCTCGGTCAGGAAGGCCACCGGGTCCACCAGTTGCTCCAGGTGTCCGACCCCCGGCGGCAGGCCGGGCAGCCGGCGCAGCACCAGCGCGGCGGTCCGTCCGGTGGCGCGGCTCTGCAGCCGCCCGCTGAAGGCCGCCTGGACGGCACCGCAGCGGGCGGTCACGGCGAACCCGTCGCCGCCGACGTGCACCTTCGCCAGCGCGGTCAGCAGCAGTTCGCGAACCCTGGGACGGCGCAGCAGCCGGGCGACGGCGGGCCGCCCGGCCGCGGCCAGCAGGCCGGTGGTGAGCCGGGAGTCGAGGCACAGCCCCGTGCCCGCCGAGGCGACGCCGAGCGTGCCGGGAAGCGTGTACTGGTCGGAGAACGGGAAGCGGTGGACGGTGCGCGTGCCGTACGGCGGTGGGAAGCGCATCGTCCACGAGCCCGCGAGCCGGCCCAGGCCGTCCAGAATCCACGCCGGCGCCGCAGGCCCGTGCTGCTCGCCCGAGCCGAGCAGCACGCCGACGCGCAGGTCGTCGGCCTGCGAACGCTCGACGCAGATCCGCGCCAGCAGGTGGTGACGCCGGGGACCAGTCCGACGCTGAGGACGGCCGTCGCACCGCGCCGCCTGGCCAGCGGGTCGAGGTCCTCGATCGCGGCGAGCACGTGGTGGGAGGCCGAGACGTCCACGTAGCCGATACCGCGCTCGAGGCAGGCACGGGCCACGCGGACGTTGTCGATCTCGGCGCACATGAGCGCTCCTACCGCGTGGGGGCAGGCTTCCAGCGGTAGGCGTCCGTCCAGAAGACGCACCTGAGCCGGCGGGTGTGCGGTGCATGGTTCATCGAGTAGCCGTAGACGCCGCGCTGCTCCTTGGAGCAGGTCAGGTGCTCGCCGACACAGTCCCAGTGGTTCTTGTGCTTGTAGTAGTACCGGTCCTTGGGCGGATGCTTCTCGTTGCAGTACGGCCGCGCGGTGGTGCCCGCGGAGGCGGCGGGCGGAAGGACGGCCAGCAGAAGGGAGGCGGTGGCGACGGTCGCCGCGAAGACGTTTCTCATGGTTCCTCACACAGAGGGGGGAATGATCAACTCGTCGCAGGAGTGTAGAACGCTCAGGCTGCTCCCCCAAGATCCCTCATGTCCCGTTCGCCGGCTCGGCGACCGCCGTTCCGCCGCGTGGTCCCCGGGAAAGGGTCAGGACCTGCTGCAGGTGCGCAGCATGTTGAGGAGGGCGACCTTCTCCTTCCGGGTCACGAAGAGCCGGTAGTGATGCTTCACGGTGATCCATGAGGTCGCGTAACGGCACCAGTAGCCGCGGCGCTGCGGCCGCCAGCTCTGCGGGCCCTGGCCGCCCTTGGCGATGTTGGCGGAGTGGCTGACCGTGACCAGCTCCGGCCGGGTGAGGTCGTTGGCGAAGGCGCGCCGCCGCGCCTGGCTCCAGGTGCGGGCGCCGGTACGCCAGGCGTACGCCAGCGGCACCACATGGTCGACGTCGACCAGCTTCTCGCTTCTCAGCCGTTTGCCGTCGTACGGGCTGTACCAGACGCCCTTGACCGGGTGGCAGGCCGCGTTCCTGCGCACGCCTCGCCCGTCGCGGGACAGCACCGTCTCCCGCGCGTCGCACCTGCCCTTGTGGTGCGCCCACCGGGGCTGGAACCGGCGGTGGCTGTAGCCGCGCAGGGATAACGGCCGGGCGACCTTCAGCTGGGCCAGCATCCGGCGGGCCGTCCCCGCGTCGGCCTGGTGCTGCCTGCGGGAGTCGGCCGCCGCCTGCTGGGTGGCGATGACAGCGGTGAGGGGAAGGACGACAAGCGTGAAGACGGCGATGCGGAGCGCCCGCCTCAGGAAGATCATGCTTCCACCCATACCCATGACTCCCCCGTGACTAGAGCGACATCCGAGACATCGAAGGGTGAGACGACCACGGGCCTCCCCTGGTTCGCGCTTTCACCAGGGGTGCGTGGCGTCGGGGCGCCGGTCAGAAGCGGGCTCTCCGCTGTTCGGTGTGGCTCATCTCCCACAGGGTCCTGTCGACATGGCGTGCAGTCCAGATCTGTCCGGATGCTTTGGCGCCATGCCGGTCGTACCGCCGCGCGTCCCAGCCGTCCAGGCTGAGCAGCGTGTCCAGCGCTGCGGCAGGAGACTCCGAGTGCTCCGCCGCGGCATCCTCGGGCCAGCCGTTCTCGATCAGGCGATCGTAGGCGTGACGCATGAAAGCTTCGGGGTCCTCCACCACGAAGTCCCACCGTCCTGTCACGCTGACCCGCTCGACCTCGTCATACGGCTCGCTGTCCTCCTCGTCCAGGTCGGCGAAGACGTCCGTCCATCCGGTGGTCTCGGCGATCGCGTCCGCATAGGCACGCGCGGTGGATCTCACCGTGGCGACCGCCTCCTCCTGGGACGACCCGGCGGCAAGATCGCGAAGGGCCTTCACCAACTGCTCGCAGGCCAGTTCGACGTCAGGGGACATGGCATGACCGTACTGCGCCGGCAGGCCGCGGGGCCGGTCAGCGGTACCACCGCATTCACCATCCCCTCGGGCCAGATCCCGCACCGGTCCCGAGACCCGCGGGTCCGCCGGGATGGACTGATCGTCACGCACGGTCGCGGGACAAATCCGGAGGGAACACGCGCGGAGTAGAATGTGCGGCAAGAGGCGGCCAGGGTGACTGACGCCTACCGAGGCGGGGGCCTGTCCTCCCCTGCATCCACTGCCGCACGTGCTCGATGATCCGGTGAGAGGGCGCCAGTGAGTGATCTCATAGCGATCGCGTACCCCGACCGGGCGGCGGTCGAGCAGGCCGAGAAGCGCCTCCGCCGATCGGGCGCGGAGGGCTCGGTCCAGATCGAGGACGTCGTCGTCATGATCAGGGGCCAGGACGGCAAGATCGAGGTGCAGCAGGGCGGCACCGGCGTCCGCGCGGCGGCCACCGGAGGAGCCCTCTGGGGCGGCATGATCGGCCTGTTGCTCCTGGCGCCGCTGTTCGGCATGGCGGTCGGCGCGGTCGCGGGCGGCACGATATGGAAGAGCACCTTCGGCTCCACCGGCGGGGCACAGGACTTCGTCAACGAGCTCAGCGCGAACCTGCCGCCCGGAAGCGCCGCGCTCATCGTCCTCGTCCGCGACATGACGCCGGAGAAGGTCCTCCCGCTCATCCAGCAGCGCGGGCACGTGATCCGCACGACGCTCAGCGCGGAAGTCGAGGCGCAACTCGAGGCGGCTCTCACAGCCGCGAAGCCCAACCGCCCGCACGGCGCCGACTGAAAGGGGTGTACGGGAACACCGTCCGGCCGTCACTGACGCTGTGACGCCGGAAAGCGGCCGTAGCTGACGCTATGGCGCCGGAAACGGCCGTAGCTGACGCTGTGACGCCGGAAACGGCCGACGGTCCAGCAGTGACCCGGAAACCGGCCGGCGGTCCCGCCGCGACCCGGAAACCGGTCGGCGGTGCCGCAGTGACCCGGAATGCGGCCGGCGGTGCCGCCGTGGCACAGGCCCGGCCGGCCGAGCGGGGCGGTCGAGGCCCTGGGCAAGGCCGCGCCATGAGAGGGAGGCTGCCGCTGATGTCATCGCCGTCGAGATTCATGACCGTACGGCAGGCCGCGTTCATCGGCGTCGGCGCCATGGTGGGAGCCGGCATCTTCGCACTCCTGGGTGCGGCCGGCGAGGTGGCGGGGTCGGCCGTGTGGCTGTCGTTCCTCATCGCGGGCGTGGTCGCGGCCCTGCAGGGCTATTCGTTCGCCAAGCTCGGCGCCAAGTACCCCTCGGCCGGAGGCCTGCTCGAGTACGTGGCCAAGGGCTTCGGTGAAGGCCACATCACCGGCATCACCGCCTGGCTCATCTACGTGGCCAACGCCATCGTCACCGCGATGGTGGCGGTGTCGTTCGGCAGCTACGCGAGCGCCATGTTCACCGCCGCGAACGCGACATGGGCCAAGGCGTTCTCCGTGCTCATCATCCTGGCGATGACCGCCGTGAACATCATCGGATCGACGCTCGTCGCCAAGGCACAGACCGTGATCGTGTACGTCGTCCTGGGAATCCTCGTCGTCTTCGCGGTGGTGACGATCGCCAACATGCGGTTGTCGCTGCTGGCGCCGTCCGGATACCCGCCGCTCCGGGACATCGTCGCCAGCGTCGCGCTGACGTTCTTCGCGTTCCTCGGATTCGGCATCATCACGTTCACGGCCAAGGATCTCGCCGATCCGACACGCCAGCTTCCGAAGGCCATGTACCTCGCCCTCGGGATCGCGACGGTCATCTATGTCGCCATCGCGGTAGGCGTGTTCGGCACGCTCACCGCGGAGGAGGTCATCGCCTCCGGGGGGACCGCGCTCGCCGTGGCCGCCGAGCCGTCCCTCGGTACGGCCGGCTACTGGCTGATGAGCGTGACCGCCCTGTTCGCCACCGCGGGAGCAACCAACGCGGGACTGTACCCGGCACCCGGCCTGTGCGAGCGGCTCGCGCACACGCGGCAGTTCCCGCCGTTGATGGCACGGCGGATCGGTGGACGAGCATCAGCCGGGCTGCTGGTGGAGGCGGCGGTAGGCGTGGTGCTCGCCGTCGCTTTCAAACTCGACGCGATCGCCTCCATCGGCAGCGCCGTCGCCCTCCTGGTCTTCATCTTCATCACGGTGGCGCATTTCCGGGTACGGACCCAGACCGGCGCCAACACCCTCGTCCTCGGACTGGCCGTCGTATCAGCCGGCGCCGTCCTGCTGACCTTCGTCTTCACCACGCTCGTGCACGAGCCCGCGTCGATCCTCACGTTGCTGGCCGTACTCGTGGTGAGCGTCGCCCTCGATCTCGGCTGGAAGCACAGATACACCCACCGGGCAGGCCCGCTACCGGGGGCGCACTAAGGCGCGGGGACATTGCCGGTCGCCGGCGTGTGCGGCCGGCCAGGGTTCTCCTGATGCGGGGGCAGGGTCGGGCCCGGGTCGGGCCGGGGGTGATCCCCGTCGAACCGGGCGAGCCGGGCGGACAGACTCGAGCGCACTTGATCACTGTCTTTCGAGTGGAGCTTCCCCCATGCGCCGTTTCTTGGCTCTGTCCTTGGCCGCCGCCGTGACGTTCGGTGCCGTCGCCCCCGCGCAGGCGGCGACCGCCGAGCCCGCCACCGGTCTGGACCGTGCCGCCCTGCGCGAGGCGATCACCGTGCGCCCGTCCGACGGTGCCGCCGGTGTCGTGGCCGAGGTGCACAAGAACGGGCAGACCTGGCGGGGTGCGTCCGGCTGCTCGACTGCCGATGCGGTGCACACCGTGAGCGATGCGGACAGGACGGTGCCCGCGTCGCCCACGGGGCCGGCTCCGGACTCGCCGAAGGCCGCCTACGAACGGCTGATGGAGGGCAACAGGCGTTGGGTGACCGGCGCGCTCAAGCACCCCGATCGCGATCCCACACGCCGCGAGCTGCTGGCCGCCAAGCAGCAGCCCTATGGAGTGGTGCTGTCGTGCATCGACTCCCGGGTCGCGCCCGAGCTCGTCTTCGACACCGGGCTGGGCGACCTGTTCGTGATGCGTACCGGCGGGCTGGCCGTGGGGCCCGTGGTCACGGGATCCGTCGAGTACGGGCCGATGACCAGCGGTACCCCGCTCATCGTCGTCCTCGGACACCAGCGGTGCGGCGCCGTCTCCGCCGCGTACAAGGCCCTGCGGGAAGGCAAGCCGCTTCCGGGCAACCTGCAGGCGATCGCGCAGGCTCTCCGTCCGGCATACGAACAGACCGTCAGGAACCCAGGCGCCGACCCCGTCGAGACGATGTCCAGAGCCCAGGTGAGGTTGACGGCGGACAACTTGCGCGGCAATCGAGACCTCGCGCCGCTGGTGAGCGACGGAAGCCTGGCCGTGGTCAGCGCGTACTACTCGCTGGACACCGGCCAGGTCGAGACCCTGAACGGCGCCCCCGCCTGAGCGCAAGCGGGGGAGTCGTGGCAGGAGAACGACCCCGTCTGCGCGAACAAGCACGGAACTGGACGCGGCCAACGTGCAACCGGCGACACGTCGTTCCAGAGTCTCCACTGGTTCCTCCGGCCGCAGCGTTGCGATGACCGCGCGCATAGCCGTCGGTCTGCAGCAGCCCGGGAATCAGCTGGGGCTCCCACTATCGGATACCGGCGGTCTCATCCTCGAGGCCGACGAAGGAACGGGTGAGGACGTCGGAGAACTTCGTCCAGCTGCAGGAGTGCCGCGCGGGCAGAGTCGACGACGTCGTAGACGTTGAGCGCTGCCGCGACATCCAGGGCCGTGGAAACGCCCCTGCACTGCGCGGACGTACAGGCAGGACAACACATCCGCCCAGGCCCAGGTTACGAGATAAGCCTGAATCGGCACCCATGACGCACGCTGCTGTTCTACGAGTACGCCAAGCCCCCCATAGGCTCGGCCGGTGAGCAAGACTTTTGTCTTCGACGTCGGCGAGACCATCGTCCGCGACGATCGGTACTGGGCATCCTGGGCTGACTGGCTCAACGTTCCCACGCATACGCTGTGCGCGCTCGTTGGCGCTGTGGTCGCGCAAGGCCGGGACAACGCCGATGCCATCCGGCTCCTGCGGCCTGGCATCGACCTCGCCGCCGAGTACGCCGCACGTGAGGCCGCCGGCTGCGGCGAACGCATCGAGGAGAGCGACCTCTACCCCGATGCCCGCCCAGCCCTGGCCGCGCTGCGCAGCAGAGGTCATCGCGTAGTGATCGCCGGAAACCAGACGGTCCGCGCCGCCGAGCTCCTGCGAGCGCTC
>NZ_JBSGJX010000063.1:0-31951 GCF_053605785.1 Nonomuraea sp. NPDC003754
CGGGGGGATGGGCAGCATTTCGTGTCGTTGGACAAGGCGATCAAGACGATGCGGGATACGGGTCGGGACATGTTGGACAAGTACAAGGAGACCTCACGCGGCGGTCTCGCCGTGAACGTCATCGAGTGCTGATCACCTTCGAGTGGTACCATAAAGTTGTACCACTTAAAGGGAGGGTCATGTCCATCACCGCGAGCGAGGCCCGCCGACGCCTGTTCCCGCTCATCGAAGAGGTCAACAACGACCGCACTGCCGTGGAGATCGTGTCCAAGAGCGGAAACGCCTACCTGGTGGCCGCGGAGGAGTACGAAGCCCTTCGGGAGACGGCCTACCTGCTACGCTCTCCGGCCAACGCTCGCCGACTGATCGAGTCGTACCAGGAGGCGCTCGCGGGCCGCCACGAGAGGCACGAACTGCTGGACGACGAGGCTTCCCGGTGAAGGTCGCCTTCACCGGGAAGGGCTGGGAGGACTACGTCCACTGGCAGACGGCCGATCGGCAGATCCTCAAACGGATCAACCGGCTCATCGAAGACGCGTTGGGTGATCCCTTCGAGGGCATCGGCAAGCCCGAGCCGCTGAAGTACGCGCTGGCGGGCGCGTGGTCGCGGCGCATCACTGAAGAGCACCGACTGGTGTACCTGCCCATGGACGATGAGATCGTCATCCTGCAGGCTCGCTACCACTACGAGTAGAGATCTGACTCCAGTGCGGACCGCAGGCCTGGACAAGGCGATCAGAACCATGCGGGATACGGGTCGGGACGGACGCACCGATCGGGAACGGATCCCGACCGGCGCGTCGCGGACCACCGGCGGCGGCTCAGCCGAGGTGCCGGGCGAAGAACCGTAGCGTGCTGTCCAGCTCGAACGCCGGGATCTCCCCGTGCCTGCCGGGGTTGGCGTGCAGCGTCTTCTCCGTCGAGCCCAAGGCGTCGAACAACGCCAAGCTCTGGGCCCGCGGCACCCGCTCGTCGTCCCACTGCACCAGGAACTCCACCGGGACGGTGATCCGCGCGGCGGCCTCGGCCGAGGCAAGCGCCCCGCCCAAGCCCAGCACCGCCGCGCGGACCCGGGGTTCGGCGGCGACGAACGGCACGCCGAGCCCGCAACCCAACGACACACCCCAATAGCCCGCAGGACCTGCGCCGACGTGCTCGAGTTCCTGGACCGCGGTCAGGACCGCCCGCCATTCCGGGACGGTCTGGCGCGCTACGAGCGCCTGGAAACCGGCGATCAGCGGAGCCAGTTCCTCTCCGGCCGCCACGCGAGCCTGGTTCTCGGTCGCGATCCGGTCGTACTCCTCGTCCTTCGGCCGGTCGCCGTGGCCGGGCACGTCGACCGCCGCCACCGCGAAACCACACGCGGCGACCAAGCGGCGCGCACGGGCCACGATCCCGGGGGCCTTCTTGTGCTGGCCGCCGCCGTGTCCCATCAGGATGAGGGGGCGAGTACCGGCGGCGCCTTCCGGCGTCCACAGCACGCCGGGAACCTGACCGAGGGTGAAGAGCTGCTCGCGGACGCCGTCAGCCGACGTCTCAGAGGTGAAGCGCATGGCGTTTCAGCCTTTCGGGATGCCTTTCGCGGGCACTCCCCAGGCCATGCGGGGGAGGGAGGCCCGACCTGTCACAGCGTTGATCGGTCTCACCTCCTCGGTTCGCGGCGGCGCACGGCGCCGCCGAACGTATCACAAACGGCTTCAGACGTGTCCGCGCGAAGACGTCGCCAGGGCGACCACCGCTTGGCGCGGCACCGGCCCCTGACATCCGTGGATGGTCAGTCGGGCCGGGCCGGTGCCACCGCCTGGCGTGACGGCACGGTCCGCACCGGTCAGGTGGTGGCCGCCAGCGAGCGCAGGGACTCGCGGTCGTAGGGCAGGCCGGCCCTGCTGAACCAGATCATCGGGTTGGCGACGCTTCCCCAGCACTCGTCGTTGTCCGCGATCGCCAGAAGGAACCGGGACTGGGCCGTGCTCAGGGGCCGGCCTGACGTGTGGCCCGCCGGGAAGGCGCGCTCCAGCAACGGCCCCCAGTCCGACTCGACCGTGTAGGCGTTGGTCATCCGGGCCACGGCCAGCGCCTCGGGCACGATCTCCTTGAACTCCCGCGTGCGCCGCAACAGCGCCTTGATCAGTGCGAACCTGAGCATCCCGTCCAGCTGCGGCAGGGGCTCGGCGAACCAGCCGTCCGCGGCGACGGGATCGGCCAGCGCCCGCCTGACCTCGGCCAGCGCCCTCGGGTCCGGGTCCAGCGCGGGCGCGAGGGCAGCCGCGGCGCGCACCGACGGGTCGGGGTCGGCGAGGAACGCCTGAGGCGCCAGGCCCCAGTTGCCCATGGTCAGCGCGGCCGCCGCCCGCTCTTCGGCGGTGCCGAGGTGCGCCAGGGACTGCATCCGCCGGGCCTGCTCGCCCCGGAACTCGGTGAGTTCGGGAGCGAGCATGAGGTGCCCCATCGCCCCGAACGCGGCCCTGCGCACGGCGTCGTCCGGATCGTCGAGGAAGGGCAGCACCGCGACGTAGAGGTCGCGCCGGATCGCCTGGCACGCTTCGGCGGCCCGGATTTCCCCGTCCGCGCCTTCCCCGCCCTCGTCGTCCGCGCCCTCGTCGTCCGCGCCCTCGTCCTCGTCTGAGTCGTCGTCCTCGTCGTCGTCCTCGTCGTCTTCGCCCTCGTCTGCGATCTCGCCCGCGTCGTCGCCCCCATCCTCGTCCTCGTCGTCGTCCTCGTCCTCGTCGTCGTCCTCGTCCTCGTCGTCGTCCTCGTCCTCGTCGTCGTCGAGTTCGTCGTCCCAGTAGGAGGCCGACTCGGCCACGGAGCCGAGCCATTCCAGCAGCGCGGCCCGCAGCGGCCGTTCGCGGTCGTCCCAGGGCAGGGCGCTCTCGCAGGGGATGAGCGTGCGCGGGTCGTCCAGGATGGCGGCCACGAACAGGGCTGCCGGCGCGGTGGCAGGGCAGAGCGTGCCCTGGTGCAGCACGGCCGCATCGAGGTAGCCGAGAGCCGCGCCGCAGCGCTCCGCGTCCTCGCTCAACAGGGCCAGCAGGGCCTCCGGCGCGTCGGAGGCGTCGCCGTACGCATGGTGCAGGCTGGCCCAGTTCGTCTTCTCGATTACCGAGCGGGCGTCGATCATCCTGCAGAGACTACCGGCGGGCGGCGACCACGGTACGAGGGACTTCCTTCACGCCTTCCCCCGTGGGACGACGGACCGCGTCCCCCACGCGGACGACCCTCGTTCCCTCCGGACAGGGGCTGCTCTTCATCGTGTCGCACGGCTCCCAGTGTGGCCGTCCTGATCGGCCGGCGGGCTGTACGGCGCGGCGCGTCCGTGCTACGACATCCCTGTGCGGAGATCACTGGCGTTGATGGCCACCGTGCTCGCGCTGGTCGGAGCCGTGGTGGCGGCTGGGGGCGCTGTCCGACGCCCAGGACGGCTCGGCCGCCGCCGTCGGTGAGGAGGCGCGCCGATGTCCGCCGTCGCCCACGCCGGTCGAGCCGGACGAAGAGGGGCCGGGCCGGCGGGTGGCGCCCGGCACCGCATGGTCGCTCAGCCTTGACAGGGACACCCGTGCGGCGCTCGTGGCCACCGCCTGCCATGAGGGAGGCGCCGCCGCGCTGGACGTGGCCACCCGCGGAACCGTCTACTACGGCGCGGTCTTCGGTACGGCGGCGGCGACGGATGTCCATTACGCGATCGGCATGGGGGAGCGCCTGCACTTCTGGACCAGGCAGGGCGGCGACGGTTGGCATTACCGAGGGGACTTCGACACGCGCGGCTGTGTCCCGCCGGTCCCGGTCGAGCTGTACACGGCCTGGGGTCTCAGCTCACTCCCGGAGTCGCCGGGCGGCCCTTCTTCCTGCGGACCCGCGGCCGGCGGGCGCGGCTGACTGGCGGAACCCAAGTCAGGCACCAGTGGGACTCAAGTGGCGCTTCCTATCGTGTGTGCTTCTCGTGAGAAAGGCACATCTTCATGAAGAGGACAGCGTTGCTGCTGGGCACCCTCATGCTCAGCGGGCTGCTGCTCGCTCCCCCGGCCGCCGCCGCGCCCGCCGTCCAGGTGGCGGTCGCCAAGGTCAAGGCCACTTCCCCGAACCGCTCCGGCGTCTGCCCCACGACGGTCGGTTTCACCGCGACCGTGTCGGCCAAGGGCAGCGGCACCGTGCGCTACCGCTGGGTGCGTGGCGACGGCTCCAAGGGGTCGATCAGAAGCTTCACGGTCAGCGGCGCCCGTACGGTCACCGTCCGCGACCGGCAGACCTTCGAGAGGTCGGTGACCGGCTGGCAGGCCGTCGAGATCCTCGGCCGCAAGGGGTTGTCGCGCAAGGCCCACTTCAAGGTTCGCTGCTCGGGCCCGGCCAAGGTCTACGACGTCGACCACCTGCTTCCCGTCAACGCCGCCGAGCCGCTCGTGGCCGCCGCGGACGTGGACGTCACGCCGCCGGCGTACAGCGGGACGTGTCCCGCGACGGTGCGCTTCACCGGCACCATCCAGGTGTCCAGGGTGCCGGTGCGGGTGGCCTACCAGTGGATCGACAGCGAGCAGGGCGACGGGCCGGTGGAGTACCTCGACTTCCCAGCCGGCGGACCGCGGATCAGGCAGGTCGGCCTGCCGCTCAGCGTGGGCAACTCCACCGGCGGGTGGAAGGCGATCCACGTGGCGCGCGGGTACGACTCGGGCCGCGCCCCCTACCGGGTGACCTGCGCGAGCCAGCCCGAGCCGAGCTCAAGCCCCAGTCCCAGCCCCACGCGGACCACGCCCACGCCGGGGCCGACGGACCCGTCCGGGCCGAAGCCCGTGGTGGCCATCACCGACCTTTCCCCCGGCGACTACGAGGGTACGTGCGCCTCTCCGATCACTTACCATGCCTGGGGCACCATCGGGCTGCCCGCGGGCCCGGCCGCCACCGTCACCTACTGGTGGATCCTGGACGGCAAGCCGTGGGCGAAGCAGCAGGTCGACCTCCCGGCGGGCAACGGTCCTCGCTCCCAGCACGTCGCGGGCACGTTCTCGCTGAGCGACCAGCAGACCGGCACCCACACGCTGGGCCTCATGGCCGAAGGCGGCGCGCCCGAGCCGGTTGAGCGGACGTTCGTCCTCAAGTGCCTCACCGAGCCGCGGACCGTGACGGTGACCATCGACAGGATCGACCACAGCGTCACCTATCCCGACCCCGACTGCGCCGAACTGCCGCGCGTGGGGCTGGGGGTGACGCTGACCCTGGACCGGGCCGGCCAGGTGAAGTACCGCTGGACGGTGGCCGGGCGCACGTACGTGTACGAGAACGCCCTCGGCGCCGGGACGACCAGCCTGTCGGGCGGGGCGCATCCCACCGCCACCAGCGGAACCGTGCGCTTCGAGGTGCTCAACCACAACATGCCGGTGAAGGAGATCTCCTACACGGTGAAGTGCCCGCCCAAGTAGAGCGGGCTCATGACCCTTCGCGGGCGGCCGCCCCCAGCCGGCGCGCGCCCTCGACCAGTTCGGCGGCGCCGGCGGCGGCCGCGAAGCCGAGCCGCAGGTACGCGCCGGACGGCTCGGCGGGGAAGTAGCGGCCGCCGGCGCTGACGGCGACGCCGTAGGCGCGGGCGGTGTCCGCCGTCACCGCGTCATGGACGCCGCGCGGGAGCTCGACCCACAGGTGCAGCCCGCCCGAGGGGAAGGCGGTCAGCCGCCATTCGGGAACCTCGCGGGTGAGGGCGTCGGCGAGCACCGCGCAGCGCTCGCGCAGCGCCGCCGACAGCTCCCGCAGGTGGCGCTCCCAGGCGGACGTGCCGACCAGCTCGACGGCCGCTTCCTGCAGGGGGCGGGCGACGAAGAGCTCGTCGACGAAGCGCAGGCCCCGCAGCCGCCGCATGACCGGACCTCTGGCGACCACCGCGCCGATCCGCAGGCTCGGCGAGGCCGGCTTGGTCAGCGACGTGAGGTGGATCACCGTGCCGTCGCGGTCCTCGGCCACCAGGGGAGGCGGCACCTGCCTGCTGTGCCCGAGGTGCCTGGCGCAGTCGTCCTCGACGAGGAAGGCGCCGGCGGCCCTGGCCACGTCGACGATCTGGGCGCGCCTGCCGGGTGCGAGCACGGTGCCGGTCGGGTTGTGGAAGGTCGGCTGGCAGTACAGCAGGCGGGCCCCGGTCATGGCGAAGGCGTCGGCCAGCAGGTCGGGTCGCAGGCCCTCGCCGTCCATGGGGACGGGCACCGGCCGCAGCCCCGCCGCCCTGGCCGCGGCCAGCGCGCCGGGATAGGCGGGCGACTCCACGAGGACAGGGCCGCCGGGCGCGGCGATCGCCCGGAACAGCATCGACAGGGCGCTCTGACCGCCGGCGGTGATCAGCACGTCGTCGGCGCTCACCTCGCCGCCCGCCAGCCGGGCGAAGACTGCGCGCAACGGCGCCAGACCGGACGCCGGCGCCCGGTGCCACGCGTCGGGACGGCGTGCCGCCCGCGCCAGCGCGGCGCCGAGCGCCTTGACCGGCTGGAGCGCCGGGTGCGGGTAGCCGCCCGCCATCGCGATCGCCCCCTCGGGGAGGGGATGGACGGCCTCCGCTCCGGCCATGTCCGACTCCGCCGCCGCGGCGGGCGTCGTGCCGTACTCCGCCGCCGAGACGGCGGTCAGGTCGAACGCGCGGCCGGCCAGCGCCACCGCCTGCCACGACGTGTCGGGCAGCCGGTCCGTGGCCCTGGCCGGGCGGTGCGCCACGTACGTGCCGCTGCCCGGACGGCTGACCACGGCTCCCTCCGCGGCCAGGGCGGCGATCGCCCGCGACACGGTGCCGGGCCCGACGCGGTAGCGCTGGGTCAGCTCCCTGCTGGTGGGCAGGCGGTCGCCGGGCGCCAGCTCCGCCAGCAGCGCCCGCAGGCCGGTGACCAGATCGCCGGACGTGCTCCTGCTCGACATGGGAGCGCATGCTAGCGCGTCGGCGGCGGCCGGCTCCCCTCCGGCTGATCAGGCGAAGACGTCCTGCTGGTAGCGGCCCTGCTGTTCGAGCCCTGCCAGCCACGCCTCGCCGTCCGTGCCGGTCCTGCGCCGGTGGATGTCCAGCAGCACCCGCCGTACGGCAGGCGCCATGCGCAGCCCGTCGCCGCAGACGTAGACGTGCGCGCCCTGCTGGAGCAGCTCCCACACCGTGTCGGCCTGCGCGGCGACGGCGTCCTGGACGTAGCGGTAGGGGTGCTCGGGCACCGCCGAGAAGGCGGTGTGCACGCGCACGCCCTCGGCCGCCGCCCAGGCCGCGACCTCCCGCCGGTACAGCAGGTCGTGCTCGGGGTGGCGGCAGCCGGTGAACACCTCTGCCCTGCCGGTGGCCCCGGTCAGCGCGCGATGCTCCAGGAACCCGCGCAGCGGCGCGAAGCCGGTGCCGGGGCCGACCAGGACGACCGGCGTCGCGGGATCCTCCGGCAGCCGGAACGGCGGCGCCGGCACCCTGACGTAGCCGTAGAAGACCTCGCCCTCGGCCAGCCCCGCCAGGTAGGCCGAGCACATGCCGCGGTAGGCGCCGGTGCCGGACCAGGCGGGCCCCTCCACCAGGCCGACGGTGATCCGCACCCGGCCCGGCTCGGCCAGCGGCGAGGAGGAGATCGAGTAGTAGCGCGGCCTGATCGGCCCCGCGAGCTCCAGGAAGACCGCCAGCGGCAGCTCCACCGCGGGGAAGCGCTCCAGCAGCGTGAGCACCGACAGCCGCTTGGCGAGCACCTCGTCGGCGTAGTTCGCCGCCAGCTCGGCCAGCTGCCTGGTCGTCCACGGGCAGCCGGTGTGCGCGGCCAGCGCGTCAAGGTCGGCGCGGGTGGCCACCTCCTGCAGCTCGGCGAACTCCGTGAGCAGCAGTCCCGCCGTCACCGGCGTGTCCACCGGCAGGTGGGTCGGGCCCTGGGCGTGCAGGCGTACCACCCGGTCGCGGGGGACCCGCAGGCAGCCCAGCGCCCACTCCACCAGCTCCGGGTCGTTCTTGGCGAAGACCGCCAGGTGGTCGCCGGCCTCGTAGGCGACTCCCTCGGGCAGCTCGGCGACGATCGAGCGGACCCCGGGGCGCGGCTGCTCGATCGAGAAGTCCCACAGCCCCTCGGGGTCGCCGGTCAGCTCCTCGTTGGCGACCACCGTCAACGGCACGGCCCTGGCCGACACGACCGCGGGCCGTACCTCCGCCTCGGTGAGCACCTCCAGCTCGTAGCGCGGTCCCACGTCGGCGGCCGACGCGCTGTACTCCTGCGCCACGGCCGCCCACAGCTTCGCCGTCCAGGCCGACACGTCGCCGTCGAAGTCGCCGTCCGCGTCCGCCTCACCCCGCTCGACCAGCGGTACGGCGCCGGCCGCGGTGAGCTTGTCGAAGGCGCGGCGCGGGAAGTCCTGGTAGGTGGGCCACTGGGTGTTGCCGCAGCCGAGCACCGCCAGCCGTACGCCGGACAGGTCGGGCAGCTCGTCCAGCGCGTCGAAGCGCTGGGCGTTGTCGGGCGCCTTGCCGTTGTAGGACGAGGCCACCACCAGCAGCAGCCCCTCGCCCGGCGGCCGCAGATCGTCCAGCGTCGTCAGCGTGGTGGCGAAGCCGGCCCGTCCGGCCCGCTCGCTCAGCCGCTCGGCGAGATCCTGGCAGGTGCCCAGGTTGGAGCCGTACGCCACGGTGAGCGGCACGCCGGTGACCGCGACGTCCTGCTGCTCGGCCTGCTCGACGGGCTGGACGACGGCGGCGGCGGCGCGTTCGTGCGCCCGGCGCTCGCGCACCCTGATCGTGAAGTCGTCCGGCTTGAGGGTGAGCGTCTGCTTGATCTTCATCCGGTAGACGGACGGGTCGGAGATCGCGAAGCGCCGCAGGATCATCGCCAGCGCGAGCCGCGCCTCCGTCAGCGCGAACTGGCGGCCGATGCAGGCCCGCTCGCCGTTGCCGAACGGCTTGTAGCCGCCCGGGTGGTGATCGGTCTTCCGCTCGGGCAGCCAGCGGTCGATGTCGAACTCGTCCGGCCGCTCCCACGCCTTGGGGTGGCGGTGCAGCGGCGGCAGCAGGACGACGACCGGCTGGTCCTTGGCCACGGGGTAGCCGCCGATGCTGTCGTCGGCGAAGGCGCTCACGCTGAAGGCCGGGATGGGGGACCAGATCCGCAGCGTCTCCTCCAGGATGCGCGGGATCACGTCCAGCTTCATGATCGTCTCGTAGGCGGGCGGTTCGTCGCCCGGCAGCAGCCTGTCCACCTCGTCGTAGGCCAGGGCCAGCGCGTGCGGGTCGCGCAGCAGGTTGTACAGCGCGAACGACAGCAGGCCGCTGGTGGTCTCGTGGCCCGCGATGAGGAAGGTGAGCACCTGGTTGCGGATGTTCTCGTCCGACAGCCGCTCGCCGGTCTTCGGGTCGGCGGCCTCCAGCATGAGGCCGAGCAGGTCCTTCGCGCCGCCGGCGCCCTCGGCACGGCGCTGCCTGATCACCTCGTCCACCAGGTCGCGCATGACCTTGATGTCGTGCTGGTAGGCCGCCTCGTTCCTGCGCTTGAGCTTGGTGACGAGGGGGAGCTGCTGGTTGCGGTGCATGGCCTCGGTCAGCGCGCCGCCCATCGCCTGCAGGAACGGGTGCAGCTCGGGAGAGTCGAAGGAGTTGAACCGGTAGCCGAAGCCGGTCAGCGAGATGACGTCGAGGGTGAGCCTGGTCATGTCGTCCGGGACCGCCAGGTCCTGGCCCTGCCGCCGGCTCCACGAGGCGACGAGCTGGTCGGCCACCTCGAGCATCTGCGGGTAGTAGGCCTTCATCGAGCGCTGGCTGAAGGCGGGCATCAGGATGCGGTGCGCGTGGCCCCACACCGGTTCGTCGTACCGGGCGGTGAACAATCCGTCACCGGAGAAGTCGCGCACGATCGTCAGCGGCGGGTTGATGCCTTTGTAGAAGCGGGTCTCGTCGCATACCTCGGCCACCAGGTCGGGGTCGTGGATGAACAGGACCCTGCGGCCGACCAGGTCGAGCTGGAAGATGCCTTCGCCGTACCTGTTCGCCATCTCCTCGAGGAACAGGATGGGGGTTTGGCGCGGCATCTGCAGGGTGTTGCCGAACAGTGGCAGTCCTTGCGGGGCGGGAATCGCCTTCATGTGTGCTCCATGCGTAGCCATACACCGTATGGACGACGCTACCATACGGTGTATGGCAGTGAGCGCGCGCAGGGGCACCCCCCTGACGATCGAGGAGATCAGAGCAGCGGGGCTGCGGTTGATCGTGGCCGGTGGCGTCGAAGCGTTGTCCATGCGCAAGCTGGCCGCCGAGCTCGACGTGAACCCGATGTCGCTCTACCACCACGTGGCCAACAAGACGGAGCTGATCAGGGGGATCTGCGTCGGCACCGTCGGCCCGCTCCTCGACCTGCCGCCCGACGACGGCGCGCCGTGGCAGGACCAGCTCCGTGCCCTCGCCTACGCCTACCGCAAGCTGGCGCGCACCCTCCCGTCGCTGTGGACGTACGTCCACAACCATCCGGAGGTCATCGAGCTGAAGGAGGGCGGGCTGTGGGACGTGCTGTTCAGGATCCTGTCCGCGGCCGGCGTGCCGGAGGACAGGTGGGAGCCGACCGCCGACGTGCTGCACGGTTTCGTCTCGGGCCTCGTGCTGGCCGAGACGATCGGGCACATCGGCGGCGCCCAGGCGGACGAGGCCTACGAGACCGCCATCGCCATGATCATCAGGGGTCTCCCCGAGCACTGAGCCCCGTGAGTCAGCGGCCGTCGGCGGCGAAGGCCTGCGCGACCGACAGGCTGTCCTCGTAGACGTGGTGCCGGGTGACCAGGCCGTCCTCGACCGTCAGGTGCAGGGCGAACCGGGACCGGTAGGCCCGGCCCGTCGGCCGGGCGGTCTGGCGGATCTCGCCGAGCACGACCGCGTCCGCGCCGTCCACGAGGATGCGTTCGATCGCGGTGGCCGCCTGCTCCGGCAGGTGGTGCTCGCCGAGCTGCCGGTAGTGCTCGGCCGCGTCGGCGCGGGAGGAGCGGTGGCGGTTCTGGAACCCCGCCCCGGGATGACGGGCGGGACGCCATTCTCTCGGCGCCCGGCACCGCACCGCGATGACGTGGGAGGTAAGCGCGGGCGTGATCGGCGCCGGCCGCCGCGGGTGTCGTGGCGTGCCGACCTGACGGTGACGGCTCATCGAGGCCGCTCCGGCATAGGATGAGATGGCATGGGGCAGGAGAAGCTGTCGCGCAAGCTCTATGAGAAGGAACTCATCCGCCTGCAGGCCGAGCTGGTCAAGGTGCAGGAATGGGTTCGCGCGGAGAAGCAGCGGGTCGTGGTGATCTTCGAGGGGCGCGACGCGGCCGGCAAGGGCGGCACGATCAAGCGCGTGGCCGAGTACCTCAACCCGCGCGTCGCCAGGATCGTGGCGCTTCCCGCGCCGACCGAGCGGGAGCAGTCGCAGTGGTACTTCCAGCGGTACGTGCCGCACCTGCCGGCCGCCGGGGAGATCGTGCTGTTCGACCGCAGCTGGTACAACCGGGCCGGCGTGGAACGCGTCATGGGGTTCTGCACACCGCAGGAATACTCCAGGTTCCTCCACCAGTGCCCGATCTTCGAGCGGCTGCTGGTGGAGGAGGGCATCCTGCTGCGCAAGTACTGGTTCTCGGTGAGCGACGCCGAGCAGGAGCGGCGCTTCCGCGACCGGCTCGACGATCCGATGCGGCAGTGGAAGCTCTCGTCGATGGACCTGGAGTCGATCGCGAAGTGGGAGGAGTATTCCAGGGCCAAGGACGAGATGCTCATCCACACCAGCATCCCGGAGGCGCCGTGGTACGACGTGGAGAGCGAGGACAAGCGGCGGGCCAGGATCAACATGATCTCGCACCTGCTGTCGACGATCCCCTACACGGAGGTGCACCGGCCGCGGCTGAAGCTGCCCAGGCGGCCGCCCTCGACCGGGTACGAGCGCCCGCCGCGCCTGGCGGAGGTCCGCGTGCCCGACGTGACGTCGCGCCTGGGGTGATGTCGACCGGGGCTCGGCCACCCCTGTCTAGGCGAGGAAGTCGAGGAGATGACGTGCCGTCTGGTCGGGTGCCTCTTCCGCGAGGAAGTGCCCGGCCGGGATCGGCCCGCCGCGGACCTCGTCGCACCAGGCTCGCCACACCTCCAGCGGCCGGTACCAGGCGGCGACGGGACCGGCATGGCTCCACAGGACGAGGGTCGGGCAGGTGATCCGCCGCAGTCCGCGGTCGGCCTCGTCGTGCAGGTAGTCGAGCGTGGCCGCCGCGCGGTATGACTCGCAGACGGCATGGACGGTGTCGAGGTCGCCGAACGGGGCGATGTAGGCGGCGCGCAGTTCTGCCGGGAAGGCGTCCGAGACCTCGGACCACGTGTCGAGCATGTGATTCACGAGGACGGCCGGCGCGCGGGCGATCAACTGCTCGGGCACCGGCTCCGGCGCGGCGAGGAAGGACCAGACCCAGAAACCCAGGCTGAAGTCCATGTTCGCCCGGCCGAACGCGTCACCCGTGGGGACGATGTCCAGAACCGCGAGACGCGTGACGACGTCGGGGTGATCCAGCGCCATCCGGTACGCGCAGCGTGCCCCACGATCGTGCCCGATCGCGACGAACCGGTCGAACCCCAGCGCGTTCATGACCTCGACCTGGTCACGAGCGATCTCGCGCATGCTGTACGGCGCGTGGTCGGGCGTGCTGGGCGGTTTGCCGCTGTCGCCGAAGCCCCGAAGGTCGGTGGCGACGACGGTGAAGTGCTCGGCGAGCCGCGGCGCCACCCGATGCCACATCAGGTGGGTCTCGGGGATGCCGTGCAGTAGCAGGATCGGCGGGCCGCCGCCGCCCAGGCGTCCGTGAATCGCCGTGCCCCGCGCGGAGATGTCGAACTCCTCGAACGCCTCGAACATGAGGCCGGCCCCCCTTTCCAACAAGGTGCGTCACTGACGAACCTGCCCGCAGTCGCCGCGCGTACCTGTACCCGCGCCCGCTTCCGCTCCAGGCGCGGTCGTGGAACCGGCTCTTGCTCGGCACGGCGACGCCCGCCACCGCCTACCTGGAGGTGCACGGGCGGCGCCTGCCGTACCGCCCGGGACTTCCGGACCGCCGCTACTATGAACCAATGACCAATTTGTTCATACGGAGATAGCCGTGCCGGCCGCCTTCACCGAAGAGGAGCGCCGGCGGATCGCCGAACGGCTGCTCGACACCGCCACACACCTGTTCGCCACCCAGGGGCTGCGCAAGACCTCGCTCGAGGAGCTGACCGCTCCCGCCGGGATCGCCAAGACCTCCCTGTACGCCTTCTTCGACTCCAAGGAGGACCTCTACTTCGAGGCCGCGCTCCGCCAGAGCGAGCAGGTACGGCGGCGCGTCATCGACGAGGCGCTGCTCGAGGGCGGCGACACCCGCGAGGCGTTGCGCCGCTTCCTGCGGGCCACCGTCGCCGAGCTGGACACCAACCCGCTCTACCGCAGGCTGCTGTCGCACCCCGAGGAGATGGCCGCCGTCGCGGCCAGGCTCACCCCTGAACGCATGGCCCAGGCGGCGGCCCGCGGCCCGATGGGCGACCTGCTGGAGTTCCTGCGCGACCGTCTCGAGGGCGACCCCGAGGTGCTGCTCGGCGTGCTCCGCGCCGTGCTGCTGACGCCGCTGCACGCCGACCACCTGGGCCGCGAACTCTACCCGGCGGTGATCGACCGCCTCATCGACGCGGTGACCGAAGGGCTGACCTCGTGAGCCTCCCGCCGCTGGCCGTCCTGCTGTTCACCCCGAGGGCGGGCGAGATCACCGGCAGCGCCCGCTGGTCCGCCATGCGGATGCTCAGGCCGTTCGCCGACCGCTTCGATGTGCGCCTGGTCAACCGGCCTGCGGGCCTGCCGGTCACGATCGCGATGCCCGAGCTGGCGGCCGTCTACGCCGAGCGGTTCGCCGCCGCCTTCGCCGGGCCGGTCCCCGTGCTGGCCATCTCCACCGGCGGAGCCATCGCGCTGCAGCTGGCCGCCGACCATCCCAAGCTGCTCGACCGGCTGGTCCTCGGTGGTACGGCGGCCACGCTCGGGCCGCCGGGCCGCCGGGCGCAGCGCGCCTACATCGAACGGGCCCTGGCCGGGCGCCGCCCCAGCCCGGCGCTGGCCGACATCGTCACCCCCTCGCCGCTCGGCAGGCGGCTGCTGCGGCCCCTGCTGTGGCTGTCGGACGGTGCGAGCGGGGACCGTACCGACGCGGCCGCCGTGCTCCACGCCGAGGACGGCTTCGACCTGCGCGCGAGGCTGGGCGAGATCACCGCGCCGACGCTGCTGATCCATGGGGCCGAGGACGTGGTCTACCCGCTGGAGCTGGCCAGGCAGACCGCCGAGGGGATCCCGGGTGCCCGGCTCGTCGTGTACGAGGGCCGCGGCCACAGCGCCACGTTCACCGACCGGCGCTTCGCCCGCGACGCGCTCGCCTTCCTCCACGAGCCGGGCTGACCACTTCTTTGCTGGTTTGACAGGCTTTGTCATGGCGCCGGCGCTAGTCTAGGAATGATCTTGATGGTCTCGATTCGCGCAGGAGAACCGTTCATGGCAGAGCCCGAAGCCGAAGGAACGCCTCCTTCCTCGATCAGCACGCCGGACCTGTGGGACCTGGAGGCTTCGCCGACCCAGCTGGAACAGCTCGCCGACGCGTGGCGGAGCGTGGAGAAGAAGGTGTCGTTCGCCGAGAACAAGGTCGACACCGTGGTGCAGAGCGTCTTCTCCAAGGAGGAATGGACCGGCGAGACCGCCGACGCCTTCAACTCCTACCGCAAGAGGCTGATCGGCGACGTCGAGCTGTGCGCGAGCTGTGCCGGCAACGTGGCCTCGGTGCTCGACAGGATGGCGGCCATCCTGCGGACCAACCAGAGCCTCCTCGACGACGAGCGCAAGCGGCTCTCGGCCGTGCCGGTCACCGAGACCATGAACGGCCTGACCTTCCACCCGAAGAACTCCGAGCAGTCCGGCCTGGTCACCACAGCCGTCACCACCGCCAAGGAGATCAGGAGCCGCCTGGACGAGCGGCTCAGGGAGCAGCGCGAGGACCTCGACTTCTACAAGGACCAGTTCGCCGCGCTGACCAAGCAGTGGAAGCCGCGCACCGTCCGCATGCTGAACCTCAACGTGGGCCAGGGCGCGGGGAACGGCTGGCGCGACAAGGGCGGCACCGATCCGGGCGACATCCCGGCCATGGCGCGGCTGATCGCCGACCAGAACCCGGACATCGTGACCCTGCAGGAGGTCTTCAAGAAGGACATCTCCCCCGACGGCAAGATCGACACCGTCGTCGACCTCAAGTCGGAACTCGAACGGATCACCGGCGACAGGTGGGAGGTCCGCTTCGAGGAGGCGAGCAAGAAGTACCAGGCCAGCGACAGCATCCCCATCCTGGGCGACTACTTCCACCAGCCGTTCGGGAACGCGGTCCTGGTGCGGGAGGGCGACGTCGTCGCGGGCGCGGGCGACGGCCAGAAGATCAAGCTGGACGCCGACGGCGACAAGGTCACCCTCCCGGACGGCACGCGCGTCGACGACGGCGAGGGCAGGTCGGCCGCCAGGACGGAGGTGCGGTTCAACCCCCGCTAGCGGCGATCACCAGTCGGGAACGACGACGTCGACCTGCTGGCCGTCGTGGTCGGAGGTGCCCCCGTCGACGAGCTGGGGGGCGCCGGCGAGATCCACGCCCGGCGAGGAGATCACGTAGTCGATGCGGGTGCCCGACGGCGACGTCCCGACGACGTCGCCGTCGGCGTTCGTCGCGCCCGTGTAGACGGTGTACCCCTCGCGGTTGAAGCTGTTGATGGCGTCGAGCGAGACCTTGCGGGTGTTGTGCGCGCCGTTGTTCGTCGCGGCGTTGAGGTCGGCTCCGATCAGCGAGGGGCCGTCGACCGCGCGGTGGAGCGTGTCGATCTGGCCTGCCCGTACGGGGTCGTCGTACTTGTGCAGGCCGTGGCTGTGCACATGGGCGCTGTAGACGTCCAGCGACTTGCTCGCCGAGCCGAGCAGCCGGTCCGCGGTCTCGTGGTCGAGCTCCTTGAACACCTTGACCACCTGGCGGAGCCGTCCCGCGTCCCTGGTCAGCACGCCCGCGAGGGCTTCGGCGGCCTCGTCGGCCGCGGCCTGGAGGTCGGCGTAGGAGGAGCCGCAGGACAGCGCCTTCTCGCTGTTGCCGAAGGCGTTCGAGCCCGGCACCGAGGGCACCGGCACGTAGGTGACCGGCGTGGGCGTCCGGCTCAGGATCGTCCGGCCCTGCTCCACGGCCTCCTTCGCCTGGTCGGCGCCTTCGGCGATGGCGCCGACCCGGTCATAGATGATGTTGACTTCGTCGCCCATGTCCGAAAAGCCTAATAGGGTACCGGCCGCTGATGATCGGTTTTCACTGCGAAGGCAGCGTCCAGGACACCGTGCGGGTGAGCGATCCGCGGGTGTTGAAGGACGTGGCCCAGCCGAGCGACTCGAACCGGCCGTTCTCGTTGTCAGGGATGCCGGTGGCCTTGTCGGCCGATCCCGCGTTGAAGTTGTACCGGTCGTAGACGTGCATGGTGATCTCCATCGTGGCCCGGTTGCCTTCGACGGTGACGTTCCCGCTTCCCCAGATCGCGTGCATGCCGATCGCCTTGTCCCAGTTCTCGGTGACGGTGTCGCCGTGCGTCGGCAGGCCGGTCATCTGGAAGCTGGTCCTGCCGCTCTCCCTGTGCAGGCGCGCGGCCTCGTCCTGGGCGTTGGAGATCGCCATGTCGACGGAGTATCGGACTTGCGAGTCCTCGCGGTAGGCCTTCTCGTAGTCGACCTCGAAGTCACTGCCCGAACCACCCATGTAGTGCTCGTAGGCGTCCAGGCCGTCCTCCAGGTCGGGACGCTTGATCCGCGCCCCGCGCAGCTTGGCGCGCCACTTGTACCAGTCCTGGTAGTCGTCGAGCCCCGGCCGGGCGTGCGGGTCGTAGGGGAAGTCGTGGTCGTAGGCCATGTCCGGATGCTGCGGCGGCCCGATGCGGTACTTGCCCGACCAGGAGACGCCGTCAGGCGAGGGCGGCGCCGGATCATGTCGCGTGGGCGCCTCGTGGAGGCCGACGTATCCGGCCGAGGCCAGCACGGTGGGCGTCGAGGGGAGCGGGATGCGGCGTCTGGCCACCTTGGGCAGCGCCGGCGGCTTCGCGCCGAGCATGCGGCGCACCCGGGCCTCCACGGCGCGGACGAGCCTGCCGCGGAAGTACCGCTCCAGCTTGTCGCGCAGGACCTTCACGAAGCGGCGGGCGAACACCCGCAGGATGCCCACGAGGCTGCGCGCCTTCAGCATGGCGAGGCCGCCGGACAGGACGGCCATGGTCAGCGCCCACGCCAGGGCGATCATGACGTACAGCGCCAGGAGGATCAGTAGTCTTTTGACGATCTCGACGATCAGGGCGACCAGGTCGTGGCCGTCGGCCAGGGCGCGGAGGGAGGCCGCCAGGCTGCGCAGGTGCCCGGTCTGCTTCGGCCCGCCGTCGTCGTACTCCTCCCAGTAGCCGTTGAGCGCGTCGATGTGCTCGCCCTTGTTGTTGGCCGAGGCGTAGGCGACGGCGCCGTTGGCACCCGGCGTCACGTCGGCGTCCAGCGCGGTGGCGCAGGTGCGGAAGGCGGCCCCGCACGTCCGGAGCCCGTCCTCGTCGATGTTCGGCCACTCCACGCCCAGCAGGTCGAAGCCGGGCCGCAGCTCGGCCGGCAGCGTCACCGCCATGGGCCGGGCTCCTCGTGCGGAGCGGGGAGGACCCGGTCCTCACACCTCACGGATGTCCTCCGGCGAGCCGAGGGCCCTGGCGCCGGCGGCGGTGGCCGCCTCGGTCAGCCGTAACTCCCTGACCATGTCGTCCACGCCGGTACAGGTGAGGTCGATGTTGCCGCGCAGGTGCCGGCACGCCTCGTCCAGAAGATCGCTGAGCTCGTCCATGGCCTGGCCCAGGTCGCCGCCGCCCCAGACGCTGGTGCCGGTGCCGCGCACCGTCGCCAGCAGGGAGTCGGTGTGCCACTGCATCGCGCGGACGGTCTCCCGCAGATGCTGGGCCGCACCGCTCAGGGATGCGTCGTCGAAGCGGAGTTCCCGTCCCACCGTTCACCTCGTGCACGAAGATCACTTTCGTCGGCAACATACCACCGGCGAGTCAAGGCCGTGGGTGTTCCGGGCGAACTGTCCGACGGGTGAGATCACCTGAAGTGAACTCGACGGTTAAGGTGTCTCGTTCCACAGGACCGGCAGCGAGCCGCCGAAGGCGCCGAACGCCCTGCGGGGGTCGACGCACGCGCGACCCCGGGCGGGCGGCCAAGGGCGCGGCCCGCCCGGGGCGGAGTCGCGGGTCTCAGACGGCTCGGGCGGGTCCCGACATCGAGGCGATGTCCTCGGCGCCGTCGCCGAGGAGCTTGTCGGCCAGGTCCATCAGGGCGCGCCCCGCCGCCAGTTCGTCGCCGATCTCGGGGACGGGCCGGTCGTCAGGGTTGCGCCGGGCGGTGCCGACGCTTTCGTGCCGCCTGTTCCCGACCGCGTACAGCACGGCGGTGGCGGAGGTGCGCTTGTCCTCGTCGTCCTCGCTGATGAGAATCTTGACGGTCCACTCCTTGGTGTTCATGACGCCTCCCCTGTCACGAACATGACAATGCGGTCATACACCCAGCATCCCCCTTGGAGGGCGATGATCGCGAGGTCAGCGCGCGACGAGGTTCGCCGAGGGCGTGATCGGGTAGCAGCGGCGCCATGCCAACGTACGGATTCCACGCTTCGCACGAGCAGGTGCCACCCCGGGCGCTGCTGGAGGCGGTCGCCGCGGCCGAGGAGGCCGGTTTCGGCGCGGCCATGTCGTCGGACCACTTCTCGCCGTGGAGCGCGCGGCAGGGCGAGTCGGGGTTCGCCTGGTCGTGGCTCGGCGCCGCGCTGGAGCGCACGTCACTGCCGTTCGGCGTCGTCAACGCGCCGGGCCAGCGCTACCACCCGGCGATCGTCGCGCAGGCCGTCGCCACGCTCGCCGCGATGTATCCCGGCCGGTTCTGGGCCGCGCTCGGCACCGGCGAGGCGTCCAACGAGCACATCACCGGCGCGCCGTGGCCGCGCAAGCAGGTGCGCAACGCGCGCCTGCGCGAGTGCGTCGAGGTGATGAGGGCGCTGCTGGCGGGGGAGGAGGTCACCCACGAGGGACTGGTCACCGTCGACAGGGCCAGGCTGTGGACGCTCCCGTCCCAGCCGCCGGCGCTGGTCGGGGCGGCGGTGAGCGAGCAGACCGCCCGCTGGTGCGCGGAGTGGGCCGACGGGCTGATCACCGTGGGCGGGCCCCAGGCGGCCAGGGTGGCCAGGGCCTACCGGGAGGCGGGCGGGCGCGGCCCTCTGCGGGTGCAGGTCCATCTGAGCTGGGCCCCCACGGAGGAGGAGGCGCTACGGCTGGCCCACGACCAGTGGCGCTCCAACGTCTTCCCGCCGCCGGTCTGCTGGGACCTCGACAGCGTGGAACTGTTCGACCTCGTCTCGCGCGACGTGCCGCCGGACCGGGTCGCCCAGGTCGTGCACGTCTCCGCAGACGTGGGCCGGCACGCGGAGATCCTCGGCTCCTACGCCGAGCAGGGCTTCGACGAGATCTACCTGCACCACGTCGGCAAGGAGCAGCGCCCGTTCGTGGCGGCCTTCGCCGAGGTCCTCAAGTGAGCGGTCCCGCTGGAGGGCCGGTTCCGCACGTGGGTGCTGCTCCGGCTCAGAGCGAGGCCGGTGCGCGCGTGGGTGGTGCTCCGGCTCGGGGTGCGAGCGAGGCCGGTCCGCGCGTGGGTGGTGCCGCTCAGGACGGAGGGGAACCGGGCAGTTGCAGGGTGCGGTGGATCATCTGGTGCATGTGGGTGCGGAAGCGGTGCAGGGCGCGCGGGTCGTCGGGGCCGCGCCGCCGCCCTGCCGCGTCGAACACCCCGCTGAGGACGAACCCGTGCACGCACCAGACCAGCGAGTTGATCGTGTAGTGCACGTCGGCGTCCTCGGCGTCCGTCGCCGGGATGATGTTCTCGATGGCGAACTCCGCCAGCGGCTTCACCAGCTCGGCCTCCAGGTTCCCGATGTCCCTGGCGTCGGACAGCCACCGGTGCATCCAGAGCGAGGGCACCTCGGGATGGGCGGCCGCGAAGTCGATGTAGGCGTCGACGAAGCGGTGCACCGCGGCCACCTTCTCCTCGGGCGGGGCCGCCTGCAACTCCCTGACCTTGGCCTCCACGACGGCGGCGTGGGTGGAGTGGGCACGCTCCATGACCGCGAGGTACAGGTCGCGCTTCGCGCCGAACTGCGTGCTCACGGCCTTCGTGCTCAATCCGGCGGCCTCCGCGATCTGCCCGATCTCGGTCGCGTCGTAGCCGAGCGCCGCGAACAGCTTGGTCGCCGCCTGGAGGATGCGCTCGCGCTCATCCCCTCGTACTGGCGTCATATAGGTGACCTTAGGATCCGCCATCAGCTCGGCCAATCACGTGATCGACAAATACCGGTCAAATCGCTCCTGTGCTGATTAAGCGGTCATCTCGGGGTGAACTCGGCACCACGCCTGCGGAACTCCTCCGCCCAGCCGTGGTGGGACTCGCCGTCGCACGGCAGCGCGCCGCCCAGCCGTTCGTGCAGGCCGGCCAGCCGCTCGTGCATCTCCGCCACACCGGAGCAGGTGGCCGCCTGCTGGACGCGCATGAGGTCAAGCTGCTCGGCGGCCACAGCCCTGAGCGCTTCGGCGCGCAGCAGGATCCGCTTCCTCGACATCACCGCGGGCCGTACCCTCGCGCGTGGCAGGCCCATCCGGCGCCAGCCGGGGTGATGGCGCGGCACCGGCGACGGCGGAGCCTCGGGCGCGGCGCCGAACAGCTCCGGCCACAGCAGCTCGAGGAGCCGGATCGCGGGACCGGGCCCCACGATCTCGAGGTCGCCGCCGTCGCCGCGCAGGAGCGACTGGAACCGGGCCAGCAGCCGCGCGCCCTCGACGTCGCAGAAGTCCAGCTCCCGCACGTCCACCGCGATGACGGTGACATGCTGGACGATCAGGGAGGCCAGCGCGCCCTCCAGCCAGGAGGAGCTGGAGCGGTCCAGTGACCCGCCCAGCGCGAGCAGCGCGTTCGCTCCGTCCTTGCGCACGATGGTGACTGACAGTGCCATGACCACGCCCTACCCGTAATCCGGTTAATCGTGCATGAATCCCGCATTCGGGGACAGAAGGCTTGGATGGCCGCCCATCCGGGAAGGGATCTCGTGGTCGTCGCCGCGTCGGCGGGTGGCGTCGAACCACTGCGCACGCTCGTGGCGGGGCTCCCGCCCGACCTGCCCGCCGCCGTCCTCGTGGTGCTGCACGTGTCGGCGAGCGGGGGAAGCGCCCTGGCCGGCATCCTCGACCGCGCGGGACCGCTGAAGGCCGCCCCGGCCGAGGACGGCGCGCCGATCGTGGCGGGCGAGGTCCGCGTCGCCGTCCCCGACCACCACCTCTTCGCCAGGGAAGGGGCACAGCGCCTGTCCCACGGCCCCCGCTACAACGGCCACCGGCCGGCCGCCGACCTGCTCTTCATGAGCGCCGCGCTGGACGCCGGCTCCCGCGTGGCCGGCGTCGTGCTCAGCGGCACGCTCGACGACGGCGCCAGGGGCAGCGCGACGGTCGAGCACCACGGCGGCGCCGTGGCCGTCCAGGACCCGCAGGAGTGCGCCTTCGGCGGGATGCCCGCGGCGGCCCTCAGGGCGACGGCGCGGGCCCAGGCGCTTCCCGCGTCACTCCTGGCCGACTGGGTCGTCCGGCAGAGCCGCACGCCGGCAGGCGTGGAGGAGGCGGGCGTGGAGGAGACGGTGCCGGACCTGGAGATCGAGCGCGAGCTGGCGCGGCACCTGGCGACACGCCCGCCCGAGACCCCGGCCGGCGACCTGGCCGGCTTCACCTGCCCGGAGTGCGACGGACCGCTGTACGAGCAGCGCAGCGTGCCGGCCAGCCGCTACACCTGCAGGGTCGGGCACTCGTGGTCCATGGACGCCATGGCCTCGGGCCAGGCCGACGCCGTGGAACGGGCGCTGTGGGTGGCGATCCAGCGCCTCGAAGAGCGGCTCAGGCTGCTCTCGCGCATGGGACGCGCGGCGCGGGAGCGCGGGCACAGGGTCTCGGTCCGGCGGCTCGGGGCCGAGGCGGAGGAGACCCGCCAGGCGCTGGAGACCATCAGGACCCTGCAGAACAGGCTCGGCAGCGGCGAAGGCGTCGCGAATGCCTGACCGCCTCGCACAGGCGTAGGCTGGATCTCTGTGACACCGGCAGAAGAACGCGAGTTCGACGATCTCCTGGTGATGCTCAAGGAGACGCGCGGCTTCGACTTCACGGGCTACAAGCGCACCACGCTGGTGCGCAGGATCAGCAGGCGTCTCGAAGCCCTGAAGCTGACCGACTACGGCGAATACCGCGACTACCTGGAGCTGGAGCCGGAGGAGTTCAGCAGGCTCTTCGACAGCCTGCTGATCAACGTGACCAGTTTCTTCCGCGACCCCGGCGCCTGGCAGACGCTGCGCGAGGTCGTGATCCCCGCGTTGCTGGCGGGCAAGCCCGCGGGCAAGGCGATCAGGGTGTGGAGCGCGGGCTGCGCGACGGGCGAGGAGGCCTTCAGCCTCGCCATGGTCCTGGCCGAGGAGCTCGGCATCGACGAGTTCAAGGAGCGCGTCAAGATCTACGCCACCGACCTCGACGAGAAGGCACTCCAGGTGGCGAGGGCGGCGACCTACACCGAGCGGCAGATGAGCGAGGTGCCCGCGCCGCTGCGGGAGCGCTACTTCGAGCGCGTCGACAGCGGCTACGCCTTCCGGCGCGACCTGCGGCGCCAGGTCATCTTCGGCCGCAACGACCTGACCAGGGACGCGCCGATCTCCAGGGTCGACCTGCTGCTCGCCCGCAACACGCTGATGTACTTCAACACCGAGACGCAGGTCAACATCATCAGGCGCTTCCACTTCGCGCTGGCCAACCCCGGCTACCTGTTCCTCGGCAAGGCCGAGATGCTGCTCAACCACAGCGACCGGTTCGAGCCCGTCGACCTGCGCACGCGCCTGTTCAAGAAGGTCGGCTCCACCCTCGCCGGCCCCCGAGCCTCGTGGACGTCGGCGATGGGGGCCGGCGAGCCGCGCTCCATACTGACCGAGCTGAAGACCGCCGCGCTGGCCTCGGGGCCGGTCGCGCAGATCGTCCTCGACGGCGCCGGTCACCTGGCGCTGGTCAACTCCAAGGCCGAGGTGCTGTTCAACCTCAATCCCCGCGACATCGGCAGGCCCTTCCAGGATCTGGAGGTCTCCTACCGGCCGGTCGAGCTGCGGTCGGTGATCGAGCGGGTGCGCACGGAGCTGCGGACCGTGGAATTGCAGGAAGTCATCTGGCACCGGCCGGGCCAGGCCGATGCCGGCGTGTTCGACATCGCCGTGGTGCCGCTGCAGCACGCCGACGCCGAACTGGTCGGCGTGGGCGTCAACTTCTACGACGTGACCCGCTACCACAGGCTGCGTGACGAGCTCCAGCAGGCCAACAGGGAGCTCGAACACGCCTACGGGGAGCTCCAGTCGCTCAACGAGGAGCTGGAGACCACCAACGAGGAGCTTCAGTCGACCAACGAGGAACTGGAGACCACCAACGAGGAGCTCCAGTCGACCAACGAAGAACTGGAGACGATGAACGAGGAGCTCCAGTCGACCAACGACGAGCTCCAGCACATCAACGACGCGCTCAACGCCCGCAGCCTCGAGCTCGACCAGGCCAACGAGTTCGTCGCCTCGATGGTGCGCAGCCTGGGCGACGCCGTCGCGGTGGTCGACCTCAACCTGCGCGTGCTGGTGTGGAGCCCCGGCGCGGAGGAGCTGTGGGGCGCCAGGGCCGACGAGACGGTCGGCAAGGCCTTCGGCGACCTCGACATCGGCCTGCCGTTCGACGACCTGCTTCCGCACCTGCGGGTGCTGCTCGACGACGGCTCGGACCCCCGCGACTGGCCCGACGGCGTCGTGCTCGGCGCGGTCAACAGGAGGGGCAGGCCCACGCAGCTCGGGGTGGAGTTCTCCCGGCTGCGGGTGGACGACGACGGCGTCAGGGGCGTCATCATGGTCATGAACGTCCTCGACCAGTCATGATCGCCGGCTGACCGCGCGGGGCCGGCCCGGCCCGGTAGGAGATCATGTCGGGCATGACCTCGAGACTGAGCAGGCAGGAAATATCGGACACAATCGGCGACTCCGGGTGGCGTCTCGTGCTCGAAGCCGTGCGGACCACGGTCCCCGTGACGTCACTGGCGCAGGGAGCCGAGGTCGCCGCCCGCGCCGTGGCCGCGGCGGGCGACGAGGGCGCGGCGAGCCTCTGGATGGACGTACGCGCCGATCGGGTGGTCCTCACGCTGCAGTCACCGGCCATCGGCTGGCCGACGCCCCGGGAGCTCGATCTCGCCCGCGCCATCTCCGCGGCCGTGGGCGAGCTGGGCCTGCGCACCCATCCCGGACTCGGCGACCCGGTGTCCCGGCCGGTGCAGATGATCGAGATCGCGATCGACGCCCTCGACATCGCCGCGATCCGCCCGTTCTGGAAGGCGGTCATGGGCTACACCGACGCGCCCGGCGCGTCCGGTCCTGACGACGCGATCGCCGACCCGCTCCGGCAGGGACCCGCCATCTGGTTCCAGCAGATGGACGCGCCGCGACCGCAGCGCAACCGGATCCACCTCGACATCTCGGTGCCGCACGAGGAGGCGGGCCCGCGCGTCGCGGCCGCCCTGGCCGCGGGCGGCGTGCTGCTGTCCGACGCGAAGGCGCCCGCCTTCTGGGTGCTGGCCGACGCCGAGGGCAACGAAGCCTGCGTGACGACCTGGCAGGGAAGGGAGTAGCCCGCTCCCGCTGGCCAGCTCCACCCCATTCCGGACATAATCCCCAGGTGGACGGACGGGGAGCGGCGCGGGCGCGCGTCATCGCGTGGAGTGTCGCGGCCGTGTCCGTGCCGATGGTGGTGGTGGGGTTCCTGATGGCGCTGCGGCTGCCCGCCGGATGGCAGCTGTCCGTTCCCGCCACCCCCGACCACGCGGCCGGCATCACCTTCCCCCTCGTCGGCGCCTTCCTGGTGGCGCGGCGGCCACGCCTGATCGTGGGCTGGCTGATGATCGCGGGCGGCTTCCTGGCCGGCGCGAGCGTCCTGGCCGCGACGCTGATGTTCCACGCGGCGAGCATCGGGGCGATGGACACGGCGGGCCTGCTCCGCATCGCCTACACCTTCGTGTGGGCGTTCGGCGGCGGCACCCTCGCCGTCCTGGTCCCGCTGCTCTCGCCGGACGGCAGGCTGCCCTCGCCGCGATGGCGGGCGCACGTGGTGGCGAGCACGATCGTGTTCACCACGCTCGCCCTCCTGCTGGTCGTCCGCCCCAAGCCCCCGCCCGGGTACGACCGGCCCGCGGTCATCCCGAACCCGCTGAAGATCGAGGCGCTCGCACCGGTCCACGCCCAGCTCTACGTGGCGGTCTACGTCGCGATGGAGGTGTGCGTCGTCCTGGCCATGCTCTCGCTGGTCATGCGCTTCCACAGGGGCGACCCCGCCACCCGCCGCCAGATCGCCTGGCCCCTCGTCACCTTCGCGATCTACGTCGTGTTCCTGCTGCTCGGCGACGACTACTGGGCGCCCGCCGTCTTCTGGACCGGCCTGATCCCCGTCGCGATGATGGCGTCGGTGCTGCGCTACCGGCTGTTCGGCATCGACACGGTCATCAGCCGCGCCTTCGTGGCCGCCGGCCTGATCGCCGCCGTCAGCGGCGTCTACTTCGGCGTGGGCGCCATCTCGAGCCTGCTCGTCGCCGGATACGACCAGGTCGCCGGGCTCGCCGCCGCCCTGTTCGCCGGCGCGTTCTTCCAGCCCATGCGCCGCGCCCTCCAGCGGGCGGTGGACCGGCTGATGTACGGCCCGGTGGGCGACCCCCGCCTGCTGGCCGAGCGGCTCACCCAGGAGGTCAGCCGCGCCGACCCGGCCGAGGCGCTCGGCGTGGTGGTCGAGGTCGTGCGGGACGGCCTGGCGGTGGACGGCGCGGCCGTCCGCGTCACCGGCGGCCTGTCGGTCGAGAGCGGCGACATCGGCCCCGAGCCCCGCGAGATCTCCCTGGTCTGGCACGGCGAACCCGTCGGGAACCTGCTCATCGGCCGCCCCGGCGCGCGCAGGTTCGCCGCCGCGCACGACGAGCGGGTCATCGCCACGCTGCTGCCGTACGTCGCCGACGTGGCCCACGCCACGCGCATGGCCGCCGACCTGCAACGTTCCAGGGAGCGCATCCTGGCCGCCCGCGAGGAGGAACGCCGCAGGCTGCGCCGCGACCTGCACGACGGTCTCGGGCAGACGCTCGGCGCGATGGCCATGACGATCAACATCGCCCGCCTCAGCATCAAGCGCGCCCCCAGCACCGCCGACGACCTGCTCAAGGACCTCCACAGCGGCATGGAGGCCGTCACGGGCGACATCCGCACCCTCGTGTACGGCCTGCGCCCGCCGGCGCTCGACGACCTCGGGCTGGCGCGGGCCGTACAGGAACTGGCGGAGGCGACGCTGGCCGGCACCGCCGAGAGCGGAACGGCGGTCGAGCTGGTCGTCGACGGTGAGCTCGGCGACCTGCCCGCCGCCGTCGAGGTGGCCGCCTACCGGATCGCCCAGGAGGCGGTGACGAACGTGCGGCGGCACGCGCGGGCCGCCCACGTCAGGATCGCGCTGGTCCGCGACGCCGCGCAGCTCAGGATCAGTGTCGAGGACGACGGCGTGGGCCTGCCGGCGGACGGCCGCGCGGGCGTCGGCACGTCCTCGATGCGCGAGCGCGCGGCGGAGCTCGGCGGCTCCTGCGCCGTCACCGCGCGGCCGGGTGGCGGCACCCTGGTGGCGGCCCGCCTGCCGACCGCGGCCCTGGTCGCCGAGCCGGGACGCGACCGCGCGGCGCCGGGATGGGTCACGTCCAACAGGGAGTGATTTTCCGGATCTGGTCACTAAAGTGACTGCTGTGCATGAGGGGGAGCAGTTACGACCGGGACCCTATGGTCCGCCGCCGGGGCATGGGCCCGATCACCCGCCACCGGGGCACGGTCCCTACCAGCAGTCGCCAGCGGGGCAGGGGATGCACCGGCCGCCGCCCCTGGGCCCGCAACACCCCGGCCCGCCGCATCCGGGGCCGCAGCACGCGGCGCCTCCGCAGCCGGGGCCGCAGCATCCCGGGTCGCAGTACCCGGCGTCTCCGCAGGTGGGGACGCCGCTGTATGAGCAACCGCCGTACCCGGCGCCCTCGCAGCCGGGGCCGCCGCATCCCAGGCCGCAGCACCCGGCGCCGCCGCATGTGAGGGCGCCGCAGTATGGGCAAGCCCCGCACGGGGGCTCGTCCTTTTCTGCCCCGGACCCGTCGCGACCGGCCCGCCGGGCCTGGCTGACTCCCGTCCTGGCGGGGGTCGTGCTCGTGGCCGTCCTGGCGGCCGGAGCCGTCGTGGTCCTGACCCGCCCCTGGGGCCGGGCGGATGGCGCCCCGGCCACCGGGGAACCGCGCGCCGGCCGTACGGCCCACGCCTCCCCCCGCGAGAACCCCGAGCTGACCGGCAAGGTCGCACGGACGGCGGCCGCCGTGATCACCGAGCGCACCGGCCACGCGGGGTCGTTCGGCTCGTGGATCGCGGGCGACCTGTTCGTCCGCACGGACGCCACGGGCGTGATCGCCCGCGCCGCCGCCACCGGTGAGCCGCGCTGGACCGCCATCGTCATGCGCGTCGGAACACATGAGGACCCGCTCCAGCCGTACCGACTGAAGCTCGCCGACGGGTCGGGCGGGGCGATGGGGCCCGCCTAATCCCGCGGCCTCATCGTGCTGGCCCGCACGGCGCTGTTCAGGTTCGGCGGGAAGCGGCTGTTCCTGGTGTCGGAGATCCACACCATGGTGCCGCCCGTCGCCCTGGGCTGACCCGGCCACGACCCCCTGACCACCCCGCGCCGCCGTCCGGACCGGCCCCGTCCGACCGGCCCCGGGTCCGCGTCGCGCCAGTTGGACGGCCCCAGGCTCAGTTCCGCGTCGCGCTTGTCCTGGCCGGCCCCGGGCCCGCGCCCGCGTCGCGCTTGTCCTGACCGGCCCCGTCCGACCGGCCTCGGGCTCAGGCGCGCGCCGCGACTGGCCGGGGCCGTCTCGCGCGGTGGGCCACGCCGGTCTCAGGGGCATGCCGATCTCAACGGTGTGCCGCGGCGGTCCAGGCCGGGGCCGTCGGCGGTGGGGTGCGGCGCGGGAAGGGTCAGGCGGCGGGGATGTCCATCACCAGCAGCGGTGTCGTGGTCGGCGCGGCCGAGCCGCCCGCGGGTTCGACGGTCAGCCCCACCGAGGTGGCGCCCTTCACCGGTACGGCCAGCGCCGGCGCCGTGTAGCCGCTGTCGTCGGGCCGCAGCAGCCCGGCCGGATGCGCCTGTCCGGGCGACAGCTGCCAGAGCTGGTAGGTCTTGTCCTCGGGCAGCGGCGCCAGCCCCGAGGCCAGGAACACCATCCGGCCCGCCGACCGGGACAGGACGACGGTGCCGGCCACACCCTGCCCCTCCGCGGCGTTGACCCGGCGGGCGTCCGGAGCTGCGAGCACCGCCTCCACCTGCCTGGCGGTCGTCCGCATCTGGTCCAGCTCGGTTCTGGCCTGGTAGGCCAGCGCGCCCAGCGCGACGGCGGCGGCCACCCCGGCGGCGGCGACGACCTTCGCGACACGCGCG
This sequence comes from Nonomuraea sp. NPDC003754, assembly GCF_053605785.1. Lineage (NCBI taxonomy): Bacteria > Bacillati > Actinomycetota > Actinomycetes > Streptosporangiales > Streptosporangiaceae > Nonomuraea > Nonomuraea sp. NPDC003754. Next base: position 28,634 of record NZ_JBSGJX010000063.1, read on the forward strand.
CCCGTCCGTTCCCTGACGAACCTGTGACGCGACCCCGGCCGCTCCACGACCGGCGGCAGCTGCCTGACCTGTCCGATCTCGGCCATGACGCGGCTCTTCAGCTCGGGCGGCGGCGTGGCGGCCGTGGCCTGACCGAGCCTGGCGGTCGTCTCGGCCAGGCCCCGCACCTCGTGCGCGCAGTCGGCGCAGCCGTCCAGGTGCGCCTCGAAGCGTCTGCGCTCCAGCTCGTCGTCGATGGCGTCCAGCGCGTAGGCGCCGGCCAGCATGTGCACGTCCTGCCCGCCGTTCATCGCTCCACTCCCAGGCAATCGCGCAGCCGGATGAGGCCGTCGCGCATGCGGGCCTTGACGGTGCCGAGCGGCACCTTGAGCAGTTCGGCGACCTCACGATAGGAGTATCCGCCGAAATAGGCGATCGTCACCGATTCGCGTTGCAGCTCGGTCAGCCCCGACAGACATCGGCGCAGCCGTTCCCGCTCCAGGTTGTTCTCCACCGACTCGGCCACCTCGTCGAAGGGCCGGTGGACGTCCATGCGCGCCACCCGGTCCTCCCGCTCGGTGACGGCGGTGGCCGAGCGCACCCTGTCGATCGCGCGGCGATGGGCGATCGTCATGATCCAGGCCATGGCCGAACCCCGGGCGGGTTCGTACCGGGCGGCGTTGCGCCACACCTCCACCAGCACCTCCTGGGCGACCTCCTCGCTCTGCGCGCGATCACGCAGGACGCGCACCACCATGCCGAAGACCCGTGCCGCCACCAGCTCGTACACCTGCTCGAAGGCGGCGCGATCGCCGCGGGCCACCCGGCTCAGCAACTCCTCGAGGCCGGGACTTCGGCCGCCACCCGAGCGGTCCCGGTCCGGCCGCGACTCAGGCTCCGATCGCATGTGCTCTCCCGTCGCCATCCGCATACCGGTCATTCGGAGCCGCTCGGCTCGTGGACGGGTGCGGCCTGGTTGGTGGCCCGCGCCCATCACGCTCCAGCGAGCGCATGCGGCTGTCAATGCCATGTCTGCCGATGCCACCTCTGTCGCCCAGTCTGCAGGTCCTCGTTTGTCGATGCCGTGTCTGTCGGCGCCGCGTGCGCCGCGTCTGTCGGCGCCGCATCTGTCGGCGTCGCATCTGTTGGCGTCGCGTCTGTCGATGCCGCGTCTGTTGGCGTCGCGTCTGTTGATGCCGCGTCTCTTGATGCCGTGTCAACCGGGGTGTCCTTCCGTGTTCGGGGCGCCGGTCCGGGGTGTCAGATGACGCCGCCGAGGCTGCGCACCGTCAGGCCCAGGCCGAGCACGACCACCAGCAGCGCAGTACCCCCGGGGGCGAGGGCCGACAGCCGCGCCGGCAGGGCACGGCCCGCCCGCGCGAGGCGGTCGAGGCGGGCGGCCAGCGTGACGAGGAGCAGGCCGGCGGCGGTGAGGGTGGCGGCCATGCCGACCCCGTAGGCGAGGACGAGGGCGACGCCGAACCAGGTACGGCCCAGCGCGATCGCGCCCAGCAGCACGACCAGGGCGGACGGACTCGGGACCAGGCCGCCCGCGACACCCAGCCCGATCAGCCCACGCCGCCCGGGAGACGGCGGGACCGGAGCCTTCCGGACCGCCGGGTGGGTCGCATCCTCCAGCCGGGTCATCCCTTCCTGGCCGATTGCTCCTTCTTCCCGGATCGCCTCGTTCGCGGGGATCGTCTGGTCGAGAAGGGCGGTCCCTCGTGGGCTGGTCCCGTCTCCCGGGAGGAGCGTCCGTTGCGGGCTATGCCCGTGGCCGTCCCCGTGCCCGTGCCCGTGGCCGTCCCCGTGCCCGTGGCCGTGGCCGTGGCCGTCCCCGTGCCCGTGGCCGTGGCCGTGGCCGTGGCCGTGGCCGTGGCCGTGGCCGTGGCCGTGGCCGTGCCCGTCCCCGTGCCCGTCCCCGTGCCCGTCCCCGTGCCCGTGCCCGTGCCGGTGCCCGTGCCCATGTCCGTCCCCGTGCCGGTGCCCGTGTTCGTGCCCGTGCCGGTGCCCGTGTTCGTGGCCGTGGCCGTGGAAGGGTGTCGGAGGCGTGCCTGTGCGGAACGATCGCCAGGCGGATCGGGCCAGCCCGGCGCCGATGGCGGTGATCAGCAGGCCGCCGGCCGTACCCAGCCAGGACAGGACCGACTCGCCCGCCAGCCCCGAGAAGACCGTCAGCAGCAACCCCACCGCCAGCACCCCCGCGGTGTGCGTCACGGTCACCGTCGCCCCGACGACGAACGCGTCCTGCGGCCGTCCCCTGCGGCCCGCCAGGTAGGCGGCCATGACGGTCTTCCCGTGGCCGGGGATCAGCGCGTGCCCCGCCCCGAGGACGGCGGCCAGGAGCACCGCGAGGATGCCGAGCGGCACCGTGAGCGAGGTCGCGCCGACCAGTCCGGTGAAGGTGCGGTCGAGCGCGGCCAGCGCGTCGCCGATCGGGCCGCCGGCGGGCAGGACGCCGGGCAGCGCCGGTGCGGCCGCCGGTCCCGCTCCCGCGCTTCGGACGACGGTCAGTGCGGCCGTGCGCTGGTCGAGCGGGCTGGACAGCAGGTCGTCGGGGTAGCGGCGCAGCTCCTGGCTGACGCTGGTGGCGGGCACCGTCGAGCGGGCCAGCCGTACGCCCTCGGCCACGGCGGTGATCTCACGCCAGCCGATGCGGTCGGTGAGGAACCCGTTGGCGAACCCGATGGTTCCCGGCTCGCCGTCCGCCCGCAGCCGGCAGGTGAGGCGGCTGGTGGGCAGGCCGCCCTGACCGGGCGTGTAACCGAGGTCGGCCGTGTCGACGCGCCACGGCCTGGCCGTGCCGTTGACGGTGAGCCGCTGGGCCGTGGCCAGCGCGGCGCACTCGGCCGCGGCGTGCGCGGCCCGTTCCGGTGCGGACACGCGGCCGTCGCCGTCGGTGTCCACCGACGGCCGGGCCTGCAGGGTCGGCAGCTCGGCGCGGTCCACGATAGCGAGGTTCTCGATCCGGTCGGGCAGGACCCTCAGGCCGTCGTAGTGGTTGACCGTGAAGTTCCCGAGCGGATGCGCGGTCTGCGTGATCCTGACGTTTCCCGTGGTCGCGGCGGTGGCGGGTAGGGGGGCCGCCGCCATCAGCGCGGTCGCGATCGCGAGAGACTCCGTCGCCCTGCGGTACGGCCGGCCGTTCACGAGAACCTCGCCAGGGCGGGAAGCTCGGCCACGAACCTGGGGTTGGCCGCCTCGGCCCTGGCCGTGCTGCGGGTGGCGGCCGCGGTGTCGCCGAGGGCGCGCTCGATGGCCGCCCGGTGCCTGAGCACGAGGGTCGACGAGCCGTTGGTGCTGACCGGCGGGGGGCCCGACAACTCCACGCTGACGATC
>NZ_JBSGJX010000064.1:0-31801 GCF_053605785.1 Nonomuraea sp. NPDC003754
GGCGGGCCGCGCGCACCATACAGGCCAGGAGGGGTGCCGGGAGCCCGGGCGTGACCCCTGCCGCTCCGCCCCCGGCCCCGCGCCCGCTTCCCGCCCCCCCCCCCCCCCCACCCCCCCGGTGGCCGTCGACCGGTGGTCAGGCGTAGTGGCAGCGGAGGTGCTGGGCGACCTCGTCGGCGGCCGGCTGGCCGTACGCGGCGGCGAACCGCTCGAGGAACACCCGCTGGCCCAGCTCGTACTCCTGGCAGCCCACCCGCTCCAGGACGTGCGTGGCCGTCAGGTTGCCGATCTGGCCCGCCCGCTCCAGCGGCAGCCCCCAGGCGACGCCCGCGAGGAAGCCGGCCCTGAACGCGTCGCCGACACCCGTCGGGTCGGCCTTGCCCAGCTCGGGAGCGGGGGTCACGTGGAGCGAGGGCTCCCCCTTGCGGTCGATGACCGCGCCCTTCGGGCCGAGCGTGGTGACCCGGACGCCGACCCGGTCGAGCACCTCGGCGTCGGACCAGCCGGTCTTCTGCTCGATGAGGCCCTTCTCGTAGTCGTTGGAGAACAGGTACGCCGCGCCGTCGACGAGCTGGCGGATCTGCTCGCCGGACATCCTGGCCAGCTGCTGCGACGGGTCGGCGGCGAACGGGATGCCCCGCTGGCGGCACTCGTCGGTGTGGCGCAGCATGGCGTCGGGGTCGTTCGGGCTGATCAGCACCAGGTCGAGGCCGCCCACCCGGTCGGCGATCGGCTGCAGCTCGATGAGCCGCGCCTCCGCCATCGCGCCGGTGTAGAAGGAGGCGATCTGGTTGTGCTGCTCGTCGGTGGTGCACAGGAAACGAGCGGTGTGGTGGGTCTCGGAGACGTGAACCGAGTCACAGTCGACCCGATGGCGCTCCAGCCACGAGCGGTAGTCGGCGAAGTCCGCCCCGACCGCTCCCACAAGGATGGGGCTGAGGCCCAGACAGCCCATCCCAAAGGTGATGTTTGCCGCGCAACCACCGCGCCTGACCTGCAGATCGTCGACAAGGAACGACAGGGAGACCCGGTCGAGCTGGTCGGCGATGAGCTGGTCCCCGAAGCTTCCGGGGAAGGTCATCAGATGGTCGGTCGCGATGGAGCCGGTGACGGCGATGCGCACGGGGTTCTTCTTCCTCGTTGTCAGCAAGCCAATGAGCCCCAAGAGAATACGCGAAGGTCCCGCGCGCACAAAGGCGAGCGGGACCTGGAGGCGCCGACCTAGTTGAACGAGTCGCCGCAGGCGCAGGAGCCCGTGGCGTTCGGGTTGTCGATCGTGAAGCCCTGCTTCTCGATCGTGTCGACGAAGTCGATGGTGGCGCCGATGAGATACGGCGCGCTCATCCTGTCGGTCACGACGCCGACACCGCCGAAGTCGGACACGATGTCGCCGTCCATCGAGCGGTCGTCGAAGAAGAGCTGGTAACGCAGACCGGAACAGCCGCCCGGCTGCACGGCCACACGCAGCTGGAGGCCCTCTTCACCCTGCTGCTCCAGCAGGCTCTTGACCTTGGCCGCGGCCGCGTCGGTCAGGATCAGGCCCTGCGCCGTGGTCTCGCTGCTCTCAACCGTCATGTGCTGACTCCCGCGTCTGGATCAGCCGCAGTGTCACGGCTGTCTGTTTCTGACGTCCTACTAAGACGCTACCAACACCGGAGGCGAGCTATGCATTCCGCGTCTGCGGGGTTGTTATGGATCGTCCAGAAGAACCGGAAACCGGCCCCTTCCCGTGACGCGCCCCACGGACGCGGACCGGCGCCCACCTGCTCCTCCCGATACGGCAGGCACGACCGGACACCCTCCGGCCTGCGGCGATCACCTGAAACGGGTGGCCGGAACAAATCGCCCCAAGCCGTGTGTCATCATTAGTCGTCACTTCGACGATAAGGGGGTACGGCCATGGCCACCCAGACAGGGCTGCCGCTCTTCGTCCTCGGGCAGGGCACCGATCCGCACAGCGAGAAGGGCGTCGACTGTCCCGGCGAGCTTCCCCCGGCCTCCGACCCGGGGCTGGTGGAGCGCGCGCGCAAGGCGAAGGAGGCGCTGGGCGACAGGCTGTTCGTCCTCGGCCACCACTACCAGCGTGACGAGGTCATCCAGTTCGCCGACGTGACCGGCGACTCCTTCAAGCTCGCCCAGCAGGCCGCGGCCCGCCCCCAGGCGGAGTACATCGTCTTCTGCGGCGTGCACTTCATGGCCGAGTCCGCCGACATCCTGACCGGCGACTCCCAGAAGGTGATCCTGCCGGACCTGGCGGCGGGGTGCTCGATGGCCGACATGGCCACGTTCGACCAGGTCGAGGAGGCGTGGGAGCTGCTGGAGGACGCCGGCATCGCCGACGTCACCGTGCCCATCACGTACATGAACTCCAGCGCCGACATCAAGGCCTTCTGCGGCCGGCGCGGCGGCGCGGTGTGCACCTCGTCCAACGCCAGGCGGGCTCTCGAGTGGGCCTTCGAGCAGGGCCAGAAGGTGCTCTTCCTGCCCGACCAGCACCTGGGCCGCAACACCGCCGTGCTGGAGATGGGCATGTCGCTGGACGACTGCGTCGTCTACAACCCCCACCGGCCGCCGAGCGTGGAGGAACTGCGCCGGGCCAAGATGATCCTCTGGAAGGGTCACTGCTCGGTGCACGGCCGCTTCACCGCCGACTCCGTCGACGACGTACGGCGCCGCATCCCCGGCGTCAACGTGCTGGTCCACCCCGAGTGCAAGCACGAGGTCGTGCTGAAGGCCGACCACGTCGGCTCGACCGAGTACATCATCAAGAAGCTCGAGGCGGCGCCGGCCGGCTCCCAGTGGGCCATCGGCACCGAGCTGAACCTGGTCAAGCGCCTGGCGCAGATGTTCCCCGACAAGGGCGTCTCGTTCCTCGACAAGACGGTCTGCTACTGCTCCACGATGAACCGCATCGACCTGCCGCACCTGGTGTGGGCGCTGGAGTCGCTGGTACTCGGCGAGGTGGTCAACCAGATCACGGTCGACGCCGACACCACCCACTGGGCCAAGGTCGCCCTCGACCGCATGCTGGCCCTGCCGTAGACCGCCGGATGCGGGCCCTCCCGCGTGGGAAGGGCCCGCACCACCGTTCTTCGGCGGGCTACCTCAGCTCGTAGACCACCCGGACGTTGATGCCAAGGTTCTGGCGTCCGGGGTTCACCGACGCCTTGTCCTCCGCGAGCGTGGCGGAGACGTGCATCGGGATGGGGCCGCCGGTGATCTCCTCGGTGATCTCGACCACGTCGCCGAGCCGCCGTCCGGCCAGCGCCGCGTAGTGCCTGGCCTTGTCCGCCGCGTCCTTGAAGGCGGCGGCGCGGGCCGCCTCCATCAGCCTGGTGCGGTCGGAGACCTCGAAGGAGACGCCGTTGAGCCTGACCTCCTCGCCGACGGCGGCGGCCGCGTCGATGATCCGGTCGGCCTTGGAAAGGTCGCGGACCACCGCCTCGACGCCCTGGGCGCCGCGGTAGCCGGACACCTTCGGGTAGCTCTCGTACTCGGGGCCGAGCGACAGCTCGTTCGTCGTGAGGTCGTCGGCGGCCACACCGGCCCCGATCAGCGTCCTGGTGAGCTTCGCCGCCGCCGCCCTGGCCGCGGCGAACGCCTCGCCCGCCGTCGCCCTGCGGACCTCGACGCCCGCCGTCAGGCGCATGACGTCAGGAGCGGCCGAGACCGCGCCCTGCCCGACGACCGCGATCTGGTTTCTCGTCTCTTCCACAACCACCCTCGCTGATTCCGGCGCCGCATGAGCCGTACCGCCGAGCGTGCTCGTCATTCCGATCGCGACGGCCGAAGCCGCGAGCGCGACAGCAAGTTTGATCATAGGCGCCATGTCACCATCGGTCCCGCCTGTCCCCATCGACCGACACGACCACTTGACCAGATCATGGAATGGTCTGCCCACCAGATGGCGGTTCGATCCTCGAACAGGCGGCCCGGCGCGGGCGGGAGCGTCACAAACCGGGCGCGCCCCAGACGGGGAACCACCGGCCGAGGTCCTCCTCTATCCTCAGCTCGCCCGCCAGCACCCCCCGCACCTGGAGTTCGAGCGCGGTGTCCCTGGTGTGGCCCGGCAGCGGGGCGAACGGATAGAACGTCCCCCGCTTGTACAGGTAGACGACCGCCAGGCGACGCTGCTGCGGGTCGGCGAAGGACACCAGCGAGCACAGCAGGGACGGCCCGAACCCCGCCCCCTCCAGCGAGGAGTTGACCGCGTGCAGCTCGGTGACCAGGTCGCCGACCGCGTCGGGGGCGCGCCTGACCACCAGCCACGAGTACCCGTACTCGTCGCGCGTCTCCTCCACCCTGTCCCCCAGCAGCGCCTTGACGTCGGAGCTGAGCGTCGCGAAGGCGCTGCCCTCGGCCGCGCGGAAACTGACCGAGCCCACCCCCGTGGGCGCCAGACCGGTGGCGGCCTGCAGCGTGACGGCCGCCGACGGCAGCGCGAAGAGCGCGTCGAGGTTGGGCCGGACCGGCTTGGACCTGCCGAGGATCACGTCGAGCCAGCCCATCGCTCAGCCTTTCCCGAGTTGCGCGGAGATCTTCTCCAGGTTCTCCAGGCGCCGCTCGAGCGGCGGGTGCGTGGAGAACAGCTGCGCCAGCGCCTTGCCGGGAGCCAGCGCCGGCGCGAAGTAGAAGGCGTTGAACGGCTCGGCCTCGCGCAGGTCGCGCGTGGGGATCCTGGCCATCTCGCCGCTCACCTTGACCAGCGCGCTGGCCAGCACCGACGGCTGCTGCGTCAGCAGCGCGCCCGCCCGGTCGGCGGCCAGTTCCCGGTAGCGGGACAGGGCGCGGGTGAGCAGGAAGCTGACGGCGTAGACGGCGATGGAGACCAGCATCACGATCAGGCCGATGGGCAGGCCGCCCTGGTTGCTGTCGCGGCTTCTGCCCAGCCCGCTGTAGAGGGCGAAGCGGGTCATGAGGCCGGCCAGGATGCCGAGGAAGGAGGCGATGGTCATCACGGCGACGTCGCGGTGGGCGACGTGCGAGAGTTCGTGCGCCAGCACGCCTTCGAGCTCGCGGGGCTCCAGCCGGCGCAGGATACCGGTCGTCACGCAGACGACGGAGTGCTGCCTGTTACGCCCCGTCGCGAAGGCGTTGGGCACGTCGGAGTCGGCGATGGCGACCCTCGGCTTGGGCATGTCGGCCATCGCGCACAGCCTGTCGATCAGGCCGTGAAGGGCGGGCGCCTCCTGCGGCGAGACCTCCCGCCCGCCCATCGCGAACAGCGCGATGCGATCGGACAGGAAGTACTGCACCAGCAACATGCCGCCGGCGATCAGCAGCACGCCCAGCGCCCGCACGCCCAGGGCGATGAGGGCGCCGACGAAGACGACGTAGAGCAGACCCAGCAGGAACATCGTCATGACCATGCGGACGGTGAGACCGCGGTCGGACGCGAACCGGGTGCTCACGGGCTATCCCGGGATGAGCCCCGAGTCGCCCAGCATCTCCCTGACTTCCTCGATCGAGGCGTCAGCGGGGGGAAGGATCAGCTCGGACGGCTCCAGGCTGTCGTCCGGCAGCGCCTTGCCCACATGGCGCACCTTGTCGAGCAGAGCGTGGAGCTTCTGGCGGAATTCGGGCTCGTCGCCGGCCTCGATGGCCGTCTCGAGCTCGCCGTCGAGTTCGTTGAGCACGCCGAGGTCGGAGTCGTCGATCTGGACCTGGCCCTCGCCCATGATGCGCACGATCATGCGGGCTCCCCCGGCTGGCGCAGCTGCTGGGTCTGCTGCTGCGGCTGGGCCTGCGGCTGCCCCTGCTCGATGGAGGCCTGGGGCGCCGGGCCCTGGCCGAGCTCGGCCTTCATCCTGGCCAGCTCCAGCTCGATGTCCCTGCCGCCGCCCATGCGGTCGAGCTCGGCCTGGATGTCGTCGCTGCGGCTGCCGCTGAAGTCGTCGAGCGCGCCGGAGGCCAGCAGCTCGTCGATGGCGCCGGCGCGGGCCTGCATCTGCGCGGTCTTGTCCTCGGCGCGCTGGATCGCCAGGCCGACGTCGCCCATCTCCTCGGAGATGCCGGAGAAGGCCTCGTTGATGCGCGTCTGCGCCTCGGCCGCGGTGTAGGTGGCCTTGATGGTCTCCTTCTTGTGACGGAAGGAGTCGACCTTCGCCTGCAGCCGCTGGGAGGCGGTGGTGAGCTTCTCCTCCTCGGCCTGCAGGTTGTCGTGCTGGACCCGCAGGTCGGCGATCTGCGTCTGCAGGCTGGAGCGACGGGTCAGCGCCTCGCGGGCCAGGTCTTCGCGCCCGACGGACAGCGCCTTGCGCCCCTGGTCCTCCAACCGGCTGGCCTGCTGCTCGATCTGGTTGATCTGCAGCTCCACCCGCTTGCGCGAGGTGGCGACGTCGGCCACACCCCTGCGCACCTTCTGCAGCAGCTCGAGCTGCCGCTGATAGGAGTAGTCAAGGGTCTCGCGCGGATCCTCCATCTTGTCCAGGGCCTTGTTGGCCTTGGACTTGAAGATCATCGAAAGTCTCTTCATCACGCTCATGCGCGTCGGCCGTCCCCTTCTTAGGTCGTGCTGTGATCACCCAGTGCAGCGCAGCCGCCTTGGGATTACCCTACGCATAACGCACGGGGGCGTCACTAAGTTGCACTCCAGGTAGGGTTGACGCTGTGTTGCGACGCCGAACCCAGACCTCAGTGGACGAATCCCCCGTCCCCACTGACGATCCTAAGCCCCAGGGCAAAGGTCGTCCCACCCCGAAGCGCCGTGACGCCGAAGGGCGTCGGCGCCAGCCGGTGACCGCGCCTGCCAACCGCAAAGAGGCCTACAAGCAGATGCGGGCCAGGCAGACGGCCGACCGGGACAAGGCACGCCAGGGCATGCTGCGCGGCGAGGAGCGCTACCTGCCGGCCCGCGACAAGGGCCCGGTGCGCAAGTTCGCTCGCGACTGGGTCGACTCGCGCCGCGTCCTCAGCCAGTACTTCCTGCCCTTCTCTCTGGTCATCCTGCTGCTGACGTGGATCCCGTTCCCGCCGGCGGCCCGCCAGTGGGTCTACTTCGGCGTCATCACGGTCGGCTGGCCGGTCATGATGGTGGGCGTGCTGGCCACGTCGTTCTGGGTGTCGTGGAAGGTGAAGAAGGCCGCCGCGGACAAGTTCCCGAACGAGGACATCAAGGGCATCGGCTTCTACGCGGCCATGCGCGCGCTGCAGATCCGCAGGCTTCGCTTCCCGCCGCCGCAGTTCCTGCCCGGCGGAAAGCCGGCGCCGCCCAAAGCCTGAGCTCGCTTCATACCAGTACGGCCCGCGTCCCGCAGGACGCGGGCCGTACTGGTATGTGCGCCTGCCATCAGGAACTTAAAATTTCCTGAAAAACCAGCAAACCTGGGAGTCGTCACGTTCGTCCCACCCGTTGGGGTCCGGTTCTTCATTCACGGGGAGACCAGGTGCGAACGACAAGACGAGGGTTCCTCGGCGTCGCCGCGGGGGCCGCGGCCGCGGTGACCACGACCACGGCGGCCGCCGCCGAACCCGAACCGCTCATCGGAGACGGCCCGGAGCTGGACGGCGTCGACCGGCCGACCACCGCCACGCTCACGCCGTTCCTCGACGCCCTGCCCGTCCCTCGGGTGCTCAGACCCAAGGACAGGGAGGTCGTGCTCGAGATGCGCTCGGTGCGCAGGAGGCTGCACTCCCAGTTGCCGCCCACGCGGCTCTGGACCTACGCCGGCAGCTTCCCCGGCCCGACCATCGAGGTACGGCGCGGCCAGAAGGTCAAGGTGGCGTGGACCAACACGATCAAGGACGAGACCGTGCCGGTCACCGCGGTCCAGGTGCCGGCCGGCCCGACGATCCCGATCAACCAGCCGGGAAGGGACGGGGCCACGCCGCGCGCCGACGTGGCGGCGATCCCGCCCTGGCTGGCCGTCCACCTGCACGGCGCGATCACCAACGCGGGCAACGACGGCTGGAGCGAGAACGGGCTGCTGGCCGGTGAGGCCGAGGCCGTGGAGTACCTCAACGACCAGCCGTGCACCGGGCTCTGGTACCACGACCACGGCATGCACGTGGGCACCTGGACGGTCTTCTCCGGCCTGCTGGGCGCCTACCTGGTCAGGGACGAGGAGGAGGACGCGCTCGGGCTGCCCGCCGGCAGGCACGAGGTCCCGCTCATCCTGTGCGACCGCAACTTCGACACCGACGCGGCCGGGCTCCTCACCGGGGACCTGCTGCACAAGGTGCAGATCGCCGCGACCACGCCGAAGGTGGTGACCAGGCCCTTCGCCGGGCCGTACACGCTGGTCAACGGGGTGGTCTGGCCGTACATGGACGTCGAGCCGCGGTGGTACAGGTTCAGGGTGCTCAACGCGGCCAACGCCAGGACGTTCAGGCTGCGCCTGCTGGACGAGGCGAGCGGGCAGCCGGTGACCGGCGTGGTCAAGCAGATCGGCAGCGACGGCGGGCTGCTGCCCGCGCCGGTGGCGATCGACGGGGATCTGGTGCTGGCGCCCGCCGAGCGGGCCGACGTGCTCGTCGACTTCCGGGCGCTGGCCGGTAGGCGGGTCAAGCTGGTCAACTGCGGGCCGGGCGCGCCGGGCCAGCCCGCGCCGCAGGCGAACATCCCCTTCCCCGACGTGATGCAGTTCCGGGTGGCCGACCGCAGGCCGCACGACTCCTTCACGCTGCCCGCGGTGATCTCGCCGAGCTTCGTGCGCACCACGCACGACAACCTGCCGGCCGACCACGGGCACCGGGTGGTGCTCACGATGGTGGGCGGCGGCGACCACGCGCAGATGTGGGAGATGGCCGAGGATCCTGCGGCGCCGGTCGGCACGGAAGGCGTCGTCCAGATCAAGGACGCCTCGGGCACGGTCAGGACGTACCGGCGGGTGGCGCGGATGCCCGACGACGCCGTCAACTTCTTCGCCGCGCTGGGCGGGACCGAGGCGTGGACGTTCGTCAACGTCGCTCCCGCGATGCACCCCATGCACATCCACCTGATGCGCTTCCAGATCCTCAGTCGCGACGTCTACGACATTTCCGGATTCAAGGTGGACAGGGGGACGACGGAGACGCCGGTGACCTTCAAGCAGGTGGGCGTGCTCGACCCGAACGAGCAGGGATGGAAGGACGTCGTCAGGGTCGGCGGGGCGGAGGTCGTCAAGGTCGCGGGACGGTTCGAAGGCGGCAGCGGGCGCTTCGCCTACCACTGCCACCTGCTCGAACACCAGGACGAGGGCATGATGCGGCCGCTGGTCGTCTTCCCGCCCGCCGTCCTGGCCCTGCGCGGGCAGCACGGCCACCACCGGCACGCCCTGGTGGACCAGGCCCGGCTGCGCGGGCGCTAGGTCACTCGGTCACTCGGACTCGGTCACTCAGGCTCGGTCACTCAGACTCGGTCACTGGGACTCGGTCGCCTCCGAGGAGGGCGGCCGCTTGACCACGCCCGAGTACCACCCGTCCGGCGACTCCAGCATGTCGGCCACGGCGCTCAGCAGTGCGAGGTAGGAGGGCCACCGGACGTCCCGCATGCCCGGAGCCTTGACGTCGCCCACGACGGAGTCGATCACCCCGAAGTCGGGGCGCCGGTCGGTCCCGTTGCGGGCGGCGTAGGGGATCATCCGGCCTTTCCACGTCTCGGCGCGCGGGTCGCCCCCGCTGTCGGTGGGATCCAGCGCGCACATCTGCCGCCACGCGTCGCGGATGCCCCTGATGCTGAGGTTGTGCGTGCCCTTCTCGGCGAAGCCGAAGCCGAAGGGGCCGGTCGAACCGTCGTGCCGGAGCAGGGAGGCCCGCAGGTCGTCGGGGAACTCCAGGCCCATCTGCGACTCGGCGACGGCGATCGTGCGCGCCCTGCCGGGACCGCGCAGGGAGGCGTAGCCGGCCGGGTCGTTGCGCCGCAACCACCGCTCGATGCGCCGCCACTGCGCGTTCACCTGCCGCTGGACCTGGCGGTCGAGGGGCCTGATCGTCACCGGACGCCGTTCAGGAGAGCAGGCGGGATCGGGCCGCGGTGTGGCCCCCGTCGCCGGAGACGACAGCCGGGACGGCTGGGGTGACGGCTGCGGGACGGCGGTCGCCGCGGGCTGCCCGGGGGGCTGGGGCGCCCCGCTCCTGGCGGCCTCGCCGGCCATCGGCATCCGCCCTGCCCGGACGTCGGCCTCGCGCGGCGAGCGACCCGCGAGCGCGTACAGCCCGGCGGCCACCACGCCGGCGACGAGCACTCCCACCAGCGCTCCCGCGAGGAAGCGGGCGTCCAGCCGCCGCCGGCGGCGCTCTGGCTGTCCCGGCTGCCCCGGCTGCCCCGGACGTGCTGGACGCCCCGGACGTGCTGGACGCCCTTGATGCCCTGGATGCCCTGGATGCCCGCTGGCAGGGAGGCCGGGCGCCGGCTCCTGGTCGGGAGCGGCCGTCCTGGTCCTTGTGTCGATCCTGATCGCGATCGCGGCGAGCACGGCGGCGGTCAGGGCCATCCGCAGGAGCTTGAGCACGCGCGGCACCCTACCGGACCCGCCCCGGGACCGGCGCCACGGAGATCACCGCCGACCGGTCTCGGCGTCTCTCCCTGCGCCCGCGCCTTGCCTTACATCTGCGCCGTGCCCTACGTCGGCGCCGTGCCCCGCGTCGGCGCCTTTCCCTGCGTCCGCGTCTTTCGCTGCGCCTGCGCCTTCCCCGTGCCCGGCGACGCCGACATGCGGCGGCGCAGCCGTACGGCGATCGCGGTCAGGATGGCGGCGGTCAGCGCATGCCGTACAACCTTCACCACGCTGGGCACACTATCCCGAACCGATACAGTCGGGCGCATGGAATTCCGTCACCTCGGCCGCAGCGGTCTCCTGGTCAGCGAGATCAGCTACGGCAACTGGATCACCCACGGCTCACAGGTCGAGGAGGAGGCCGCCATCGCGTGCGTGAAGGCGGCGCTCGACGAGGGGATCACGACCTTCGACACCGCCGACGTCTACGCGGGCACGCGCGCCGAAGAGGTGCTCGGCAGGGCGTTGAAGGGCCTGCGCCGCGAGTCGCTGGAGATCTTCACCAAGGTCTACTGGCCGACGGGCCCCGGGCCCAACGACCGTGGCCTGTCCCGCAAGCACATCACCGAGTCGATCAACGGCTCGCTGCGCCGTCTGCAGACCGACTACGTCGACCTCTACCAGGCGCACCGCTTCGACTACGCCACTCCGCTCGAGGAGACCCTCAAGACCTTCGACGACCTCGTACGGCAGGGCAAGGTCCTCTACGTCGGCGTCAGCGAGTGGACCGCCGACCAGATCGCCCAGGCGCTGAAGATCGCCGACGAGATGGGCTTCGACCGGATCGTGTCCAACCAGCCGCAGTACAACGCCATCTGGCGGGTCATCGAGACGGAGATCGTGCCGCTGAGCGAGAAGGAGGGCGTCAGCCAGATCGTCTGGTCGCCCATCGCTCAGGGCGTGCTGACCGGCAAGTACCTGCCCGGCCAGCCCGTTCCCGCAGGTTCGCGCGCCACCGACGAGACCGGCGCCAAGATGATCGACAGGTTCATGACCGACGACGTGCTCGCCCGGGTCCAGGACCTCAAGCCGATCGCGGCCGACCTCGGGCTCAGCATGGCCCAGCTGGCGATCGCGTGGGTGCTGCAGAACCCGAACGTCGCCAGCGCCATCGTCGGGGCCTCCAGGCCGGAGCAGGTGCGTGACAACGTCAAGGCGTCCGGCGTGAAGCTCGACGCCGAGGTGCTCCAGAAGATCGACGACGTGCTCGGCCCGATCGTCGAGCGTGACCCGGCCAAGACGATCTCGCCGGCCACCAGGCCATAGCGGTTACGCATGAAAGAAAAACCCCTTGGCTCCCAAGGGGTTTTTTCATTCACTCCGTTCGCAACGACATACCCGCATATTCCACCCGGTCCTCCTCGAGCAGAGCCACCCGCTCGACCCCGGATTCCAGCAGCTCACGGTAGTTCTCACCGAGCCAGGACTCCGCGTCGGCCTGGCTGGGAAAAACCTCGCGCGGCAGCAGGCGGTCGGTCACTTCACCACCATTCGCGTTTTCATAACGCCAGCGCCAAGTCATGCCATACGCTCCTTTTCCGCGGGATCGCCCGAGCTCACATCGGCACCCGCACCATACCCCTGGAGCATGGAGGTTGATCGATGCTGCGCGCATTCGGGCTCGCCTTCGCGGCGACCCTCACCGTCTCCACCCCTGCCCTCGCCATCTCCCCCTCTATCTCTCCTTCAGCCACGACCGCTACCTCTCCTTCAGCCGCGACCGTCTCGGCCCTGGCCGCCGCTCCCCCAGCCTCCGCCTCCGCCGTTCCCTCCTCCTCGACCGTCTCCACCCTCGCCGCCGCCTCCACCTCGACCGTCTCGGCCCTGGCCGCCGCTCCCCCAGCGACCGTCTCCGCCCTCGCCGCCCCCTCCGCCTTGGGTCATCCCGGCTTGGGTCATCGCGGCCGTGTCCTGGCCGATCCCGTCACGGGCGGGGTGGATCCGAACGCCGCCCGCCGGTGGAGCTACTGGCACAGCGACGGCACCGCATGGCTGTCCGGCGAGGCGGGCGCCGCCGTACGCGACGGGGCGGTGATCGGCTGGCGGTTCGCCGCGGCTCCCGACGGCTCGGCGCCGGAGTCCCCCCGCGGCGAGCTGCCCGCCTTCGACCAGGTCTGCGGCAAGGAGCCCGCCGCCTCGGGGCACCAGCGCGTGGCAGTCGTGACCGACTTCGGCGACCCGGACCTCGACGCCTACCCCGGCGAGCGACCGCCCGCGTCGCTCACCGCGTGCGTCACCGCTCCCGAGGGAGCGACGGGGGTGCAGGCGCTGGCCCTGGCCACCAGGGTGCGCGCGGAGCCGGCTGGAACGGTCCTGGCCGTCAACGACTATCCGGCGCGCGCGAAGGGCGGCGCCGCGCCGTCCCTCCCCGCCACGCCGTCCGCCCCCTTGGAGGATGGCGGACTGCCGGTGGCATGGATCGCCGGCGGCGTGGCCGCGCTCGCACTCGTGGGCGCCGGGGTATTGGCGGCGCGCAGGTCCCGCAGGCGCACCACGCTGTGACGCGTGCCGCTCAGGTTCAGCGGCGGGGCGCAGGTCGCGGAGGCGCGCCACGCTACGACGCGTGCCGCTCAGGTTCATTGGCGGGGTGCGGGTGGCGCGCGGGTTCCGCGGGCGTGCCACGCTGTGACGCGTGCTTGTCAGGTTCATCGGTACGGCGGGGCGGGACGGCTGGCCCTCGCCCGGGTGCGCGTGCGCGTCGTGCGCGGGGTTGCCGCCGGGGTGGCGTTCGCAGCTGTGCGTGGAGGTCGACGGGATACCGTGGCCGGGCGGTGGGGCGTGTCCCCCCGGCTACGCGGCGACGGGCCCGCTCCTCGTCGCCTCTGACGGCTCCCGGCTGCTCGACCTGTCCGGCATCCGCTCCCTGACCGACCTCGGCGCTGCTCTCAGCGGTCTTCCGGCCGGCTGTCGGCACGGCGGCGGTTCTCCTGGGTCGCGGGACGTGCCGGGATCCGGGAATCCGGCGTCCGGCGGCGAGAGCCCCTCGTGCGACCTCGTCCTGGTGGACCTGCTCGACGACCCCGCCGTCCTCGGCGACCTGCGACGGCGCGGGCTCGTGACCGCCGGGACCCACGTCGTCGCCGTCGGCTTGGACCACCGTGTCAGGTCGGAGTCCGAGCTGGCCAGACGGCTGGCGCTGTGGGGGGCGCGGGCCGTACCGGACGGGACGGTCGTGGACACCGCGCAGGCTCCCCCGCCCCGCCCAGCCCCGCCACGCCGCACGTTGCTGCTGGGCGGCTCCCGGTCGGGCAAGTCCGACGAGGCCGAGCTGCGGCTGGCGGCCGAGCCGCACGTCACCTACCTCGCCACGGGACCCTCGGGCCACGGCGACCCCGAGTGGGCCGCGCGGGTCGCCGCCCACCAGGCCAGGCGTCCGGCGCACTGGGCATGCGAGGAGACCACCGAGCTGGCCGAGGCGATCGCGCGGGCCACGACGCCGCTGCTGGTCGATGGGCTGGGGACGTGGCTGGCGGCGGTGTTCGACCAGGCGGGCGCGTGGGAGGAGCCCGCGCGTCGCGAGGAGGTCGTACGGCGCTGCGACGAGCTCGTGGCGGCCTGGCGCTCGACCCGGCACCGGATCGTCGCGGTGTCGGACGAGGTCGGGCTCGGCGTCGTCCCCTCCACCTCCAGCGGGCGGGCCTTCCGCGACGCGCTGGGCCGCCTGAACCAGCGGCTGGCGGCCGAGTCGGAGGACGTCACGCTCGTCGTGGCGGGCCGCCTCCTCCCCCTCGGCTGAACGCCACCCGCCGAAGAAACGAAAACAAGACGCGGCCGGGATCAAGGCGGGCCGGGTCAGGCGGGCCGGGTCAGGCGGGCCGGGTCAGGCGGGCCGGGTCAGGCGGGCCGGGTCAGGCGGGCCGGGTGCGGACGGCGCGGGCGGACCAGCGGCCGTCCAGCCGGTCGACGCGCAGCCTGCGGCCGAAGCACTCCGACAGCGCCTCCTCGGTCAGCGTCTCCTCCACCGGCCCCGCCGCCAGGACGCGGGTGTCGCGCATGAGCAGCGCGTGCGTGGTCGTGGCGGGCACCTCCTCCAGGTGGTGCGTGACGGTCACCGTGGTCAGCCCGTCGCGTGCCGCCAGGTCCTCGATGGAGGTGATGAGGTCTTCACGGGCGGGGAAGTCCAGTCCAGCGAACGGTTCGTCCAGCAGCAGCATGGCCGGGTCCGCCATGAGCGCCCTGGCCACCCTGATCCGGGCGCGCTCCCCCTGCGAGCACACCACGAAGAGCCGGTCGGCCAGGTCCTTGCAGCCCATCTCGGCCAGCAGCGCGTGGGCCCTGTCGTGCTCGGCCTGGCCGTACCTGTCCCAGAGCGGCGCGCTCGTGCCCGTGTGCCCGGTGAGGACCACGGTGTGCGCGGTCGCCGCCTCTTCTTCCAGCAGCCCCTCGTCGACCAGGCGCTGGCTGGCGGCGACCAGGCCGATGTCCCTGCGCAGCTCGCGCAGGTCGACCCGGCCCATGCGGCGGCCGAGGACGGCGGCGGTGCCCTCGCTGGGATGCCGTACGGCGGCGGCCAGGGACAGCAGCGTGGTCTTGCCTGCCCCGTTCGGGCCGAGGATCACCCAGTGCTGTCCGTAGGCGACCCGCCAGTCGATCTCCGCCAGCAGCGTCCTGGCGACCACCCTGACGCTGACACCTTCGAGTTCCACGGCGTGCATCCGGACACCCTAGCGACCGCGCGACCGCGCCGTTCCCCCGGGTGCGCCGGGAAACGCCGCCCTTTCGGTGTGCGCGGGCGCTGACGTCCACGTCCCCCGGATGCGCCAGGAAGCGCCGCCTTCGGTGTGCGCGCGGACGGTGACGGCCGCGTTCCTCCGGGTGCGCCGGGAAGCTCCCCGCATGCGCCGGGCTGCCCGGAAAGGGAGGCCAGGAGGCCAGGGAGCCGGGCCGCAGGGGAAGTCTGGGGGGACCGTAGGATCGACGCTCATGGCCGGGTGGGTGGACGGGATGCGGTTCGCGGTGGGGACGTTGAGCGTCTTCCCCGTCAGGGTGAACCGGGTCGACCGTGAGGTGGCCGGGCGGGCCATGCTCCTCGCGCCGCTGGCCGGGCTGCTGCTCGGCGCCGTGAGCTGCCTGCCGCTGGCGCTGCCCGGCTCGCCGCTGCTCGGGGCGGCGCTGGCGCTGGGCCTGCTCGCGCTGCTGACCAGAGGCCTGCACCTGGACGGTCTCGCCGACCTGGCGGACGGTCTCGGCAGCGGCAGGCCCGCCGTCCAGGCGCTCGAGGTGATGAAGAAGTCGGACATCGGGCCGTTCGGCGTTCTGACGCTGGTGTTCACGCTGATCGTGCAGTGCGCGGCGCTGGCCGAGGCGGGTCCGGTCGCGCTGGTGGCCGCCTGCGTGACCGGGCGGCTGGCGCTGACGTGGGCGTGCACGCGCGGGGTGCCGCCGGCGCGGCCCGAGGGGCTCGGCGCCATGGTGGCGGGCACCGTACGGCCGGCCGCCGCGCTGGTCGCCACGCTGGTCGTGGTGGGCGCGGCG
Organism: Nonomuraea sp. NPDC003754; assembly: GCF_053605785.1. Taxonomy (NCBI): domain Bacteria; kingdom Bacillati; phylum Actinomycetota; class Actinomycetes; order Streptosporangiales; family Streptosporangiaceae; genus Nonomuraea; species Nonomuraea sp. NPDC003754. Next base: position 15,951 of record NZ_JBSGJX010000064.1, read on the forward strand.
GTGCTGCTGGGAGGGCCGTGGGGGCCGGCGGGAGGGTACGGGTTGGTCCTCCCGCTGGCCGTGCTCGCCGGGCTGGGGACGGCGAGCGGGTTGCTCGCCCACGCGGTGCGCAGGCTCGGCGGGATCACGGGCGACGTGCTGGGCGCGCTCGTCGAGACCGCGACCACCGCCGTGCTGGTCGTGTGCGCGGTGTTCGGCTAGACCGGCTGCGGCTGCCGTACGGGCCAGCGCCTGAAGACGAGGGCCGCGAGGACGGCGAGCACGGCCCAGCCGACCAGCCCGGTGATGCCCGCGAAGAGGGCGTTGGGCGGGGCGGCCGCGTCTCCCAGCATCAGGGCGAGCGAGGCGGCGGGGTTGAGCGCCGCGTGGCCGATCACGGCGGGCCAGATGCTGCCGGTGCGCAGGCGCAGCCAGCCGAAGAGCATCCCGGCCGGCACGCAGAATCCCACGAACAGCAGCGCGGCCCACGGGCCGACGGCCGGGTAGTTGTAGCCGAGGCCGGTGGCGGGGGCGTGCCAGAGCCCCCAGATCACTCCGGAGAGGACCAGCCCGCCGAAGACGCCGCGCGATTCGACCAGCTTGGGCAGCAGCCAGCCGCGCCAGCCCCATTCCTCGCCCACCATGGGGATGATGTTGACGATCGGGGCCACCAGGGTCGTCACCACCATCTGGACGATCAGGGCGGTGTGCGGGTCTCCCGGCGCTCCCGACGCGGCGCTGAAGAGGCTCAGGCGGTCGAGGTCGAGGGAGACCAGGCCGAGGGCGGCGGTGAGGGCGAGCGTGCCGTACACGACCAGGGGGACGGCCGCCCACGTGGCGAGCAGCAGGCCGACGGTGCGGCCGGGGCGCTCGCCGAAGGTGAGGCCGGTCTCCTTCGCCCAGGCGCGGAACGGCGTGCGCCTGGCGAGCCAGACGGCCAGGACGCCGAGGCTCGGGGTGAACATCATCAGCCCGACCAGCGGGCCGAACAGGGGGTCGGCCAGGCCGCCGCCGAGCCAGAGGGGAAGCGCGGCCAGCCACGCCGCGCCGAAGGCGACGGCGAGGAACAACACGATCATCTGGAACTCCAGGTGAAGGGGGGATCAGGACGGGGGCCCGAAGTCATGGGGATCGGCGGGCAGGAAGGGCTCGTGGCGGCGGGTCACGCGCCGGCTCTCTCCTCGATGAGGGCGTTGAGCAGGGCGGCGCCGCGCTCGGCGTCGTCGATGCTGATCAGCAGCTGGCCGCCCGAGCGGTAGCGAAGGACGAGGCAGTCGCCGCCGCGCAGCATGATGGCCGCCGCGCCGGGGACGCCGCGGATGCCCCAGCCGCCCACCTGGCTGGGGAAGCGCTGCTCCGACCAGGCGCTGTCGATCTTGGAGAGCCTGATCCTGCGCACCGGCCAACCGAACGGCCCGAAGCCGATGGCGAGGCCGTCATCGGTGATCCGCGCGGTGATGGAGGAGGTCAGCAGCCCGACGGTGAGCAGGAGCACCGACACGCCGAGCAGCGACCAGCCCGCGCCGCTCGTCAGCCCCATGAGGGTCAGGACGCCGACGGCGGCCGTCAGCAGCGCCGATCCCGCGGTGAGCGCGACCAGCCACGGGTTGGAGACGCGGCTGACCCACACCGAGCGCTGTCCGGAGCGCAGCCGCAGCCTGGGCGGCGCCTCGCCCTCGGGTGCGGCCTGGTCGGGCTCGCCCCTGAGGAGGAAGCCCGCGAGCACGCCGACGGCGGCGGCCCCGGCCATGACGGCCACGGGGGCCCAGCCGAGGCCGCCGGCCTGGGTCCAGACCTGGACGTCGAGGTTGGCGCGGAGGATGGACCATTCCATGCCGATGACGAAGACCGCGGAACCGAAGAGGACGCCCCACCAGTAGCCGCGGCTCAGCCTGCGCTCGAAGGCCTTGCCGTGGACGGCGATGCCCGCCATGACCACCAGGATCACGGCGGCCATGGTGACGCTGAACAGCATGTTCTGGGTGAAGGACATGTTCCCGTCGGGCGTGGCGCCGCTCCAGTGGGTGGCGAGCGGTTCGGGCAACCTGTCTCTCAGGGAGAGGGGGAGTGCCACGAGGGCGGGGATGACGGTCAGCCCCCACACCCCGGTGGCGAGCAACGCACGGGTCCTGCTGGTCATGACAGCTCCTTCAGTACTTCGATGAGGTCGTCGCGGCTGTAGCCGTACTTCTTCGCCTCCTCGAGCAGGTCGCGGGCGCGCTGGACGATGAGCGCGCGGCCCGTGGGCACGCCCGCGACGCTCACTCCCCTGCCTCTCCTGAACTCCAGGAGGCCCTCGTCGCGCAGGTCGCGCAGGGCACGCAACACGGTGTTGGCGTTGATGCCCAGCGCGTCGGCGAGGTCCTTGGCCGGCGGGAGGCGGTCGCCTGCCTGGTAGGAGCCCTCACCGATGGCGCGTCTGATCGCCCCGGCCACCTGTTCGTGCAGCGGCCGGGGATCGTTGAGATCGAGCGTGAGCAACATAGTGCTATTAACACTAGCACCATTTGGCGACGCCGTATTGGTGGGATGAACCCCTGTTTATGAATAAGCCGCCAACCGTGGATAGCATCGGTCTACGTGACCACTGTGCGGCTGAACTCAGCAGATCCCGTCTCGTTCGACACCGACGCGCTGGTCGTCGGTTTCCTGTCAGGTTCGGAGGGCCCGCGCCCCACTGCCAAGGGCCTCGACGCCGCCTTCGACGGCAAACTGGCCGCCTCTCTGGACGCCGTCGGCTTCACGGGAAAGCCCGGCGAAGTGTCCAAGATCCCGACGTTCGGCGCCATCACCGCGCCGCTGCTGGTCGCCGTCGGGCTCGGTGAGTCCGCCGACGTCGAGGGGCTGCGCCGCGCCGCCGGTGCGGCCACGCGCGCCCTGGCCGGTACGGCCCGCGCCGCGCTCGCCCTGCCCGCCTCCTCCGCCGGCGAGGCCGAGGCGGTGGCGCTCGGCGGCCTGCTGGGCGCCTACAGCTTCGACAGGTACCGCACCAACGGCGAGCAGAAGGCCCCCGTCGGCGAGCTGGTCGTGCTGACCGCCGCCGAGGGCTCGGCCGAGCGGGCCGCCATCGTGGCCGACGCGGTCACGCTGGTGCGCGACCTGGTCAACACCCCGCCGAAGGACCTGTGGCCGGCCAAGTTCGCCGAGATCGCCGAGCAGGAGGGCGCCAAGGCGGGTCTGACCGTCGAGGTCCTCGACGAGAAGCAGCTCAAGGAGGGCGGCTACGGCGGCATCGTCGGCGTCGGGCAGGGCTCGGCCAACCCGCCGCGGCTGGTCCGCCTGTCCTACTCCCACCCCGAGGCGACCCAGACGCTGGCCTACGTCGGCAAGGGCATCACCTTCGACTCCGGCGGCCTGTCGCTCAAGCCGTCCGCGGCCATGGACTGGATGAAGTCCGACATGGGTGGCGCGGGCGCGGTGTTCGGCGCGCTCCTCGGCATCGCCCGCCTCGGCGTCAAGGTGAACGCCGTCGGCTACCTCTGCCTGGCCGAGAACCTGCCGAGCGGCACCGCCACCCGCCCCTCCGACGTGCTGACCAGCTACAGCGGCAAGACCGTCGAGGTGCTCGACACCGACGCCGAGGGCCGCCTGGTCCTCATGGACGGCATCGCCCGCGCCCTGGAGGACGACCCCGACCTGATCGTCGACGTCGCCACCCTCACCGGCGCGCAGATCGTCGCGCTCGGCTGGCGGACGGCCGGCGTCATGTCCAACGACGACGCCGTCCGCGAGCTGGTCGTCTCGGTCGCCGGCGAGGCGGGCGAGGGAGCATGGGGCATGCCGCTGCCTGAGGAGCTCCGCAAGGGCCTCGACTCGCCGATCGCCGACATCGCCAACCTGCAGCCCGAGCGCTGGGGCAGCATGCTGGCCGCGGGCCTGTTCCTCAAGGAGTTCGTGCCCGACGACCGGCGCTGGGCCCACATCGACATGGCCGGGCCCGCCTTCAACAAGGGAGAGCCGCACGGCTACACCCCCAAGGGCGGCACGGGCGCCATCACCCGCACGCTCATCGGACTGGCCGAGAGGGCCGCGACGGGCTTGAACAAGTGAAAAGATGACGGCATCACCATCCGACAAGGAGCTTTCCTGTGGCCTACGACATCGTCGTCCTAGGTGGCGGTAGCGGCGGCTACGCCTGCGCTCTGCGGGCGGCAGAGCTGGGCAAGACCGTCGCGCTGATCGAGAAGGACAAGATCGGCGGCACCTGCCTCCACCGCGGCTGCATCCCCACCAAGGCCCTGCTGCACTCGGCCGAGATCGCCGACGAGACCCGCGAGAGCGAGGCCTACGGCGTCAAGGCGCGCTTCGACGGCATCGACGTCCCCGGCGTCCACGCCTTCAAGGACAAGATCGTCAATCGGGCGTGGAAGGGCGTGCAGGGCCTGCTGAGGTCAGCGGGTGTCACGATCGTCGAGGGCGAGGGCAGGCTCGCCGGCTCCAACCGCGTCCAGGTCGGCGGCGAGGTCTACGAGGGCGGCAGCATCGTGCTGGCCACCGGCAGCACCCCGAAGACGCTGCCCGGCCTCGAGATCGACGGCGAGCGGATCATCACCAGTGAGCACACGCTGCGGATGGAGCGCGTGCCCACCTCGGTCATCGTGCTGGGCGGCGGCGTCATCGGCGTCGAGCTGGCCAGCGTCTACCGCTCCTTCGGCGCCGAGGTCACCATCGTCGAGGCCCTGCCCCACCTGCTCCCGGCCGAGGAGGAGTCGAGCTCCAAGCTGCTGGAGCGCGCCTTCCGCCGCAGGGGCATCTCCTACCAGCTGGGCGTCTTCTTCGACAGCGTCAAGACCACCGACACCGGCGTGATCGTCACGCTGGCCAACGGCAAGACCCTCGACGCGGAGCTGCTGCTGGTGGCCGTGGGCCGCGGCGCGGTGAGCGAGGGCATGGGCTTCGAGGAGCAGGGCGTCGCGATCGAGCGCGGCACCGTGGTCGTCGACGAGCACTGCCGCACCAGCGTGCCGGGCGTCTACGCGATCGGCGACCTGATCGCCACCCCGCAGCTGGCGCACGCCGGGTTCGCCGAGGGCATCCTGGTGGCCGAGCACATCGCGGGCCTCAACCCGCCGCCGATCGACTACGACGGCGTGCCGCGCATCACCTACTCCGACCCCGAGGTCGCCTCCGTGGGCATCACCTCCAAGCAGGCGGCCGAGCGGGGCATCGAGATCGTCGAGCAGGTCTACGACCTGGCGGGCAACCCCAAGAGCCAGATTCTCGGCACCGCGGGGGCCGTCAAGGTGCTGGCCAGGAAGGACGGCCCGGTCGTGGGCGTCCACATGGTCGGCCGCCGCATCGGCGAGCTCGTCACCGAGGGCCAGCTGATCTACAACTGGGAGGCGCTCCCCACCGAGGTCGCCCAGCTGATCCACGCGCACCCGACCCAGTCCGAAGCCATGGGCGAGGCCATGCTGGCGCTGGCCGGCAAGCCCCTGCACGTCCACAACTAAGAACTCGAGGAAGACATACCCATGCCGGTCTCCGTACAGATGCCCCAGCTCGGCGAGAGCGTGACCGAGGGCACGGTAACCCGTTGGCTGAAGAAGGAGGGCGAGCGCGTCGAGGCCGACGAGCCGCTCCTCGAAGTGTCGACCGACAAGGTCGACACCGAGATCCCGTCGCCCGCGGCGGGTGTGCTGACCAAGATTGTCGTCGCCGAGGACGAGACCGTCGAGGTCGGCGCCGAGCTTGCGATCATTGACGAGGGTGGCAGCGCCGGCGCCGCCGCTCCCGCTCCCGAGGCGGCGGCCGCCCCGGCGCCCGCTCCGGCTCCGGAGCCCGAGCCCGAGCCGGCTCCCGCGCCCGTCTCCTCGATCCCGCAGCCGGCCCCGGCCCCCGCGCCGGCTCCGGCTCCCGCGCCCGCCCCGGCTCCGGTGCAGGCGCAGGCTCCCGCGCCGGCGACGACCACGCCCGCCACCGTGCCGACACCGCTGCCGTCCTCGGGCGAGAGCCCCTACGTCACGCCGCTGGTGCGCAAGCTCGCCAACGAGCACGGCGTCGACCTCGACGCGCTGACCGGCACCGGCGTCGGCGGCCGCATCCGCAAGCAGGACGTGCTCGAGGCCGCCAAGGCGCAGCGTGAGCAGGCCGCTCCGGCCGCCCAGGCTCCCGCTCCGGCCCAGGCGGCGCCCGCCGCCGCTGCCCCCGCCGCGCCCGCGGCGCAGGCTCCGGTGGCGGCCACGCCCGAGCCGGTCCAGGTCGACACCACGCTGCGGGGCCGTACCGAGAAGATGTCGCGCCTGCGGCAGACCATCGCCAAGCGCATGGTCGAGTCGCTGCAGACCGCGGCCCAGCTCACCTCGGTCGTCGAGGTCGACGTCACCAAGATCGCCAAGCTCCGCGCGAAGGCGAAGGACGAGTTCCTGCGCCGCGAGGGCGTCAAGCTGACCTTCACGCCGTTCTTCGCGATGGCCACGGTCGAGGCGCTCAAGCAGCACCCGAAGCTCAACGCCACGATCAACAACGAGACCAACGAGGTCACCTACTTCGACGTGGAGAACCTCGGCCTCGCGGTCGACACCGAGCGCGGCCTGCTGGCCGCGGTGGTGAAGAACGCCGGCGACCTCAACCTGGCCGGCCTGGCCAGGAAGATCACCGACCTGGCCGAGCGCACCCGCGACAACAAGGTGACGCCCGACGAGCTGACCGGCGGCACGTTCACGCTGACCAACACCGGCAGCCGTGGCGCGCTGTTCGACACGCCGATCCTGAACCAGCCGCAGGTCGGCATGCTCGGCACCGGCGCGGTCGTCAAGCGTCCCGTCGTGGTCGACACGCCGGAGGGCGAGGTCATCGCCGTCAGGTCGATGGTCTACCTCGCGCTCACCTACGACCACCGCCTGGTCGACGGTGCCGACGCGGCGCGCTTCCTGACCACGATCAAGCGCCGCCTCGAGGAGGGCCGCTTCGAGGCGCAGCTGGGTCTGGCGTAACACCCGGTACACCCGGTTCGGACGCGGGGCGCCCGCGGAGTCTCTCCGCGGGCGCCCCGCCCGTTTTCCGCGACTTCCCCCCACTGTTCCCCCGGCTGTTCCCCCACTGTTCCCGCGAAGGGGCGTCCTCACCGGCACGGGCCGTTCCCCGGCCGCGGCGCGGGCCGGCGGGGCCGGGTCCGCGGGTGTGCGGACGCCTGCGCGTAGGGTGGAGGAATGGCGATCATCGTGACGGGCGCGTCAGGTCTGCTCGGCAGGGCGCTGGTCGGCGCGCTCACCGCGGAGGGCGAGAACGTCGTCCGGCTGGTACGGCGGACGCCGCGCCGTACCGACGAGTCGTTCTGGCAGCCCGACAAGGGCGTCGTCGACCGGGCCGTGCTGGAGGGCGCCCGGGCGGTGGTCCACCTGGCGGGCGCGGGCCTCGGTGAGCGGCGGTGGAGCGACGACTACCGTCGCGAGATCCTCGACAGCCGAGTGATGGGCACCAGGACGCTGGTCACCGCGCTGAAGGAACTGGAGAGCCCGCCGGAGGTGCTGATGTCCGCCTCTGGAGCGGGCTTCTACGGCGACACGGGCGACCGGGTGACCGACGAGAGCGGCCCGCGCGGCGAGGGCTTCCTGGCCGAGCTGTGCGAGCGATGGGAGGCCGAGGCCGGCCAGGCGACGCAGGCGGGCGTCAGGACCGCGACCCTGCGAACCGCGATCACGCTGTCGGCGCAGGGCGGGGCGCTCAAGCAGATACTGCCGATCTTCAGGATGGGGCTCGGCGCGCCGCTGGGCTCGGGCAGGCAGTGGTGGTCGTGGATCACGCTCGACGACTGGGTCCGCGCGGCCCTTCACATCCTGAACAACCGGGCCCTGGAGGGGCCGGTGAACGTGGCCGCGCCGGAGCCGGTGACCAACAAGGAGTTCACGCTGGCGCTGGGCAGGGCGCTGAAGCGGGCGACGATGCCGATCGCGGTTCCCGGGTTCGCGCTTCGGGCGGGGCTCGGCGGTTTCGCGGACGAAGGACTGCTGATCGGACAGCGCGCCGTTCCGTCCAAACTGCTTGACAGCGGCTTCAGGTTCCTTCATCCGACCCTCGACGAGGCGCTGGCGGCCGTACTCTAGTGAGCCGTTCGTCCGACTCACCGTGGGGGTAGCACATGACCAGGTCAGGACAGTCCCATATCCTCGCCATCGGCGGCGGGTCCTTCAAGCCGACGGAGCGCTACGGCTTCCTGCAGGCCAGCCCGTTGCTGCGCTACGCGCTCGACCTCACCGGCCAGGACCGGCCCAAGCTCGGCCTGCTCGCCACCGCGACGGGCGACGACTCCGACTGGCTGCTGAAGATGTACGGCGCCTTCGCCGGTTGGGATGTCGAGGTGAGCCACCTGACGGTCTTCCCGATGCCCAACGTCGAGGATCCGCGGGCCTGGATCCTCGAGCAGGACATGATCTACGTCAGTGGTGGCAGTGTGGCCAACCTGGCGGCGTTGTGGCGCCTGCACGGCCTTGACGAGGCCTTCGAGCAGGCGTGGCGGTCCGGTGTGGTGCTGGCGGGGCAGAGCGCGGGCGCGCTGTGCTGGCACGTCGGCGGCAACACCGACTCCTTCGGCCCGAAGCTTCAGGTGTGGGCCGACGGCCTGGGCCTGCTGCCCTACTCCTGTGGCGTCCACTACAACTCCGACCCGCAGCGCAGGCAGCTGCTGCACGAGTCGGTGGCCAGCGGCGAGCTGCCCGACGGCTACGCCGCCGACGAGGGCGTCGGCCTGCACTACGTCGGCACCGAGTTCATCCAGGCGGTCACCGTCGATCCCGCGGGCTACGCCTACCGGGTGGAGCACGACGGCGCGGGCGGCGTGAAGGAGTTCAGGATCGAGCCGAGGCTGCTCACCGCCTGACGACGGTCGCGCCCACGGGGTCGTGATGACCTGGCGAGCAGGCCAGAGGAACCTCATTGCGGTCCCGTGGTCGTTTCTTGTGAGTAACCTTTATCTGTGGCGAAGCTGACGATTGTCCGTCTTGGTGTGGACGTGCCGTACGAGCAGGCCTGGACACTCCAGAGACGCGTCCACGCCCACAGGGTGACCGGCACGCTCGGCGACACCGCGCTGCTGCTGGAGCACGCGCCGGTCTACACGGCGGGCAGGCGTACGGCGGCGCACGAGCGGCCCGCCGACGGCACGCCCGTCGTCGACGTCGACCGGGGCGGCCGCATCACCTGGCACGGCCCTGGTCAGCTCGTCGGCTATCCGATCATGCGGGTGGGCGACGTCGGCGCCTACGTCCACGCGCTCGAAGAGGCCATGATCCAGATCTGCGCCGACTTCGGGGTGGCCGTCCACCGGGTCGCGGGGCGCAGCGGCGTCTGGGTCCGCGACGAGGGCGGCCCCGAGCGGGCGCTCGGCGCGGTGGGCATCAGGATCGTGGGCGGCGTCACCATGCACGGCTTCGCGCTCAACTGCGCCAACGACCCGAGCTGGTTCAGCAGGATCGTGCCGTGCGGCATCACCGACGCGGGTGTCACCTCGCTGTCGCAGGAGTCGGGCCGGCGGATCGTGGTCGACGAGGTCATGCCGTACGCGGAGAAACGTCTGGCGGAGGCGTTGGAAGCCGAGCCGCACGACATGCACGAGGAGGACCTTCTCCAAGCACTGGCAAAGCTGCGCTGACATCGGGGTGCGCCGCTTCTAGTATCGGCGACATGCGAAGGATTGCCGCTCTTGTCCTATCCCTCGCTGTCCATGCCCTGACGCTGGGGTTCGTGGTGCTCGGCGTGTCGATCATCCTCAACGGGCCGACCCGGATCGTGTCCTGGTTGATGGGCGCCGTGCTGGTGGGGATCGGGGTGCTGCTGCGCCCGCGCCTCGCCCGCCTGCCCGCCGACGCGGAGGTGCTCGACCGGGACGCCGCCCCCGAGCTGTACGGCCTGGCCGAGCGCGTGGCCGACGAGGTGGGGGTGGCCAGACCCGCCCAGGTGGCGGTGCTGGACCTGGCCACCGTCGCGAGCTGCCCCCGGATCGGGCTGCGCAGGACCCCCACGCTGGTCATCGGCCTGCCGTTGTGGCTGGCGCTGTCGCCGCGGCAGCGCGTGACGGTGGTCGCCGGCGCGTACGCCGCGGCCGAGACGCTCGACGGGCCGATCGTGGAGGGCGCCCTGTCGACGCTCGGCGAGTGGCGCCACACGCTGCTGGGTTCCGAACCGCTGAGCGCCCGCACCGAGGCGGACGTGGCCATGGCGTTCACGCTCGGCGCCTGGGCCCCGAGCAGTTCCTACAACGTGGCGGGCATGCTCGGCCGTACCGTCGGCAGGATCTTCGGCTGGCCCGTGCTGGCGGCCGAGCACCTGCTGCGGTGGCTGATCCGTTCGGGCGACCCGCGCGCGGCCGAGCGGCGGCGGGCGATCACGCTGCGCGCGGTGACCGAGAAGGACCTGACCGAGCTGCAGGAGCTGATCGCGGGCCGCAGCTATCTGGCGCCGATGCAGGCGGCGGTGCTGCGCGGCGAGAGCGTGGAGCAGATCAGGCAGGCGGCGCTGACGCGGGCCCGGCTGTCCGACGACGGCGTGCTCACCTCCGCGCCGGGTTCGCGGCTGCTCGGCGCGGCCGAGTCGGCGGTCATCGACACCGAACTCGCCGGCCACTATGCCAGGGCGGCCCGCGGGTTCGGTCTCATAAGTTGAGCGACGTAAGCTTTAACGGTGACCGTTGCTCCTGATGGCCGTAAGCTCCTCCGCCTGGAGGTGCGCAACGCCGAAACCCCTATTGAGCGCAAGCCCCCGTGGATCAAGACCAAGCTCAAGACCGGTCCCGAGTACACCGAGCTGAAATCGCTGGTGCGCCGGGAGGGCCTGCACACGGTCTGTGAAGAGGCGGGCTGTCCCAACATCTACGAGTGCTGGGAGGACCGCGAGGCGACCTTCCTCATCGGCGGCGACCAGTGCACCAGGCGCTGTGACTTCTGCCAGATCGACACGGGCAAGCCCAAGGAGTACGACAAGGACGAGCCGCGCCGGGTGGCCGAGTCGGTCCAGCAGATGGGCCTGAAGTACGCCACGGTGACCGGTGTCGCCCGTGACGACCTGCCCGACGGCGGCGCCTGGCTCTACGCCGAGACGGCCAGGCAGATCCACTCGCTGCTGCCGGGCTGCGGCGTCGAGCTGCTGGTTCCCGACTTCAACGCCAACCAGGAACAGCTGGAGGAGGTCTTCTCCAGCAAGCCCGAGGTGTTCGCGCACAACATCGAGACGGTGCCGCGGATCTTCAAGCGCATCCGTCCCGCCTTCCGCTACGAGCGCTCGCTGCTGGTGATCACCAAGGCGCGCGAGGCGGGGCTCGTCACCAAGTCCAACCTGATCCTGGGTATGGGCGAGGAGCGGGAGGAGGTGATCCAGGCGATGCGCGACCTGCACGAGGCGGGCTGCGACCTGCTGACGATCACCCAGTACCTCCGCCCGACGCCGCGCCACCATCCCGTCGACCGGTGGGTGAAGCCGGAGGAGTTCGTCGAGCTGCAGGCCGAGGCCGAGGCGATCGGCTTCGCCGGCGTCATGTCGGGTCCGCTGGTGCGCTCGTCGTACCGCGCGGGGCGGCTCTACCAGCAGGCCATGGCGGCCCGCCAGAACGCCTGACCACCGCACCGAGAAAAGGCCGCACGCCGTGCGGCCTTTTTCTTTTGCCCGGACACCCCGCTACAGGTAACGCAATAGTAACAAACCTAGTAAGCGGTAAGTTTTCTGGTTAACACTGGCTGCGTGGACTTCGACGAACTGATCACACAGCTGGACCTGGCCACCAAGATCCGCCTGCTCACCGGCGCGGACATGTGGTCGCTGCCCGCCGTCCCCGAGATCGGCCTCGACCGGCTCGTCATGAGCGACGGGCCCATCGGCGTGCGCGGCGAGCAGTGGAGCTCCGCCGACCCCTCCATCGCGCTGCCGAGCCCCACCGCGCTGGCCGCCACCTGGGACGTCGGCCTGGTCCGCCAGGTCGGCCGGCTGCTCGCCCAGGAGGCCAGGCGCAAGGGCGTGCACGTGCTGCTGGCGCCGACCATCAACCTGCACCGCTCCCCGCTCGGCGGACGCCACTTCGAGTGCTTCTCCGAGGACCCCTACCTGACAGGGGAGCTGGGCGCCGCCTACGTGAAGGGCGTGCAGGAGGGCGGCGTCGCGACCACGCCCAAGCACTTCGTGGCCAACGACTTCGAGACCGACCGGTTCACCGTCGACGTCAAGGTCACCGACCGGGTGCTGCGGGAGGCCTACCTGGCCCCCTTCGAGCGGGTGGCGAAGGCCGGGGCGTGGGGCATGATGACCGCCTACAACGCGGTCAACGGCACCACGATGACCGAGCACTCGGCGCTGGTCAACGGTGTGCTCAAGGACGAGTGGGGCTTCGACGGCTACGTCGTGTCCGACTGGACGGCGGTGCGGTCCACCGAGGCGGCGGCGGTCGGCGGCACGGACGTGGCCATGCCAGGCCCGTTCGGGCCGTGGGGCGACAAGCTGGAGGAGGCCGTCCGCGAGGGCCGGGTACCCGAGTCCGTCATCGACGACAAGGTACGCCGCATCCTGCGCCTGGCCGCCCGCGTGGGGGCGCTGCGCCCGCGCGAGGCGAACGCGGCCGCCCCGGCCGACCAGACCGTCCAGGCAGAGCAGGCCCCGCGGGCAGAGCAGGCCCTGCGGGGCGCGCGGGCCGGGTCGATCGACGGGGTGGCGCTGGCCCGCGAGGTGGCCGCACGCTCCTTCACGCTGCTGAAGAACGAGGGCGGGCTGCTTCCCTTCGCCGGGACGTCGACCCTCGCGCTCATCGGCTCGGCCGCCGACGAGGCGCGGATCATGGGCGGCGGCAGCGCCCAGGTCTTCCCCGACCGCACCGTCTCCCCTCTGGAGGGGCTGCGCGCCCGCGGCGAGGTCAGGTACGCGCTCGGCACCGACCCCCGCGTACGGCTGGCGCCGCTGGCCGTACCGACGGCGGCGCAGTTCCTGGGCGACGGCGGCGAGGTCCTGGCCGAGCACCCGCTGGCCGCCACGGAGGCCCGGTGGGTCGGCCAGCTGCCGTCCGACGTGGACGGCGAGCGGCTGCGCGCGGTGCGGCTGCGCGCCGCCTACACGCCCGAGCTCACCGGGGCGCACGAGCTGTCGGTGGCCGGGGTGGGCCCCTTCACGCTGCGGGTGGACAGCGCGACGGTGCTCGACGAGACGATCGAGCTGGAGGGCGACGACCCCGCCGCGGCGTTCCTGGCGCCGCCCGAGAAGCGCGTCGTCGTCGAGCTCACCGCGGGCAGGCCGTACGAGGTGGAGGTGACGCATCCGGCCGGCGCCTTCAGCGGCATGGCCTTCGTCGCCTTCACCCTCGGCCACGCCAACCCCTCCCCCGGCCAGGACGCGCTCATCGCCGAGGCCGTGGCCGCGGCGCGCGCGTGCGAGGTGGCCGTGGTCGTGGCCTCCACGACGCTGGAGGTCGAGAGCGAGGGCTTCGACCGCAAGGACCTGCGCCTGCCCGGCCGCCAGGACGAGCTGATCGCCGCCGTCGCCGCCGCCAACCCGCGCACGGTCGTCGTGGTGAACGCGGGCTCGCCGGTGGAGATGCCGTGGGCCGCCGACGTGGCGGCGGTGCTGCTCACCTGGTTCCCCGGCCAGGAGGCGGGCTCGGCGCTCGCCGACGTCCTGTACGGCGACGCCGAGCCTGGGGGCCGCCTGCCGACCACCTGGCCGGTACGGCTGGCCGACAGCCCCGTCGTCGACGTCACGCCAGTCGACGGGGCCGTCACCTACGAGGAGGGCGTCTTCATCGGCTACCGGGCGTGGGAGCGGCTGGGCCGTACCCCGGCGTTCTGGTTCGGGCACGGCCTCGGCTACACGGACTGGTCGTACGACACCATCGCGGCCGAGGGGTCGACCGTGACGGTCGCGGTCACCAACACCGGCACGCGCCCAGGGCGGGAGGTCGTGCAGCTGTACGTGTCGCCGGTGACGCCCGACGAGCGGCCCGCGCGGTGGCTGGCCGGCTTCGACGTGGTGGAGGCGGCGCCGGGCGAGACGGTGCTGACCACCGTGTTCCTGCCCGAGCGGGCCTTCCAGGTGTGGACGGAGGACGGCTGGCGCACCGTGCCAGGCGAGTACACGATCGCGGCGGGCCGCAGCCTTGCCGACCCGCGGGTGGCGGTCACCGTCAAGGTCTGAGCGCCGTCAAGACCCGAGCCGCCGACGGGGCGGCCTCCAGGACGCACGCCAGGACGCGCGCCAGGATCGGCGCGCCGGTGGGGCGGGCGGGCTGCCGGTCATTTCCGCCGGGTTCGGCGTCGCCCGGCGGGTTTTGGTGACCGTTCGATCCGCGCCTGAAGGGCAGGAAAACCCCGCTGTTCGAGGGGCCGCGCCGGCTTTTCCGCGAGGTACGGCCGGCCCCGGAGAAAAACGTGGAGGGTCACGTTTTCATCTCCGGCGGGGGGTGTTTGTATCCTTCACAACATGGCGAAGCCCGTAGACCCAGAAAAGCCGGGGCGCATCAAGCAGCTCCGCATGATCGCGAAGATCATCCAGCAGGCCAATCCCAAGGGGATGCCGATCGTCTTCCTCTCGGCGGTCGCCACGCTGGCCGTGGTCATCGTGATCGGCCTGGTCACTGGCTTCTTCTGGTATTCCATCTTCATCGGCGTCATGCTCGCGTTCACCGTGGGCCTGGTCGTCTTCGGCCAGCTCGCGCAGCGCGCCCAGTACAGCCTGCTCGACGGCCAGACCGGCGCGGCGGCCGCGGTGCTGCAGGGCATGCGGGGCAACTGGGAGGTGACCCCGGCGATCGCCGCCAACCGTGACCAGGACCTCGTGCACCTGGTCGTCGGCCACCCGGGCATCGTCCTGGTCTCCGAGGGGCCGGGCAACCGCGTGCAGAAGATGCTCGTCGGCGAGAAGAAGCGCCTGCAGCGCGTCGCCATGGACGTGCCCGTCTACGACATCCAGTGCGGTGACGGCGAGGGGCAGATCCCGCTCGGCAAGCTCCAGCGCCACCTGATGAAGCTGCCGCGCAACCTCAAGAAGCCCGCGGTCAACCAGGTGAAGGACCGGCTGCGCTCGTTGCCGAAGAACCTGCCGATGCCCAAGGGCCCGATGCCCAAGGGCGCGCGGATGCCGCGCGGCCCGAAGATGCGCTAGTGCTGTCGGCTTCGTCGCGGGCCAACCGTTCCTGGTGGGACGGCAACGCGGACGACTACCAGGTGGAGCACGGCGAGTTCCTGCGGGACTCCGGCTTCGTGTGGTGCCCCGAAGGGGTCGACGAGGCCGAGGCGCACCTGCTCGGTGACGTCGCGGGCAAGGACGTGCTGGAGATCGGCTGCGGCGCCGCCCAGTGCTCGCGCTGGCTGAGCACGCGGGGCGCGCGCGTCGTGGCCTTCGACATCTCCCACCGGCAGCTTCGCCACTCGCAGCGGATCGACCTGGAGACGGGGTCGCGGGTGCCCGTGCTGCAGGCCGACGCCGAGAGCCTGCCGTTCGGGGCGGACGTCTTCGACCTGGTGTGTTCGGCGTTCGGGGCGCTGCCGTTCGTGGCGGCGCCTGCGCGCGTCTTCGCCGAGGTCAAGCGGGTGCTCAGGCCGGGCGGCAGGTTCGTGTTCTCGGTGAGCCATCCGATCAGGTGGGCCTTCCCCGACGACCCGGGCGAGCGGGGCCTCACCTCCGACCGCTCCTACTTCGACCGCACGCCGTACGCCGAGACCGACGACGAGGGCAGGCTCGCCTACGTCGAGCACCATCGGACGATGGGCGACTGGATCGGCCTGATCGTGGCCGGCGGGCTCACCGTGACCTCGCTCATGGAGCCGGAGTGGCCGGAGGGCCACGACCGCGTCTGGGGCGGGTGGAGCCCTCTCAGGGGCCGCCACCTCCCGGGCACGGCGATCTTCACCTGTAGCGCGTAGCCGCCCCGCCGGCCGCGATCAGGCCGATCCAGTCGCCCATCGTCC
>NZ_JBSGJX010000065.1:0-31593 GCF_053605785.1 Nonomuraea sp. NPDC003754
GGGAGTGCCAGGCAGTGCGGGCGCCGGGCGTGAAGTGCACAGCGTTCGCCCGCATCGCGGAGGCGTCGTGGCCTCGGTAGATGACGTCGGCGAAGGCGTCGCCGGTGAACCACTCGGCCGGCAGCTTGCCGGTGGCGGGACGCTTCAGCAGTTCCATGATGTTTGTTCCTTTCGCAGGACGGGCCGGTCGGGCGCGAAAGAGATCTTTGGTGACCGTCATGGCGGACATGGCGCGGGGCCAGCTGGCGTAGAAGGCCAGGTGGGTGATCGCTTCGATCAGCTCGGCCTCGGTGACGCCGTTGTCGGTGGCCGGGCCCAGGTGGAAACGCACTGCTCGGTGCTGCCGCTGGTGACCGGGCTCGCGACCGTGACCAGGGACCGGTCACGGGCCGACAGGGCGGGACGCTCCCACACCTGTCCGAACAGGACCTCGTCGGTGAAGTGCACCAGCTGCGGAGCGAAGTCACCGAACATGCGGGCGGCACCCGAAGGCCGCTCGTCGCCGGACATGGTCATTCCCCCCTGTGAGGTTGAGAGTTGTGGTGGATTGCCGCCCGGCCGGGTGGTCGGGAATCTCGACAGGCGATGTCCTCCCTCGACATGCTCGTCTGTGCAGTTCAGGACGGCTGTGAGGCACGCCGGGCCGTCATGCGGGTGAATGGACTATGACCGTCTACCGCAAGGCGGCGCCGCGCGTTGCGCATGCGTCGTTCGGCGCCTGGCACCTACCAGGCGGCGGCCCGGAGAAGGCGGCAACTCTCAGGACGACGCTCCGTAGCGGGTGGCGATCGCGGCGGCGCGGTCGCGCAGGGAGTTGCGCAACCACTGCGGGGCCAGGGCTTCCGCGTTCGTGGCCAGCTGCCACAGCGCCCATTCGGCGTGTCTCGGATCTTGGAAGGTCACCTCC
Organism: Nonomuraea sp. NPDC003754; assembly: GCF_053605785.1. Taxonomy (NCBI): domain Bacteria; kingdom Bacillati; phylum Actinomycetota; class Actinomycetes; order Streptosporangiales; family Streptosporangiaceae; genus Nonomuraea; species Nonomuraea sp. NPDC003754. The sequence continues at coordinate 908 of NZ_JBSGJX010000065.1, forward strand.
AGCCGCAGCCGGCCGTCCGAGTCGAGTTCCTCGGCGAGGACGGCCAGCGCGGTGCCCACCAGGTCCTCCCGCCGCGCCGGGTCCACCCGTACCAGCACGGTGACCTGGTCGCCGCCGGTCCGAAACTGCGTGCTGCGTTGCCGCCAGACCCGGTCCAGATCGACCCGGTCTGGCCGCTGTGCCGGTTCGGGGAGTTCCTCGGCGGCCAGGACCCGGGACAGCCGGTAGGTGCGGTCCGCGCCGGACCTCGTGGCCAGCAAGTAGCCCTGGTCGCGTACGGTGACCAGGCCGATCGGGTCCACCGTGCGCCACTTCGGGGTCTGGTCCACAGCCGCGTAGTGGATGCGCAGTCTGTGTCCGGCGAGCACCGCGCGCCGGACCTCGGCCACTACGGCGTCAGGCACCTCCTCAGCGACCAGCCGACGCGAGAGGAGGTCGGTCTCCGGGTCGATGAGCAATCGCTCGGCCGCGCCGGCCGCGGTGTCCCGATAGCTTTCGGGTAGCGCGTCAACCACCTTGAGCATCGCCGAAGCGAGCGCCGAGCCGAGGCCGAATGCCTGCGCGCCGCGCCGCGATCCGGCGATCAGCAGGGCAAGGGCCTCGTCGTGGTTCAGTCCGGTGAGCTCGGTCCGGAAGCCGGGCAACAACGCGAAACCGCCGTGCCGGCCGCGTTCGGCGTAGACCGGGACGCCGGCTGCGGACAGCGCCTCGATGTCGCGCAGCACCGTGCGGGTGGATACCTCCAGCTCGCGGGCCAGCGTGGCCGCGGACAGCCGGCCGTGCTGCCGCAGCAGCAGCACCAGCGAGACCAACCGGTCAGCGCGCATCCAAAAACCCTACAGGGATACACGACACAGGATGTCGTGATTTGCCGGGAGGCTTGGCAACACGACGTCAAAGGCGGTGGTTACCGAGCCGACGGACGTCCGTAATGTCGACGAATCCGATGGAGCTGATATGGCAGTGGAGCGAACGGCGGTCAACCCGTGGCCGTGGTCGGTGGAGCTGGGCTACAACCAGGGTGAGGTCGTCTCCGGGCACACCCGGACCCTGTACTGCGCCGGGCAGACCGCGATGAGCGGCGACGGCAAGCCCCAGCACGCCGATGACATGGCGGCGCAGTTGGCGCTGAGCATCGACAACCTGGAGGCCGTGCTCGGCGAGGCCGGCATGTTCCTCGCGAACCTCGTCCGGCTCACCGTCTACACCACCGACGTCGATCGGCTCTTCGAGCACTACGGCGTGCTGGCGTCGCGGTTGGGCGCCGCCGGGGTGGCACCGGCCACCACGATGCTCGGGGTGACACGGCTGGCGATCCCCGACCTGATGGTCGAGCTCGAGGGGACCGCCGTCGCGTGATGCGACCTCGCCGCCTCCGGCAGGGCTGCCCGAGGCGGCGAGCCCGGTTCGCCTACGAGCACCACCCCGAGCTACGCCGACTCCAGTACGCCGAGGACGACCGCCAGGGGGTCGGCAAGCGCTCCCGCCGTAACGTCCGATCCCGCGGGAAATGTAATGCTTGCTCTTCGGGCTGGACAGGGACACTCGTTACCATGATTTGGTGCACGGCCTCCTTCGCTCCGTGTGGAACGAGCCACGTCCCCCCGACCCGCCGCCGCGGGTGTGGCGGGACTGGGCGCTCGTGGGTGTCCTCGTGCCGATCGCGGTTCTCGAAGGAGTCCTGCGGCCGGACCTTCCGTGGCGGGCCGTCTCGGTGCTGGTCACCCTCGGGCTGGTGCCCACGTTGTTGTGGCGCAGGACCAGACCGCTGCCGATGCTCGCGATCGCCTTCGGAACCACGAGCCTGGCCCCGCTGTTGACGGGCGGCGAGTCTCCGGAGACGTACACGATGGTGTACCTGCTGTTCCTGGTGTACGCGTTGTTCCGGTGGGGGTCGGGACGCGAGGCCGCGGCCGGGTTGGCGATCATGCTCGTCGCTGTCCTCCTCTCGATCGTCTTCGACCGCATCGTCCTCGCCGACGCGGTGGCGGCGTTCGCGGTCATGTCGTCGGCCATCGCCCTGGGAGTGGCGTTCCGGTACCGGGCCAGGGCGAGGATGCGCGAGCTCGACCAGGTCAAGCTGCTCGAACGCGAACAGCTGGCCCGCGACCTGCACGACACCGTCGCTCATCACGTCTCGGCGATGGCGATCCGCGCGCAGGCGGGCATCGCCACGTCGGCGTCGCGGCCGAACGCCGCGACCGAGGCACTCCACGTGATCGAGGCGGAGGCGGCGCGCGCCCTCGCAGAGATGCGCACCATGGTCCGGGTCCTTCGCCAGGACCAGCAGGCGGACCTGGCGCCCGGACGGGGCGTCGCCGATCTCGAACGGCTCGCGAGCCAGGGCCCCTCCGTCCCGGCCGTCGACGTAAAGATCTCGGGCGACCTCGACGACCTTCCCCCGCTGGTCGGGGCCGCGCTGTACCGCCTGGCCCAGGAGTCGGTCACCAACGCCAGGCGGCATGCGCGCCATGCCACCCGCATCGTGGTCCGCGTCGCCGCCGACGACACGTCGGTGCGCCTGCGCGTGAGCGACGACGGCGACAGCAGCCTCCTGCGCCAGACCGTGTCGCCGGGGTACGGGCTCATCGGCATGATCGAACGCGCCGACCTGCTCGGCGGCACCTGCGTCGCCGGCCCCGACCCCGACCGGGGATGGACGGTGACCGCGGTGCTGCCTCGAACCAGGTCGGCGACATGAGCATCCGGGTGATCGTCGCCGACGACCAGGAGATCGTCCGTACCGGGCTCTCGATGATCCTCGACGCCCAGCCGGACATCGAGGTCATCGGCGAGGCGGCCGACGGGCGGCGAGCCGTCGAGCTCGCGCGGCGCCTGCGCCCGGACGTGTGCCTGTTCGACATCCGCATGCCAGGCCTCGACGGCATCGAGGCGACCCGTTCCCTCGCCGGGCCGTCCGTCGAGGACCCCCTCGCCGTGGTCGTCATCACCACGTTCGATCTCGACGAGTACGTCTACGCCGCTCTGAGGGCCGGCGCCCGGGGGTTTCTGCTCAAGAACGCCGGCGCCCACCTGCTCTCGCAGGCCGTCCACGCCGCCGCCAACGGCGACGCGCTCATCGCCCCGAGCATCACCGCCCGGCTGCTCGGCGCCTTCGCGCGCACCGGGCCCGCCTCTCCCCCGGCGCACCCCGTCGAGGTGCTCACGGACCGTGAAGAACAGATCCTGGCCACCGTGGCACGCGGGCGAACCAACAACGAGATCGCCGACGAGCTGCGCATCTCACTCAGCACCGTCAAGTCCCACATCGCCAGCCTCATGGCCAAGCTCGGCGCTCGCAACCGCGTCGAGATCGCCATGTGGGCCTACGAGACCAACCGTGTCCAGCGGTCCTGAGAAGGGCGGGTCCCGCCGCGGATGATCCGTTCGGCCACGGCGAGATTGATCATCCAGCCGCCGCCCAGGAGCAGCGCCCTGGAGATCTCGCCGGGCGTGCCGATGAGCAGGAACCAGAGCGCCAGCACCACCGCCTGCGTGCCCGCGCCCAGGCCGATCGCGTAACCACGGACCATCCAGGCGCGGTGCCCGGCGACGTCCCGCCGCCGGATCGCGGCCAGGCCCAGGGCAAGGGACAGGACCATGGCCGCGCCGAACACGAGCCGGAACCCCGCGAGGAGTGCGCCGTCACCCTCGGGGCGAGGATAGAACAGGGACATCCACAGCCCCGCCAGCGCCGCGAGGAGTCCACACGGAACCAGCAGCCGCCCGGCGACACGGTGCCAGCCCGGCCTCCGGCGGCGGAACCCCGCCGCGAACTGGAAGGCGCCCAGCACGCTGTACACACTGGCGCCGATGATGTGCAGCACCACGGGCAGGGGCGCCGCGAAGAACCGTCCGTTCTCCGGCGTGATCGCCGCGCCGCCGGCAAGCTCGGTCAGGCGTACGGCACCGGCGACCACGGGAACGGCGCCGAGCACGATCAGCGCGGTCGGCACGAGCCACCCCGCCCTCGAGGACGGGGCTGTGGCCTCGCTCCGGCCGTCCTTCAACCGGCCGGCTCGCGACGGCTGCGGGAACGGCAGGCGTCCCGCCGGGCTCTCGTCGGTCATGCCCTCGATCGTGACGGCTGAGGCGACGGCGGGTCATCGACAGAACGGCCCTGCCTGACCTGGCCGATCGTCCGCCAAACGGGCGTACTTTCGGCTGATGAGCCCCCTGACCACGCCTTCTACGCTGATTTTCACGACACGCCGTCGATGCGGGAGCGTGACGGCCCCCGATGGAAGTCCGCACTCGCCGTGGATGAGGAGAATGTGATGAAGGCGTTCGTCCTGCGCTCGTACGGCTCGCCCGACGTCCTCGATCTCACCGAGATCGAGACGCCCGTGCCAGGCGACGACGAGGTGCTGGTCCGGGTACGCGCCACCTCCGTCCAGCCGTACGACTGGCACTTCATGAGAGGCGAGCCGTACATCGCGCGCCTGATGGGCGGCGGCCCCGGACTGCGCAGGCCGAAAATCAGCGTCCTGGGCGCCGACGTGGCGGGGCAGGTCGAGGCGGTCGGCAAGGACGTGACAGAGTTCCGCCCCGGCGACGAGGTGTTCGCGATGCCCAAGCAGGGCGGCTTCGCCGAGTACGTTTGCGTCCGGGAAGGCGAACTGGCATCTCGACCGACGAACCTGTCGTTCGAGCAGGCGGCCGCGGTACCGATGGCCGCCGGCACCGCCCTGATCGGACTGCGCGACCAGGGACGCGTTCAGCCGGGGCAGCGTGTGCTCGTCAACGGAGCCTCAGGAGGCGTGGGCACGTTCGCCGTGCAGATCGCCAAGGCGTTCGGCGCGAAGGTCACCGGCGTCTGCAGCACGCGGAACCTGGACCTGGTCCGGTCGCTCGGCGCGGACGAGGTCATCGACTACACCCGAGAGGACTTCACCCGGAACGGGCAGCGCTACGACCTGCTGCTGGACGTCGCGGGCGGCCATCCGGGAGCGGCCTGCCGGAGGGCGTTGACCCCCGAGGGCACCTACGTCGTCGTCGGCGGGCCCGCCGGCCGGTGGGTGCGACCCGCCGGCCGCATGTTCTCGACGCTCGCGGTGTCGCCGTTCGTGTCCCAGAGGATGGCCTTGGCGGACGTGGTCCGCTGCACGCAGAACAAGCGCAACCTGCTGACGCTGACCGAGCTCATCGAAGACGGCAAGGTCACCCCGGTCATCGACCGGGTCTACCCGTTCGAGGAGATCCCTGAGGCCATCAGATATCAGGAAGAGGGGCACGCTCCGGGCAAGGTCGTCGTCGCGTCCTGAGACCAGGCCCGACGGGTGTCGATCCCCCATCAAGCGCCTGCCCTGCTGCGTTGGTTCACCAAGCACGCCGCCAGGGCTCGCTACCATCATGAGTCGGCGCCCGCGGGAACCCGTGGGCGCCGACTCACACCTTTCTCTCACCGCGAGCACGTAGAACGATGTCGTGAACGAACAACCTTCCGCGAAAGTGCTGGTCGTCGATGACGAGCCGAACATTCGCGAGCTGCTGTCGGAGGCTCTGGAACTGAACGGCTTCGCCGTACGGACCGTCGCGGACGGCCGCCAGGCGCTGGAAGCGGTGGCCAGGGAGCGGCCCGACATCGTCGTACTGGACGTGATGATGCCCGGCCTGGACGGGTTCGCGGTCGCGCGCAGGCTGCGCCAGGCCGGTGACAGCCCCATGGTGCTCTTCCTGACCGCCAAGGACGCGGTGTCCGACAGGATCGCGGGACTGACCGCCGGTGGCGACGACTATGTGACCAAGCCCTTCAGCCTGGAGGAGGTGGTGCTGCGGCTGCGCGCGATCATGCGCAGAACGCGTCCGGCGGAGGAGCAGAGCGACGACGGCGTGCTGCGCTACACGGACCTGGAGCTCGACGAGCAGGCCCACACCGTGCGGCGGGCCGGGCGGGCGATCCACCTGTCGCCAACCGAGTTCAGCCTGCTGAGATACCTGATGATCAACGCCGAACGGGTGGTCAGCAAGGCGCAGATCCTCGACCGCGTGTGGGACTACGACTTCGACGGCGAGAGCAGGATCGTCGAGTCTTACATCAGCTATCTGCGGCGAAAGATCGACGCCGTGGGCCCGCCGCTCATCCACACGCTGCGCGGTGTGGGTTACCGGCTGCAGGGGCCTTCGTGAGACCGGCCTGGCCCCTGCGGCATCGGTTGCTGGCCGCGCTGCTCGGCCTGTGCGCGGCCGGCCTGGCGGCCTTCGCCACGGCGAGCCTGCTGCTCCTCGGTCACTCGCTGCAGGCCAAGATGGACGCTCAGCTGACCGAGGTGGCCGCCACCTTCGGCAGGCGCCCGGTACCTCCTCCGCCGCCGGTCGACGTGAGCCGGGGCGCCGAGCTCCCGACGCAGTTCAGGATCGCGTTCTACACCCCCTCCGGCAACCTGCTGCGCAGCCTGCCCCTCGAAACAGCCGACGGGCCGGCCATTCCCGCCTCGGTGATCTCCGCGGTCCCTCGAGGTCCCGTCGACGTGTCCGCCAGGACGGGGCCGGACCAGTGGCGCGTGCTGGTGAAGATCCTGCCTGACGGCGCCCGGGTGGCGGTGTCGATGTCGCTGGAGCCCAACCGGGCGACCGTGCACCAGATCCTGATCATCGAGGTCGCGGTGGGCGGCCTGGTGCTGCTGCTGCTCGGTGCCCTCGCTCTCGCCGTGGTACGGCTGGGGCTGCGCCCGCTCACCCGCATGGAGCGCACCGCCGAGGCCATCGCGGGCGGCGACATCGACCGCCGGGTCAGCGACACCGACCCGAACACCGAGACAGGACGGCTCGGCAGGGCGCTCAACATCATGCTGGAGCGCCTGGCGACCGCGCTGCGCGAGTTCGAACGCTCCGAACGGCGCTTGCGTCATTTCGTCGCCGATGCCTCCCACGAACTACGCACGCCGCTCACCTCCATCCGGGGCTTCGCCGAGCTCTACCAGCACGGCCAAGGTTCCAGGGACCCGGCGGCCGAGCGGCTGCTGCGCAGGATCGAGGCCGAGGCCGCACGCATGGGTGTGCTGGTGGAGGACATGCTGCTGCTGGCCAGGATGGACCAGGAGCCCGCGCTGGAACCCACCATCGTCGACCTGCACGTGCTGGCCGGGGACGTGGTGCACGCCGCCCGGGCCCGCGACCGCGAGCGGCCGATCCGGCTGATCGTCTCCGACGAGCCGGTGTTCGTGCTCGGCGACGAACACCGGCTGCACCAGGTCATCGCCAACCTGGTCGGCAACGCCATCCAGCACACCCCTTCGGGTGCGGAGATACAGGTCAGAATCGGCCCGCGCGCGGTCGCCGGGGTTCCCGCGTCCGGGGTCGTGCACGCCGGTTCAGGACCCGTCCCCCATGTCAAAGCCGCGCTGATCGAGGTATCCGACGAAGGGCAGGGCATCGACCCCGAGCACCTGCCACACCTGTTCGACCGCTTCTACCGGGCCGACGCGGGCCGCTCCCGCGACAGCGGCGGAACGGGCCTGGGCCTGGCCATCGCCGCGGCGCTCGTGCAGGCGCACGGCGGCCGGATCGAGGTGACGAGCACTCCAGGCCGCGGCACCACCTTCCGCGTCGTTCTACCGCTCGAGGAGCCTCAGGACGCCTGAGAACACCGGCCGTTCACCTTCACGTCGGACGCGATTCACACATTATTCCCAGCTTCGTGCTGTCAGATGTGTGCCGACGAAAGGAGGGACATGCTGAGAAGGTTCCGTCAACCAGCCGTCTCCCCAGCTGGCAGCGGCGATCAGCCAGTGTCCGGCGCGGAGATGGACGGTGACCAAGGTCACCGGCTGCGGGCCCCGAGCAAGCTGCACGCCTTCAACCGATACGAGATCAAATACCTCGTGGACGTGTCCGAGGCGGCCGCGCTCCGGGAGGAGATCGAGCAGCGCCTCGATCGCGACCGTCACAGCGGCGACACGGGCTACGGCATCTGGAGCGTCTACTACGACACCCGGCAACTGCGCTTCTACTGGGAAAAGATCGAAGGTTTGAAATTCCGCAGGAAGCTGCGGGTGCGCCACTACGGCGACCGGTTCACCGTGAAGGACGACACGCCGGTGTTCATCGAGATCAAGCAGCGGGTCAACCGGGTCACGCAGAAGCGCCGGGTACGCCTGCCGTACCGGGACGCGCTGCGCCTGTGCGACGGACGGCAGATGGTCGAGCACGACCCTTCCCAGCGGGCCTTCCTGGAAGAGGTGCTCGACCTCGTGCTCCGCCTGGACCTGCGGCCCGTCGCGATGACCGGCTACCAGCGGCACGCCTACATGGGCCGCGACGCCGACGTCGGCCTGCGCGTCACCTTCGACCACCGCATCCGCGGCCGGGACCGGGACTTCCACCTCGGCGCCGACACCGACAACCGGCTCATCGTCCCCGCCCGCAAGTCGATCGTGGAGGTCAAGGCCAACGACCGCGTGCCGTACTGGCTGACCGACCTGACCGCCAAGCGGAACCTGCAGGTGGTACGGGTCTCCAAGTACTGCCAGAGCGTGGAGGCCCACGGGCTGGTCCCGCGTTCGATCTTCCATGTTCCTGACCACGATCTCGATCTCGGCCGCGACAGGCCGACCATCCTCTCGGAGGCCTGACCCCCATGGACTTCTCCTTCCAGGACCTGTCCGGCACGTTCAGCGTGGCCGACATCGCGATCGCGATGGCCCTGTCGTTCGTGCTCAGCGCGATGATCGGCTGGGTCTACCGGGCGACGCACCGCAACGTCTCCTACAGCCAGTCGTACGTGCAGACACTGGTCATCCTCGGCATGCTGATCTCGCTCATCATGCTGGTCGTCGGCTCGAACATCGCCCGTGCCTTCGCCCTCGTCGGTGCCCTGTCGGTGGTGCGCTTCCGTAACGCCATCAAGGAGACCCGCGACGTCGGGTTCATCTTCCTGGTGATGGGCGTCGGCATGGCCGTCGGCACCCGCTTCTACCTGCTCGCGATCGTGGCCGCCGTGGCGATCTCGCTGATCATCGTGGCCATGCACCGGTTCAACTGGTTCGCGCTGAACGTGCGGCGCCAGGTCGTCAAGGTCCAGGTTCCGTCGGATGAGGACTTCACCGCCCCGATCCAGGACGTGCTCATCCGGCACACCGACGAGTTCCAGCTGGTCAGCATGGAGTCGATCAGGGCGGGCGCGCTCACGGAGCTCATGTACACGGTCAAGATCAAGAAGGGCAGCGAGCCCGCCGACGTCATCGCCGCCCTGCGCGAGCGCAACCACGGCCAGTCGGTAACCGTCCTGACCGGATACGACCAGACCGACCTGTAGGCCCGGCACATGACGCTGTCCAAGCAACTCAAGCACCGCATCCCGGTCAAACTCCGGCACAACTGGAAGCTGGTCGCGCTGTGCGTGGCGTTCCCGGCGGCCTGCTGGGGCGTGTTCGGCAGCGGGACGATCCGCCCGTACGTCACCACCTCCCAGGCCGCCCAGGCCGACACCGTCACCACGAACCTGACCGGCACCAAGGACCTGTTCGACGCCTCCGTGGCGCACGAGGTGACGCTCACCTTCACCGACCAGGCGTACGAGGACATGCTGACCGAGTACTTCAAGGAAGGCGAGAAGAAGTACGTCGAGGCGGACCTGACCGTCGACGGCACCCGCATCCCCAGCGTGGGTGTCCGGCTCAAGGGCAACTCCACCCTGGGGGGACTGACCTGGAAGGGGCAGTCCAAGCGAGCCATGCCCGGCGGCGGTCGGCGGCCGGAAGGCGTGCCCGAGGGCTTCCAGCCGCCCGAAGGCTTCGAGCCGCCCGAGGGCTTTCAACCGCCCGGCGATGGGCAGCAGGGCAACGGCGGGCCTCCCGGAGGCGGCATGATGCGGTCAACCCTGAAGGCTGAGGAGCCGGAGAACCTGCCGTGGCTGATCAGCCTCGACGAGTTCGTGGACGGCCGCCGCTACCAGGGCCACAGCCAGGTGGCCGTACGGCCCGCCGCGATGGGCTCGACGACGATGCTGAACGAAGCACTGGGCATCGCGCTGGTAGGCGCCGCCGGCGAGCCGACCCAGCGCTCCGCCTACAGTTCCTTCACCGTCAACGGCCGCTCCTCGACCCCGCGCCTGGTGGTGGAGTACCTGGACGAGGGCTACGCGGAGAATCTCGGCGACGGCGTGCTGTACAAGTCGCTGGCCAGCGGCTCCTTCACCTACAAGGGCGAGGACCAGACGGAGTACACCACCGATTTCAAGCAGATCAACAAGGTCGGCGGCAAGGACCTGCAGCCGGTCATCAACCTGGTCAAATGGGTGAACGAAGCCTCCGACACCGAGTTCGCCAAGGGCCTCGCCGACCGCCTGGACGTGGAGTCGTTCGCCCGCTACCTGGCCCTGCAGCACATCATGGTCAACTTCGACGACATGGCCGGGCCCGGCAAGAACTACTACCTGTGGTACGACTCCGGCACCAAGAAGTTCAAGGTCATCACGTGGGACCTCAACCTCGCGTTCAACGGCGACGCCACGAGCGGCGTGAACGACACGATCGGGATGGGGGGCTTCGGCCGGGGCCGTCCCCAGCAGAACCAGCAGCAGGGCCGGGCGCCTCAGGGCTTCACCCCACCCGAAGGCGGCGAGCAGGGGCGTCCAGGCGGCGGTGGCATGATGCGCATGAGCCATCCCTTGAAGGAGAAGTTCCTCAAGGACGCCGCCTTCAAGAAGCTCTACGAGGAGCAGTACCGCGCTCTGTACGCCCAGTTCCTGGGCAACGGCACTGCCTCCGGCCTGCTCGACGACCTCGTCGCCTCCTACAAGCTGAACGAGAGGGCCGACACCGCCAAGGTCGACGCCGAGGCGCGGACCCTGCGCACGTTCCTGCAGAGTCGGACCGAGACATTGCGCTCCGACAAGGCGATCAGCGGCGCCTGACACTTACGCGGTGATGGGTTCCAGACGAACCCATCACCGCTGGTGGAGAAGCAACATGGGACTCCCCATGGACCACGGTCTGGACGGCGTAGGGTGTGGCGCTCTTCAGGTTGGCGGCCCCGTCGGCGCCGCGAAGAAATCGGCGCATCAGCGAATTCACCGACGCGGATTTTCGGGGTATCGATGGCGACCGATCGAGTACCCACCCGCCATCGTCAATCATCCCATTTCATGAAGTATGGCCGTTTAGCGAACCGTTCAGTCAATCACCTGGTGACCTTTCCGTGAACAGGAGCTTAATTGTCAACGCGTTATACGTGAGTCGCCGCCGACAACCCTGGTATCTCACATAATCCGATAGGGAGCGCCGGTATGCGGCGATACGGGGTGAGTTATTGGGGAACCAAATGAAGCGATGGATCGGCGTTGGGCTGGCGCTGCTCCTCGGTGCCGCCGTGGTGGTGGCGATCGTGGTGGGCGACCGCAGCGGAGGCGGCGCCGAGAAGGAAGACCTCGCCCTTGTCCGCGGGGTGATCGGGTCGGAGAAGAAGCCCTTCTTCGACGACCGGCGAGTACAGGCCGTCTTCGCCGGGCACGGCCTGCGGGTCGAGGTCGACACCGCCGGATCGCGCCAGATCGCGGCCTCGGTGGACCCGAAGAAGTACGGCTTCGCGTTCCCGTCGAGCGTGCCGGCCGCCGAGAAGATCAAACGCGACCACGGCGCCGCCCGCACGTTCGCGCCGTTCTCCTCCCCGATGGCGGTCGCCACCTTCGAGCCGATCGTGGACGTCCTCGCCAAGGCGGGAGTCGTCCGGGATTCCGGTCAGGGATACCAGCTCCTCGATATCAAGAAATATCTGGACCTGGTGGCGAAGGGGACCCGGTGGGACAGGCTCCCTGGCAACACCGCCTACCCCGCGCGCAAGAGGGTGCTGCTCACCACCACCGACATCCGCACGTCGAACTCCGCGGCGATGTATCTCTCCATAGCCGGCTACGTGGCCAACGGCGACGACGTGGTGAGCTCCAACGCGCAGGTCTCCAAGGTGGCCGAGAAAGTCGCGCCACTCTTCCTCGACCAGGGCTACTCCGAGACCTCCAGCGAGGCGCCGTTCGAGGACTACCTGTCCCAGGGCATCGGCAAGACGCCCATGGTCATGGTCTACGAAGCGCAGTACGCCTCCCGTCTCTTCGCCGGCGACGGTTCGATCCGCCCTGACATGCGGCTGCTGTACCCCTCGCCGACGGTCCTGAGCAAGCACACTCTCGTACCGCTCAGCGCCCAGGGCACCGAGGTGGGCCGCCTGCTGCAGGAGGACCCGGAACTCGGGCGCCTCGCCGCGGCCTACGGCTTCCGCACCGCCGCTCCCAAGGCGTTCGGCGACATGGTGGCGAAGACCAGGGCACCGCTGCCGTCCAGCTTGATCGACGTGGTCGAGCCTCCCGCCTACGAGCGACTGGAGAGCATGATCACCGAGGTCGAGAAGCTGTACCGGTCCGGCGCGGCCCCCTCCCCCACCCCGTGACCCCGCCTTCACTACTGCCCGCAGGAGACACCACGTGAGCGATCTCGTTCTCAGCCCGCCCGAACCCGTGGCCAAGGTGCCCGTGGAGAAGGCGGCTACCATGCTGCCCATATCCGAGGGGCGCAGCGACGAGCTGGCCGAGAAGGCCAAGGGCTTCGCTGAGGAGCTCTGCGAGCTGGACCCCCGCTCCCCCGAGTTCACCCGCAAGGTGCACGACATCACCTCGATGGGCGACTCGGAGATCCGGGCGTCGTCCCAGGTCGCCAACCGCATGCTGCGGCGTCCCGTGGCGGCGCTCGCGTCAGCCAGGGGTGAGGGCAAGGACGCGCAGGTGGCGGTGGCGGGCCAGTTGCTCGCGCTGCGCCGCACGATCGTCGACCTCGACCCCAAGCAGGCGTCGGGCCCCGGCAGGAAGCTGCTGGGCATGATCCCGTTCGGCGACAGGCTGCGTGACTATTTCGCGAAGTACCAGTCGGCTCAACAGCACATCGACGACATCATCCGTGCCCTGAAGTCCGGGCAGGACGAGCTTCTGAAGGACAACGCGGCCATCGAGGGCGAGAAGGCCAACCTCTGGGAGTCGATGACCAAGCTCCAGGAGTACGCCCTGCTCGCCGCCGCCCTCGACTCCGCGGTCGAGGCGCAGATCATGCGGGTGGAGACTGCCGACTCGGAGAAGGCGACCGCGCTGCGCTCGGACGCGCTCTTCGGCATCCGGCAGAAGCACCAGGACCTGCTGACCCAGCTCGCGGTCTCCGCTCAGGGCTACCTCGCCCTCGACCTGATCCGCAAGAACAACCACGAGCTGATCAAGGGTGTGGACCGCGCGACCACGACGACGATCGCCGCGCTGCGCACCGCGGTGACCGTCGCGCAGGCGCTGGCCAACCAGAAGCTGGTGCTCGACCAGATCGCCGCCCTCAACACGACCACGTCGGATCTGATCGTGGCGACCAGCGAAATGCTGCGCACCCAGGCCGCGGACATCCAGACGCAGGCGGCCTCCACCACGGTCGGCATGGACGCGCTGCGCAAGGCGTTCGACAACATCTACGCCACCATGGACACGATCGACACGTTCAAGGCTCAGGCCGTGGAGAACATGGCGATCACGGTCGACAACCTGACCGTCGAACTCGACCACGCCCGTACATACCTGGAGCGCTCCCGGCGCGGCGACGAACAGGCCCTCCCCCGATGAGAAAGCAGACCCCCGGCGCAGGTTCAGGGGCTCCCCGGGTGAGAAGACCGGCCTACGCCGCCACGCGTGCCACCGCCTCCCGAGTGCTCACGATGCGACCGGCCGGGCGGGCGCTTGCCGTGATCGCCCTGCTCGTCGTGTCGGCGGCCTGCGGCGGTTCGGGCTCCCCCTCCGAGCCCGTGAACGGCCCCGACGTGCTCCGCGTCCTCGCAGGCAGCGAGATCAAGGACCTCGAGCCGCTGCTCGAACGGGCGCAGGAGGCCGTCGGCGTGCGGGTCGCGCTGTCGTACTCCGGGACCGTCGACGGAGCGGAGCAGGTGGGGAGCGGCGGCGCGGACGGCACGTACGACGCGACCTGGTTCTCCTCCAACCGCTACCTGTCGCTCATCGAAGGGGCGACCGCGCGGCTGTCGACCCAGACCAAGGTCATGGCCTCGCCGGTACTGCTCGGCCTGAAGCAGTCGAAGGCCCGCGAGCTCGGCTGGGACACCGAACCCGTGACCTGGAACGACATCGCCGCCGCCGCTCGCGCCCACAGGTTCACCTTCGGCATGACCAGCCCGGCCGCCTCCAACTCCGGATTCTCCGCGCTGGTCGGCGTGACCGCCGCACTCTCGGATGCCGGGGAGGCCCTGGACCAGGCCCAGATCGACGCGGCGACGCCGAAGCTGACGGAGTTCTTCTCAGCGCAGACGCTCACCGCGGGCTCCTCCGGCTGGCTCGCCGACGCGTACATCAACCAGGGCACGGTGGACGGGCTGGTGAACTACGAGTCCGTGCTTCTCGGTCTCAACGCCTCGGGCAAGCTCAAGGAGCCGCTCACGCTGATCTACCCGACCGACGGCGTCGTGACGGCCGACTACCCGCTCACGCTGCTGAACTCGGCCGGAGCGGAGAAGAAGGCGCTGTACGGGAAGCTCGCCGCCTGGCTGCGCGAGCCCGAGATCCAGCGCGAGATCATGACGACGACCTACCGGCGGCCGTTCGTGCCGGAGGTGCGGCCCGACCAGCGCTTCGGATCGGCGTCCCTGGTGGAGCTGCCGTTCCCCAACCGGCGCAGCGCCGCCGACGAGCTCATCGGCGTCTACCTCAACCAGGTGCGCAGGCCCTCAAGGACCCTCTTCGTGCTGGACACCTCCGGATCGATGGAGGGTGATCGCCTCGATGCGCTGAAGCAGGCGCTGACCGCGCTGGCCGGAGCCGACACCTCCGTGAGCGGGACGTTCTCACGTTTCCGCAACCGCGAGACGGTCACGATGATCCCGTTCAACTCGACGCCCGGGGAGCCGCGCACGTTCACGCTGCCCGAGCGGAACGCCGACCCCGTGCTCCGGCAGATCCGCTCGTACGGCGAGGCGCTGCGGACCACGGGCGGTACGGCGATCTTCGACAGTCTGCGCGCCGCCTACGAGCAGGCGAGGTCGTCGCCGTCCGCGGACTTCACCTCGATCGTGCTGATGACAGACGGCGAGAACACGGACGGCAGCTCCTACGACGACTTCGCCTCCTACTACCGCTCTCTGCAGGTGAAGTTCCCGGCCTTCGTCGTGCTCTTCGGTGACAGCGACGTGGCGGAAATGAATCAGGTCGCGCAGCTCACGGGTGGTGCGACATTCGACGCCCGCTCGGGATCGCTGACGGCGGCCTTCAAGGAGATCCGTGGCTACCAGTAGCCCGGCCGCCCGGGTCCTCGCCTATGCCGGATCCACGAAGAACATCGCCGGATGCGCTCTGGCGCTGGTCGGCGTGGTGCTGGTGTTCCTCGGGGTGGCCGGGGCGTACTGGCCGGTGGTGGTGGCCGGGCTGTACGGCGTCGGGGCGTTGCTCGCCCCGGCGGACCGGGTGAAGCTGACGATCTCGCACGCGGAGGTGGAGAGCCGGCAGCTGTTCGCCGACCTGGACACGTTGCTGGCCAAGGTCGGCCGGAACCGCTTCCCCGACGACGTGGCGACCAAGGTCGCCGAGCACGCCGAGGTACTGCGCGACATCCTGCGCCGCGCGGACGCGCTCACCTCCTCCCCCGACCACCTGCACATCGTGTCGCAGACGATCAGGGACTACCTGCCGTCAAGCCTGGAGGCCTACGCCAACCTGCCCCGCTCGTACGCGCTCACGCGGCGCGGCGAGCGGCAGCGCAGCGCCCACGAGGAGTTGCTGGCCCAACTCGACCTGCTGGACGCCCAGCTCCGCAAGGTCGCCGAGTCGGTGTACCGGGGTGACGAGCAGGCTCTGCGCGACCAGGGCAGGTTCCTCGAAGACCGCTTCGGCGGCTCCGACCTGGATCTCTGACCGCCCCGTCAGCGTGGGCGGCTGAGGGCGGCCTCGGCCAGATCCGTCCATTTCTCGGCCGAGGAGTGGGGCACGACGACCCAGTCCTTCACCACCCTGCCCCGGCCCGAGGGGTCGAACAGGGACGCCCCGGCCAGCTGGAGTGCGGCTGCGTGTTCGGGGGTGTCCCTGACCAGCCGGAACACCATTGCGCCGTCGCGCTGCAGGCTCGCGAACACCTTCCCCGCCTGATCTTTGAGCGCGGGACTCCCCATCATCCTGGAGATCCGTACACCCAGGTCGGCCAGCTCGGCGCCGACCTGCTGGAAATCCTCTTCCGCGCTCATCGTCAGTCAGTCCCCAACTCCATGGCGGCGTGGTCGGGGCCCTTTCCGCGGGACGCGATCGCCTCGGCCGCGCCTTCCGGCAGCACGGCGATCAGGCTAGTCGTCCCGGAGGGGCCGATCAAGGCCGCTTGCCGGGTGCCGACCATGCCGAGTCCCGCCGCCGGTCCTTGACCGTGCGCGACAGCTGGTCTACGTCTCATCTCCGGCCGGCGACCGAGCCGGAGATCCCTGGAGACGTGAGGCTGTCGGGTGTTCCGCGGCTGGGCCATGCGATGTCGTCAACGGCGAGAAACGGCTCACCGGCCACGGTCGCGGGGGTCGCCCCGGTGAACGCCATGACGTCCCGATGCAGGTGGGACTGGTCGGCGTAGCCGGTGTCGGCCGCGACTTGGGCCGCGGCTTCACCCGCGACCAGGCGGTGGGCGGCATGGTCGAAGCGGACCAGCTTCACGGCGCGCTTGGGCGGCAGGCCGAGCTGCGACCGGAACCGGGACCACAGCCGCTTACGGCTCCACCCGACCTCGGCCGCGAGTCCGTCGACCCGGGCCAGGCCACGGCTGCCGACGATCCGGTGCCAGGCCCAGGCCGCCTCCGGGTCCACCGGCGGCCCCGCCTCATGCCGGCGGGCGAGCAGCGCGTCCATCAACGCGAAGCGATCCTGCCACGACGAGACATCACCCAGTCGCTCACGGATCCGGGACACCTCCCGGCCCCACAGGTCCTCGAGGGCCACCACGGTGCCGTCGAGCTCGGCGGGGGAGACGCCCAGAACCGCGCGTGCGATCACCGGGGACAGGCGCACCTGCACGCACTCGACGTTCTCACCCCGCGCCCAGACCGCGCCTCCTGACCCGACCCCGGGCCCGGCCACGACACTTCCCCGCTGCTGCCGCCCGGCCGTATCGTCCACGACGGGCGAACCGGCGCCGAACTCCACCAGCAGCGTCACGGCCGGGTGCGGGACCAGCCGGAGCGCGTCCAGGTCACGGACACGGAACCCGGCCATACTGACACCGGCCACCCGGCTGGGCCGCCGCGGGCACGCGACGCCCCACACAGCCGCATCGTGTACGAACGTCCGCACCGTCCCATGCTAGCGAGCCGACGGAGGGGAACATTTGTCCAATCCTCCGGCGCGTACCGGCGGCGACAGTGGACTCATGACTGTTTCTGACGGCGGACCGTACGTGACCGGCGGCGCCGAGGCCACCCAGATTTCGACCCTGCCGATGGACGACGGCGACATCCACGTGTGCCAGGACGGCCCCCGCGACGCCCCCGCACTCCTGCTCATCCACGGGTCCGCCTCCTCGAGCCGATCGTGGGACCCGATGGTTCAGCTGCTGACCGGATCTCACCGCGTCATCCGGATCGACCTGCTCGGGCACGGCCGGTCGGCCAAACCGGCCGACCGCAGCTACGCCCTCCCGGACCAGGCACGCAGGGTCGGCGCGGCCCTGGACCTGCTCGGCGTCGAGCACACCGTGGTCGTCGGCCATTCCAGCGGCGGCGCGGTCGCCACCGCCCTCGCCGAACAGCGGCCCGACCTGGTGACCGCGCTCGCGCTCATCAACACCGGCCCCAGCCTGGACGCCTTCATCGCACCGGAGTCCGCCGCATTCGCAGCCTCGCAGTGGCCGCCGACCGACGAGCAGCTCCGCCAGTTCGCGAGCACCGGTTTCAGCCGTGCGGGCTACCAGATCCCACAAGAGCTCCTGGACGACGCGCGCGCCATGACCTACCACACGCTCACCACGACGATGCAGGCCACCCGCCATTACCTGGAGCAGCGGGCGCTCCCGGATCGGCTGGCGGTCCTGGGCAAGCCGCTCCTGGTGATCTTCGGTGAGGACGACCGCAGATGGCGATCCTCATCCGCCTCCGACTACCGCGCCGTTCCGGGCGCGAAGGTCGAGTTGCTGCCCGGTCTCGGGCACTCGCCCCTGCTTGAGGATCCGTCGCGGACCGCCACTCCCCTGCTGGCCTTCACCGCGATCCACGCCGTACGGGTGGACTGAATGACAAGGAAAGGTGCCATGCGGATTCTCGTCTCCGGTGCCAGCGTCGCCGGTCCGGTGCTGGCCTACTGGCTCACGAGATACGGCTTCGAGGTCACCGTCGTGGAACGGGCCCCCGTGCTGCGCAAGACGGGCGGGCACGCGGTCGACCTGTTCCGGCCCGCGACGAACATCTCGGAGAAGATGGGCGTGCTCCCGCGCGTCGAGGAGCGGGCCACCGGCACCAACCGGATGACCGTCCACCCGGAGGGCGCACGGCGGCCCGTCCGGGTGGACCTCTCCAAGATCTTCAGCGCTACCTCCGACCGGCACGTCGAGATCATGCGCGACGACCTGAGCGAGATCTACTACGACGCCACGCGCGACGACGTCGAGTACGTCTTCGGCGACTCGATCAGCGCGATCTCGCCCGACGGAGAGGTGCGGTTCGAGAACGCCGCGCCGCGCCGTTTCGACCTCGTCGTCGGCGCGGACGGGCTGCACTCCAACGTGCGCCGCCTTGTCTTCGGTGAGGAGTCCCGCTTCAGCGACTTCATCGGGGCCTACCTCGGGGTGCTGACCCTGCCCAACGTCTCCGGCCTCGACGGCGAGCTCCACATGCACGTCGGCGTCGGCCGCACTGCCGGCATGTACGGCGCGCGGCACCTCGGCGACGCGCGGGCGTTGTTCCTGTTCCGGAGCGAGCGCGAGCTCGACTACCACCACCGCGACGTGCCCCGGCAGAAGGAACTGCTGCGCGGCGCGTTCGAGGGCATGAACACCGACGTGGACCGCTGGCTGGACGAACTGGACCGCGCCCCGGCGTTCTACTTCGACTCGATCACACAGCTCCGCATGGACACCTGGTCGCGGGGAAGGGTGACGCTCGTCGGCGACGCGGGCTACTGCCCCGGCCCGGCCGTCGGCGGCAGCACCAGCCTGGCCGTCGTCGGCGCGTACGTCCTCGCCGGGGAGCTGGCGCGGGCGGGCGGTGACCACGAGCGCGCCTTCCCCGCCTACGAGCGGGCGATGGCCGAGCACGTGCGCGGCAGCCGCGCGGTCGCGCTGAGCGCGGCGAAGACCCTGGTCCCCACGTCCCGCCTCGGGGTGTGGGGGCTGGCCCAGGGTGCCCGCCTGATCTCCGCCCTGCCCGCCGGGCCCAGCCGCGCCCTCCTCCGCCTCACCACCAAGAGCGCGCGCCTCTACAACTCCATGACCGTCGACGACTACCCGCCGTCGCCCGCCGCACCACGAGGCTTGAGCGGCCTCGAGGGCGGACGCGGGTTGGACTGAGGAGTGTTCGCCGGGTAGTGGAACTCGGATGACCACCCGCTCGTTGCGCGAGAGTGACCACACCCCAGCTCACCTGCCCGCTGTGCCACAGCACCGAATTCACGCGGCAGGACGGCCGCATCGACAACAAGAACGGCTACCTTCCCAACCCGGTGGCGCTCATGATCTGCAAGCTGTGCAACTACGTGTTGCCGTTCTGGGAAAGGAAGTCGATCTTTGACCTGAGCTGAGGTCACGCCGAAATCCGGCGATTACGTTCGCGATGCGGACGCCCTGGGCCCTCACGCGCGGGCGCGGTCGCCCAACCTGGGAACCACTCGCGCGCTACAGCAGCGCGGCCGGCTCGCCGAGGGAACCGACGACCACGGGCCGCAGACCGGCCCAGGCCCGACGTCGAGCGGTGTTCGCAAGCAACCCGCTGCGCCGTACGGACAGGTGACAGGGTTCCGAAGTGACCACGCATCGTGGGCGGCCAGTCGAGGCGCCTGCTGAAGTTCTTCCGCCGCCTGATCAGCGTCTCGGAGCCGTCCTCCGATCATGAACGCGGTGGCGAGGCCGTTGGCGAGCAGGCGCGCGGCGGCGGCCCACAAGGCGGTGGGGGCCGCGCCCGTACGGAGGAACAGCGTGCCGAGCAGGGCGAGGCCGAGCGTGCCGCCGAGTTGCTGAACGGCGTTGAGCAGCCCGGCTGCGCAGGCCGCTCCCACGTCCCACCAGAGAGGGGCGCGTGGAGGACCGCGGTCGGTCCTCCACCGGCTGGGGCACGACGCACACCGTGGCCCCTGACGCCTCACCGAGCAGCAGGGGTCGCTTTCCCCTGACCGCTGTCCCGGTCTGGATCAAGCCTTGATCGCGGTGCCCTGGGCGGAGACGAGGCGCCAGGTGCCGTGGGCGTCGGCAGCGTAGACGTGGGTGTAGCGGCTTCCGGCACTGAACGTGGCGCCGTCGGAGATGGTGAAGTTCATGCCGGTACGCCCGACGACGATGCCTACTGTGCCGATGACCCGGACGATCGCCTCGTCCGGGAACGAGTGGATCCGCGGAAACCGGAGGGAGCCGGAGGCCACCAGGTCGAGCAGGATCCCCCTGTCGGCGACGGCCCCGTCCTCGACCCCGACCAGGACGAAGTCGTCCGCCAGCAGTTCCTCCAGAACGGCGAGATCGCTTGCCACGAGGGCGTCGAAGAAGCTCTGGTCGTACTTGAGGAGGGTGACCCGATCCAAGCTGTTCATGTCGCGACGGTAAACGTTGACGCTGGTGACAAGGTCAAGCCGGCCTCAGGGGCGCGTTCGTCCGGGTGCCTGTGAGCGTCGGATCGCCAACCTCGGTCATACGAAGCCGACCGAGATCAGGGCGGTCCGGTAGTCTCGGCCGATGGCGAAGATCCTGGTCACCGGCATGTCGGGCACCGGCAAGTCCACGGCGTTGGCGGTGCTGGCGGCCCGGGGTCATCGCGCCGTCGACACTGACACCGACCGGTGGAGCCACTGGGTGACTCTGCCGGACGGATCCACTGATTGGGTGTGGCGGGAGTCGGCCATCAGCGACCTGCTCGCCGACCACCGTGAGGGCGCCCTCTTCGTGGCCGGCTGCAAGTCCAATCAGGGTCGGTTCTACCCGCGATTCGACCACGTCGTACTGCTGAGCGCTCCCGCTGAGATCATGCTTGCCCGCATCGCGACGCGAACCAACAACCCCTTCGGCAAGCGCCCTGAGGAACGTGCGGCCATCCTGCGCGACCTGGCCAACGTGCAGCCGCTGCTCAGGGCCACCTCCACTGTCGAGATCGACGCTTCTGCGCCGATCGACAAGGTCGTCCAGCAGCTCGAAGAACTGGCGCAAACCACGCCGTGACCAGGGGCTGCAGGAACATCCACCGCTTCTAGGTTCAGGCGCAGGCCGCCAGGAGCCTTGCGAGGCATTCAACCGGGGTGTCCGGTCGCTTCCGGCGAGCGCCGCGACCGCGGACCGCAACCCGAAGCCCCAGCCCGAGCATCCCCAACGCGGCCAACGCGACGCGGATCCCGCACCTGCCGATCGCCGCGCCTCCCGGGGCCGTGGCCACCCTCACCTTCGCGGTGCTGACGCCGCCGGCTCAGCTCATCCGGGAACGCGCCGCGCCCGTTGTCGGTGCGGATCAATGGGTGCGTCCTTGAACGCCGAGCAGAAGGTGCTCGACCGCATCGAGGCCGGCTCCGTCGCGAGCCTCGTGGCGTTCCTTGACGGCCTCGGCGACGACAAGCGCGCGGTGGCCCGTCACTCGCCCGCTCACCTGAGCGGGAGCGAGCTGGCCTTGCGCGTGGCGTCCAGGAGGCCGGCTGCTCACGGTCCCCAACCTGTCAGGGGCGATGTCGGCATGCCGAGATCAACCTGGGTAGCCTGCCCACATTAGATCAACTTTGCCCGCCCGAACGGGACAAGCCCATTGCCGTCAACGCGTGAAGGCGACACCGATCTTGAACTACGGCCTGGACATGTCCGGTGTAGAGCTCGGCCTTGCTCTGCCCGACTTGGTGGCTGAAGGGGATGAGCTTGACGCCCTGGTATCAGCGCAGGCCGACTGGTCGAAGCCTACGCCGGCAGCAGGATGGACGATCGCCCACCAGATCGCTCATCTTGCTTCAGCTGATGCGAACGTTCTCATCGCCATACGGACTCCGGAGGCGTTCGACGCTGTGCTGAAGCAGGCGGAAGCCGCAGGCAGCCAATACGCTGATCTCGACGCCGCCGCAGGAGCAGCCAATCCGCGATCCGTACTGCTGGAACAATGGCGGGCTGGTCGAACCGAGGTGGCGGCGGAGCTACGTGACCTTCCACTGGACCATGGGTTTCCGTGGTACGGATCGCAGTTGACCGCAGCGCTCATGGTGCCGCTTCGACTGATGGAAACGTGGGCTCACGGGCAGGACGTTTTCGATGCGCTGGGTGTCTCACGCCGTCCGACGGGTCGGCTCCAGCATGTGGCCTCGTTGGGAGTGGTAGGGCGAGAGCTGTCGTTCCATGCCGCCCAAGTGCCTGCTCCGGCAGAGCCGTTCCGTGTCGAGCTGACTGGTCCCGACGGCCAAACCTGGGCGTGGGGCCCAGAAGATGCCATGCAGCGGGTTCAGGGCAGTGCCCTCGACTTCTGCCTTCGAGTCACCCAAAGGTCCCGAGCCCAGACTGACCTCACGGCAGTCGGCGAGGACGCGCAGAAGTGGCTTGACATTGCTCGCGTTTTCCTCTGAAGGAGCACCTTCGTATGCGGACGACCGTGTGAAGCCGCTATCCCCCGCAACTTCTCTGTCAACGACGTCTGAAACAACCGCAGCACCACCGCGCCGCGCATGGTGCGGCTGGCAGCCCTGCTCTCGCCGAGCTGCCCGAGGGCTCCTGTCCGATCCTCGTCAAGGTCACGATCGCCCACCTCAGTCAGGGGCTGGTTGTGGTGGACATGGAGCCGATAGTGCGGTCTACGACCCAAGCCGCCTGCGCCGCGGCCAATGGATCATAAGCGGATCTGTCCCACTATCGTCGTACCAGATCAGTACGAGGTCAGTACGAGATCGATGACAACAACGCCAAGGTACGCCGTGAGGATGGCCGATGGCGCGCCGTACAGACAAGGAACCCGTATGACCACCACCGCGCTCATCGTCGGCGACCTGCAGGCGGGCATCGTGGACAACTACCCTTTCGCCGCCGCCGTGCTTCCCGCCGTGGAGAGGGTTCTTCCCGCGGCCAGAGCCGCCGGAATCCCGGTGATCTTCGTGCGTTTCGGGCTCAGGGCCTCAGGCCTTGATGTGGCAGCGGGAAACCAGTTGATCAGCGCCCTGCAAGGGGCGGGGACGCTGTTCCACGAGGAATCACCCGAAACGCTCGTGCACCCGCGCATCGAGCCGTTGCCGGGCGAGGCCATCGTTCTCAAGCGCCGTGCCAGCGCGTTCGCGGCGACCGACCTCGATCGGCTCCTGCGCGCCCAGCGCATCGACTCGGTCGTGCTGACCGGTGTCGCGACCGGGGCGATGGTCGCCGCTACGCTCTACGACGCCGCCGACCGCGACTACGGCGTGACCGTGCTCAGCGACGCCTGTGCCGACGCGGAACCGGACGTGCACGACTTTCTGATCAATCGCGTCTTCCCGGCCAGGGGTGTTGACGTCCTCACGAGTCACGAGTGGATCGCCCGCCTGTGACCAGCCGTCAGCAGTAAAAATCCCGCGATGAGACGGCTCGCGGGCGCCGGGAGCGGGGCGGTTGCGGGCCGCTGATCTTTCGGCGGCCGTTGTGCCGCCGGTCTTGCGGCCGGGGCCCGGGTTGTGGACCCTTGGACGGTGGCCGACAGCGTGGATGCGGTGTGCGATCACCAGTTCCGGAGTTCCTGGATCCACCGCACCGTCAGACCGAGCCCGGTGGTCTCCGTGTCCACCGACCCGATCCCGAAGAAGGATCGCCTGGAGTGGTGGGCGCACATGGCCGCGCACGAGATCGCGCCCACGTCGCTGTCCAGCGAGCACGCCGACGACTTCTACGGCCGGGTGCACTCCATCGACCTGTCGCGCGTGCGCGTGGGCGAGTTCACGATGTCGCCGCTGGCGGGCCGGCGCACCCCCACCCACATCAGGCAGTATGACCCCGAGGGCTACCAGCTCTTCCTCGTCCACGACAACCCGGTACGGCTGCGGCAGCAGCGCAACGACTCCTTGTTACAGGCCGGCGACATGTCGCTGTTCGACACCTCCTCCCCCTACACCACCGAATTCCTCGACGTCGGCGGGCTGACCCGGTTGACGATCCTGTTCCTGCCGCGCGACGCGCTGCCCCTGCCACGGAGCCAGGTGGAACGCCTGCTGGCCGCCAGGCTCCCCGCCCGGACCGGCTCGGGAGCGCTGCTGGCCCACTATCTCACCGGTCTGCGCGAGCACGCCGGCGACTGCCACCCCGCTGACCTGCCGAGGCTCGGCAGCATCGGCCTGGACCTGGCCGCCGCGTTCGTCGCCGGTCGCCTCGACGCCGACCACCGGCTGCCGGCCGAGAGCCGCCACCGGACTCTGGTCACGCACATCGACGCCTTCATCAACCACCATCTCGGTGACCCCGAGCTGGGGCCGTCGAGCGTCGCCGCGCACCACCACATCTCCGTGCGCACCCTGCACGCGCTGTTCGAGCAACAACCGGAGACCGTCAGCGCCACGATTCGGCGGCGCCGGCTCGAACGCTGCCACAGCGACCTGGCCGACCCCCGGCTGGCGGAGCATCCGATCGGTGAGATCGGCATCCGCTGGGGCTTCAGGAACGGTGCGGAGTTCAGCCGCGCCTTCCGCGCCGCCTACGGCATCAGCCCGAGGGAGCACCGGCGCCAGGCGCTCAACGGACACCAGGACCGGGACTGACCCGCGGTCAACGGCCGGCGAGGTCGCGGTAGGTGTCCCTGACGACCTGCAGGCGGTCGCGGCGGAAACGAGGGGGCTCGGCGGCACGCACCTCCCGTCCGCGTGCGGTCCAGAACGCCTCCGCGGGGACGTCGTCCCGCCCCTCGGGGATGAACTTGAGCACTTCCTCCACGGCCGCGCGCGCCATGGACAACGTCCGGCGAGCGTTCTCCGGGTCGTCGGGGACGTTGCCGGCCGTGAGGTCGGCGAGCCACATCCACTCCCCGGCATCGAGCAACTCCGACGGTTCCGTCCCGCCGAAAGCCGGCCAGCCGACCGGCATGGTCTCGCGCCGCGGCAGCGAGAACAGGTGCTCCCGCTCCGCGCCGCAACCTTCGCAGACGCCCGAGTAGCACGTGGCCAGCGAACCTTCGACGCTGACCACGCCGCTGTCCCACTCGGTCTCCACAGAGCCGCACTCGCACGGGTTCAGGTCGAGGTATACGAGTGCCTCGTCGCGGGTGCGGGCAACCGGCCGATCCGTCACACCCGCAACCTACAGGGGTGCGAGGGAACCTACTAGGGTGTCGCCATGCAGGCAC
This sequence comes from Nonomuraea sp. NPDC003754, assembly GCF_053605785.1. Classification (NCBI taxonomy): domain Bacteria; kingdom Bacillati; phylum Actinomycetota; class Actinomycetes; order Streptosporangiales; family Streptosporangiaceae; genus Nonomuraea; species Nonomuraea sp. NPDC003754. The sequence goes on from NZ_JBSGJX010000065.1 coordinate 26,342, forward strand.
CGAGCGCGTTCGAGAAGCGACTCCAGGAGGCGCACGGCCGGCAGGACCTGACCACCTGTCTCACGCTGTTGCGGTACGCGGACTTCGCCTGCCCGGTCACCGACGCCGCCGCCAGGGGTGACGAGCGGATCGCCTGGCCGACGTTCCTCGGGGCGGATCGGGTGTGGGTGGTGGTGTACACCTCGGCGGAGGCGATGCGGGAGGCCACCGGCGACGCCGTCCGGCATTTCCGGGTGTTGTCGCTGGTCGAGCTGGCGGCCGGCTGGCCCGATCCCCGCTGGGGCCTGGCGGTCAACCCGGGGCTGGAGCCGTCGTTCCTGCTCGAACCCGGCACGGTCGCGAGGCTGGCGGTGCCCACGCTGGAGCAGGACCTGGCCGCGGAGCCGGACAGCGGCACCCCGATCGTGCAGAAGCTGCTCGAGGTGGCGCAGCTTCAGGAGCTGCTGGCCGGCGAGCGGCCGCGGATCTCCGGCTACTGCCATCACGCCCTGGACGTCGCGCACATCGCGACCCCCTCCGTGCTCGCCGACGCGCTGCTTCAGGAGGACGCGCTCACCGCGGAGGGCGCGGTCAACCTGTTGCGCTGGCCGGCGATCGGGCTGGAGCTCTACCGCACGCCGTACGGCGGCACCGACGAGGTGGGCCGCCTGGCGATGGCCGGCTGGGTGATCGAGGAGCCGCCGTTCGCCGGCATGGGCCTGGTGCCGAACGCGACCGAGACCATCAGGGAGTACAAGATCGACGGCATCGGCCTGCCGCACGGCGCCGAGATCGTGGAGCTGGCGGCCGACGGGAAGGAACGTACGCAGGCCAGGTACGACGCCGACCACGGCCGCTGGCTCATGGTGGCGGACGCGTGAGCCGCGAGCCGTACCGCGCCCGCTGGGCCGGGACCGACTACGAGGCGTCGGCGGACCTCGTCGACGGCCGGCTTTACCTGCGCCTGTACGGCTCGGCGCCCGCCGACGGCTTCGAGAAGGTGGCGCCCGGCCGGTTCGTGCGCGCGGTTCCCGCCGCGGACTGCTCGGCGGTCTGGCACGTGACGACCGTCTGCGAGTGGCACGGCGCCCCGTTCCTGGTGCACACGGCACGGGAGGCCGAGCTGCTCATCGAGTACACCGGCGGGGACGCCCTGCACGCCGCGGGGCTCGGCCTGGAACGGATCGAGCGCGGCGTGTACCGCATCTGGGTGAAGCGAGAGGAGGTGTCGGCGCTCGGCGAGAAGCTTGTAAAGATCGTCAGCAGTTGATGAACAACATGGCTCATGTTCTCTTTCACGCCCGATGATGTTGTTGTTATATTCGCCCCAGTTAGGGGGTGGGGCCTTGATCGAGGACGCTGACGTAGTCGGGCTCCAGGCCTACGCCGACGAATTACGCGCAACCTTCATGCGCATGCAGCGCGAGGCGACCGATCTCAACGCCCGGGCGCAGGCGATCCGGGTCACCGAGAAGTCCGCCGACGGGCTCGTCTCGGCCACTGTGAGCGTCCGTGGCGAGCTGATCAGGCTGGACCTCGACCCCCGGGTGTTCCGCCGCCCCGACGCCAGAGGGCTGGCGGACGCGATCACCGACACCGTGCGGCGGGCCGCCGCCAAGGCCATGGACGAGCTGCTCGAGGTCTTCCAGCCGGTGGTGCCGCCCGAGCAGTTACGCGCTCATCTGGAGGGCGATCTGGAGGCCGTGCTCGATCAGCTCTCCGGCCCGATGCCCGGGGAGAGACGCCGTCGATGACCGCCGACGACCGGGCGGACGTGCACATCCGCGAACCGATCAGCAACAGCCTGAACCAGTGGGACGCCATGGCGAACAACCTGAGCGCCGCCTGGCCGGCCATCGCGGCGCGGATCCGGGCGCTGAACGCCGCCCGCCCTCAGGGCGACGGGCCGGACGGCCAGTCCTTCAGTTCGCGATACCTGGCCGGTGGCGGCCCCGAGCGATTCCTGCGGGACACCGACGATCTCATCAAGGAGATCTCCGGTTCCGGGCCCCTGCTGCGCGCGACGGTGTCCAACACGCTCACCACTGAGCAGGCGATCGACCTGGGCCTGTCGACGACCTACCGCCAGGCATGATGGCGGGCAAGGGCGATGTCAACAACGACGCCCGGAAGCCGGCAGGCGGCACCGGCGCGTTCGACGGCGGGATCGCCACCAAGGACGTGGAGCCGGTCTGGCGGACCGAGGCGTTGCCCGGCTGGGTGGTCCACCACCTGATCCCGCTGCTCACGGCGGGCCAGAGCTGGCCCGAGGGAAGCGAGAGCAAGCTCTGGGAGCTGCGCGTCGAGTACGTCAAGCTGATGAACCTGCTCATCAGCACGCTCGACCCGACCTCCACCACGGTGCAGACCCTGAACGGCAGCCTCCAGTCACCCGCCAAGCCGGCCATCTTCAAACGGCTGGCCAAGCTCTACGACGACAAGGCCGGCGTGGTCGCCAAGGCGCAGGAGTCCTTCTCCTACGCGAAAATGGTCGACAACTTCGCCCGCGAGACCCAGTACACCAAGCTCTCGATCAACATCGCGTTCTGGATCGCGGTGATCGCCGCGTTCATCGCCCTGATCGCCGCGGGTTTCTTCCCGCTCGCGAGCATGCTGCTGCGCAGCGTCGGGACGGCGGGGGCGAGCAGGATCGCCCTGATCATGGAGCGCCTGGCGCTGGTGGCGTCGAGGTCGGGCACGGTCGCCGCGAGCGGCCAGGTCACCAAGCTCGCCGGAGCCGGTGCGGGCAGCAGGTTCTTCAACGCGGCGCTGGCCGCCGAACTGTTCGAGGAGATCACCGAAGAGCTCTCCATCGACGTCCTCTCCCAGTACCAGCAGATCAAGATGGGCACCCGCGACTCGTGGGACTGGAAGAAGATCAAGGCGGCGGCGATCGGCGCGGGCGCCGGCGCGATCGCGGGCACCAAACTCGGCGGTCCGATGTCGCGCTTCGCCAACGACCTGCCCGGCATCTCGCGGCTGAACAGGATGGCGGGCGACAACCGCGGCGTCGGCAACGCCTTCCTGCGTTTCCCCGGACGTGCGCTGAACACCGGCCTGAACAACATGGTCGCCTCACCGGCCGGCAGCGTCGTCGCCAACTACGCCGTGTACGACCAGTTCGCGCTGCCCGGCGCGGAAGGCTTCTACGGCGGCTTCCTCGGCGGCGCGGGCCGTACGAACACCTTCGGCCCGACCAGCCATAACGTCGTGAGCGCCATCGTCTCCCCGATCTCCACGCTGAGCGGCGTGATCAACGAAGCGATGGCGGCCCAGCAGAACCCGCCCGGTACGGCAGGCCCCACCGCGGGGGACTTCACCTCGCCGGCCGGGCCCCGTCCCGGCTCGTCCGACGGCACAGCCGTGCCGGTGGTGACAGCGCAGCAGCCAGGCGGCGACCTGTCCGGCGCGCCCAGACGTGACCGCGGCGCTCCGGTCGCCGAACCGGCCGGGCCGCAGCCCGCGCAGAAGGGGACGCGGTCCGTACCGGCGCCCGACGTCGCCGGCCAGGACGCGCACCAGACGAACAGGTCGCAGCACGGCAACGACGCGAAGACGCGACAGGACACCGCCGCCGCGCAGAACCCGAACGTCCAGGACCAGTCCCAGGACCAGCCCGAGGACAACCAGGACCAGCCACGGGACCAGGACTCGCGACCGGCGTCCCGGCCTGCCGCGCAGGACGCTGCCCCCGCCCCCGACCAGCGGCCCGCGCCCACGACGGAGCAGGCCCCGGCCGAACCGTCGGCCGCGCCCGACGGCCCGCGGGACTCCACCGTCACCCCGGATCCGACCGGCACCGCGGATCCGGCGAACACCCCGGATCCGACCAGCACCCCGGAGCCGGCGAACACCCCGGAACCGACCAACACCCCGGAACCGACCGGCACTCCGGATCCGGTGAGCGCCCCGGAGCCGGCGAGCGCCCCCGACGCGGCCGGCGCGCCGGAGGTGGCGAGTGCTCCGGAGACGGCCGCCGCTCCGGACCCGACCGGCGCCCCGGAGGGCGCCCCTCGAACGCCCGACCCCAGGGGCAGCCCGCAAGACAGCGGCAGCCCGCAAGACGTCGGCACGCCCGGCACCGTCACCACGACGGAGACGGTGACCGTCTCCGGCACGACACCGCAGGCCGACACGCGGCCCGCCGCCGCCCCCGCGCCGGCCCAGCAGGCCGCGGACCCCGCACCGGGCCTGGTCACCCGGCTGATCAGGACCGCGCGCCGGACCAGGGACGCCCACGCGCTCGTGAGCGGCCGTCCCATCAGGAACACCAGATTCGTCGCCGATGGCCGCGAGAGCGGCGTTCCCCGGCTCACGGTGGCGGAGGCTAGGGCGGCGTTCGAGGCCGAGGTGCTCGCCGCCGACCTCGGCGAAACGGTCACCGGCCTGCGCTGGACCGCGCCCGACACGCTGGTGGTCGAGCTCAGCGGCCTCCCCGACCAGACGTTCACCTTCGAGGTGGGCCGCGTCTCACGCGGACGGCTCGGCCGTACCGTGGTGAACCCGGGCAATGTCAACGAGGTGCGGCTGGCTCCGGGCGTGGCGCCCGACCAGGTGGCCAGGCTGGTACTGCACGAGATCGTCGACACCCTGCACGCCAGGAACCACCCTCGCCAGAACCTGCTCCGCCGCCTGGTCACCCGGCCGGAGGGCCGCGACGAGTGCCTGACGGCGCGGCAGCGCGAGGAGGCGTTCCTGACCCGCCGGATCGGCGCGGTGAGCGAGGACCAGCGGGCCGACCTCGTGGCGGAGCGGAACGCCGTACGCCGGATCCTGGAGGCGCACGGCCTGAGGACGGCGCCTTCCGAGCCGGCCCCGGCCGCCCCGCCGTCGGTGGCCGACCTGGTCGGCCGGTTACGCGAGCACGACCACGCCGTCGACCCGCTCGTACGGGATCTCGACCAGGCGCTGGCGCAGCAGATCGACCGGCTCCTGGTCGTCGAGATGAACCTCCGCCTCCAGGCGATGACGATGGCCGGCGGCATGAGCACCGACCCGTTGCTGGAGGCGGTCTCCCAGGCGAGAGCCGCCTACGAGAGCGCCCAGGCGCTCGTGCACACCGCGAGCACCCCTAACACGCGCGTCACCGAGTTCGCCAGGGCGCTGTATGCGGCCAACCAGCTCCACCAGCGGTACGAGGAGCAGGCCGGCCAGGTCAGCGCGGTTCCCGCGCTCACCGACGCGGCGCCGGAGCCGGACCTGCTCCGCCGGCAGATCGCCGCGCTGCGCGCCGCCGCCGCGGAGCTCACCGGCCCGGCGTCGCGGTCGCCGGG